>DATIBM010000352.1:0-10512 GCA_035457545.1 Nitrospiraceae bacterium
CAAGGCCGACCAGAGGAAGTGCACGTTGTGGGGATAGTAGCCCATCGGATAGACGCCGGTGAGCTTGCGATGCGCGAGATAATCGTGATCGATTGAGACCGCATGGACGTTTTGCTCTGCCGCTTCCTTGTACATGCCCAACCGCAAGTAGATGTGCCCCGGCATATGGACCAGGTGGCCGGCGCCCGGCATGAGAGCCGGCAAGCGCCTGGCGCAGGGCAGCGCCCGTTCGGGTTTCGGCGAGGCCTCGACCGCGTGGATGTAATAATGACAGGCCCCTGGATGGTCGGGGTTCAACGTCAGCGCCCGTTCCAGCGTCGAGACGATCTCGTTGGCGCGGCCCTTCGGTTGTCCCTCCGGCGTCCAATAATCCCAAGGCTGAAGATCCATCATCGCCTCGGCGTAGAGGGTCGCGGCATCAGCATCATCGCGGTACTGGGCCGCCACCTTTCCCATCGCCTCGGCATAGGCCCGATCCAACGTCTCCCGCTTCCCATTGGGATCGACGGAATAGCGCAGGGCCAGCGCCTCGATGTAGGCCCGCTCTTTTGCACTTGCGCCTCCGGCACGGGAACGAGCCTGGTGAATCGCTTCATAGGCCCGTTTCTCCGCTTCGCGGTCCATCGGCATGTTGATGTTCGGGCCGAGCGCCAAGGCGATCCCCCAATGGGGCATCGCCGCCTTGGGATCGAGCTTGGCCGCCTCCTCAAACGAATTGATGGCTTCTTCGTGATTAAAGGCGAAGACCAGCCGCAATCCCTGATCGAAGTACTGCTGTGCCTTGGGCGACGTGGTGGTGATGGGATGGTGGAGCCTGCCGAGGTTGTCGAACAGCGGCGTGCCGCTCTCTCCGCCGGCTGGCGCATGACCTGGATGGCGCGCCTGATCGGCCCACACAGCGGCGCCTGCAAGCACCCAGAACAGGATGAGCCCGGAGAGCCAGCCCCGCATCACGCCACCATATGGTCTCATCATCATGATTCCTCCACTCACCGATCGGCCGACGCCAGACCGTTCACGGCACGACCCACGACAAGCTATTGAATGCTTCCGGATCGAAGGAAGCCGGCCAACGGAAGAGAGATTGCTTCCGTCCGACATCGGAGAGGACCGCGCTTCCTGTTTGGGAAGGTAGTTTCCTAGCACAGGCTCGCGCGAGGCACAAGAGCGCGCGGCCGGCCGGTCCATCCGGCCGGCCGCGCATAGGAACGAAGGATGCTACTCGACCGCAAAATCCAGCATCATGCCCTTGGTGAAATGGGGCGCGCCGGTCTGCGGATCTTCGAAGAAACAGAGCAACCCATACCGGCCGGCTTCGAAATCCTCTATGAAATAGCCCCGGCCTCCTTTTTCGATCCCCACGATGCCGCCGACGGGCAGCCCGGGGGACGGACCGGATGCGCCGGGCTCGAACGAAGCAGCCCAATCCTTCGCGGTTGCGCCGGGGGCCAGCTTCACCACCACGACCTCATGTGGCTGCGCGCCCTTGTTGGTCACCTGGATCATGTGGTGTCCGGCCCTGACCGGTTGCGAGAGAGAGAAGCTGAAATCGGATTGGGTAATGGTCAGGTCGGCCTTCGGCTCGGCGAACGCCGCGGATTTGGCCGGCATGACGGTCACGGGCTTCTGCATGCCCAGAGCCAGGTGCGGAACGCCCTGCCCATTCGGGATCAAACAGAGCAAGACGTACTCGCCGGCATCGAGCAGCATGATGGCTTCGGCTTGGCCTCCCGGCACCACCGCGTTGGGGCCGCCGACAAAGGTCGCCCAGGCCGGCGGGTGAGCCGGGTTTTCCTTCATCGCGGCAGCAAAGTCCGCCGCGGTTTTCCCCTTGGCCAACCTCACGAGCTGCACATGGTGCAGGTCCTTCCCCTGATTGACCACCCGCACCGCCGTCATCCCGGCTGTGATCCGATCCGGCCCCTTGAATCCATAATCATGGGCGGTGAAAATCACGGGCCCGGCGCCGGCCTGCTCGGCGGCCGCCTGATGAACCGGCATCACCGTCGTCCCGACGGCCATCGCTGAAACAAGCAAGAGGTTCAACGCCGTAACCATTCGACCATGTCGGCTATTCATGGAAGCACTCCTTTCTGCTTGTGAGAATCGGTGGCGAACCGGATGTCGGTTCGACATGGTTATCTGTCTGGCGGGTGGACTCTAGCACGGAACGCGAGCGGCTTTTCCCTAAAACTATGCTAAGCTGTCGCTACTTTTTCCCTAACGGCGATCAGGCCGGCTCGACCGACGATGATTCCCCAACCCCTGCGTGATCTGTTGGAGACCGGCGTCTCGGTCATGATCGGCACCCGCGACCAGGCTCTCATGCCCGAATGCACGAGGGCGTGGGGCATCAGGGTGGAGCCGGATGCCGCCTCCGTCACCGTGTACCTGACTGAAACAATCTCGCGGAGAACGCTCGCCAACCTCCGGGAGAACGGCCGCATCGCGATCACCTGCACCAGACCCAGCGACCACACCGCCTGCCAACTGAAGGGCGCCGTCCGGCTTATTCGCCCTCCCGACCAGCGGGACGAGGAACACCGACATCGATGGAAGCGCGAGTTTTTCAGCGAACTCGTGGCCGTCGGGGTCCCGGCCGAACTCTGCGAGGCCCTGATCACCGACCCGGTGCTCGCCGTCGAAGTCGAGGTGCAGGAGTCATTCGGCCAGACGCCGGGGCCCGGCGCCGGGGACAGGGCGTAATCGATGGGGGACGATACGCCGTCGCTTGAATCCCTGTGGCCCTGTTTTCAGGGCATGATCCCCGCCGCGATCAGCACCTGTTCGCGAGACGGCACCCCGAACATCAGTTTCGTCAGCCAGGTCTACTATGTCGATGCGTCCCACGTGGCCATCTCGTTTCAGTTTTTCAACAAGACCCACCGGAACATTTCCGAGCACCCCTACGCCTGCATCATGTTCATGGATCCTCGCACGTTGCAGGCCTACCGGATGCGCCTCCATTACGAGCGGTCCGAATCCTCCGGGCCGCTGTTCGAGTCCATGTCGCTCCAGCTTCAAGCCATCGCCTCGCACGTGGGCATGTCGGAGGTCTTTCGCCTGCGCGCCGCCGACGTCTACCGCGTGCTGGAGATCGAGCGGGTGGCAGGCTTTACCAGGCTGCCCGAGCCGCCTCCGTCCGAGCGCGCCGATCCGCTGTTCGTCAGCCATGAGCTGGCGGCCCTTCGCGTCATCGTCGAACGGATCAACCGCGCCGAGCTGCTGGGCGACCTGCTCGACGGCACGCTACAGTTGCTCGATGAGTTTTTCGGCTTCCGCCATGCGCTGATTCTGCTCGCCGAGGACAAGACCCGGAAGCTGCTCACGATCGCGAGCCGCGGCTATCCGGCCAACGGGGTGGGCTCGGAGATCAGCTACGGGGAAGGACTGATCGGGACTGTCGCGCTCGCCAAGCGGGGCCTCAGGCTCGCGGGCCTGGACCACAGCCTCCGTTATGCGCGAGCCGCCCGTGATCGGGCGGACAGGCTTGGGGGGTTGGGCCAGATCAGCCGGGAAATCCCGCTGCCAGGATTGCAGGCGGCCTGCAGCCAGCTTGCGGTCCCGCTCCAGGCCCGCGGCCGGCTCGTGGGCGTGCTGGCGGTGGAAAGCCGGGACCCGGCGGCGTTTCAGGCGAAGGAAGAAACGTTGCTCGCGATCATCGGCGGGCAGTTGGCCGCGGGCATCGACCAGCTCGGCCGGGAGAGCGAAGAGGCTGCTCCCTTGGAGCCGGGACGACCGGCGCGCCCACCGGCATCTCCTCCTGCCACAAGACTTCGGTCGTTCTGCTTCTTCCGGGAGGATGATTGTGTCTTCGTGGACGGTGAATACCTGATCCGGAACGTGCCGGGCCGCATTCTGTGGCGGATTTTGCGCCAATACCAGGACGAAGGCCGGACGGAGTTCACGAATCGGGCGCTGCGCATGGATGGGTGGCTGGGCCTGCCGGAATTGAAGGACAACCTCGAAAGCCGGCTGATTCTGCTGCGCAAACGTTTGGAGCAGAAGTGCCCCGACATCCGGCTTGTCCCGCGGGGACGGGGACGATTTGCGCTCGAAACGGATGTGGCGATCGCCTTGTCGGAACGATCGAATTGACAGCGTTCATCCCCGCCGAGGGTTGGGCTCTGCCGAATGACGGCTGCTCGACGGTCGAGGCAAGGTGAGGGGATAAACCATTTCGGCTTCATGCGGCCGAAGTCCCTGCGGCGATGGGAACGCAGCGATCGGTTGGAATCGAGCACAACCGGACCGTCCGGACCTCGCCAAAATACCACCCAGTGCCAGAAGGCCTGTCCCTTCGCGCGATGCCACTTGATGGCCAGCAGCGAGACGGCCGGCAGCGCCTCCCAGGATCGAAACGGCGTTTCGCGCTTGGCCGGGTGAATGTGATACCGGGCCAGCAACCGGCGAACGTGGGACTGGTCCGACCAGAGGAGCGGATCTGAGGCGCTGATGCCAAGTCGGAGCGCCACCCTCCTGGCTTCTTGATAGGTGACGCCGGCCAAGGTGGCCACGGCCGCGATCCCACAGCCCGTCCGTTCTTCCTGCGCCACCGGCTTCATACCGAGCCGAACCTTACGGCTCTGGGCGCGACAGTTTCAAGCGAGAGGAGACGTCCGGCGTTTCGCGTCTCACGGTTTCACGTGGGATTACAGCTTGCCAGCAGGATGGTCCCTGACGAACTTTCTGATGCGGTCTTGAACGGCGGGTCGGATCGAAAAAAATTCGACTCCGAACGTGTCCCCAGAAACCCAGCGCACGATGGCGCCGTCGATTCTGATCGGCCAGGGATGGTCGGTCAGGAACAACGAGAGTTTCAGTTCCATCCCCACTTCGACCGGACTGCTCGACTCGGCCCGACAGCCCCCCGCGGAGAGATCGAGCACCCGCGCTTCGGCCTCGAAGTCGTTCGCTCCGAAGAGGAACAGGCGGCATTCGATCGGCACGCGGCGGCCACGACGCTCTTTGGGTTCCGCCTTCGCTGCGGGAGCGGGATTCCGATTCACCGGCTGGTTTATCACGGCCACCCTGGTCGCGGATGAGGAACGTATGTCGGCACCAGTCTATCGGAAGTGAGGTTCCCTCGATATTCATTTCGTTGTTTCAACCAGCCTTCTCGCTTGACGATTGACGCCTGACGGATGACGTCTGATCCTTTCCTAAAACCCCACCGAGACTCCCACCGTCCCCTGCACGGCCGCCCGGTCGGCAGGGCCGAGGAATTCCGTTCCAATCCCGGCATCGAGCACAACGCGAGAGGTGAATTGATGCCGCAGGCCCATTTCGATGCCTGTATGGTTCGACTGTCCTCGAAGGTCGGATTGGCGCGTGTAGAGACTGGCAATCAGTGTTTCGCGAAACCGCATGGGATAGCCGAGCGGATAGCTGACGGCCACGATGGCGCGATAGGTCCCCGGCCGCTCCTGGCCTTGCGGCGACCCCAGCACCGTATAGCCGGCGTTGACGTGCAGGCGCCAGCGGTCGAACGAGCGGGTCATGATCCCGGTCATCTGCGTATCGACGCCGCGCGAGTTGACGCCGGTCGGCAGGTCCGCCTCCACGCGCACCGCGAAGGCCGGCAGCCTCAACGTCTCGGTGTTGAAGTTATAGAGCAGACCCAGGTGCAGGTCGCCGGATTTGTTGGCGCCGACCACGGTTTGCGGGTCCGTGAACAGATCGCCCTGAATTTCGATCTGCGTGTTGCGAAAGGCGCCATAGATGATCTGCGGCTGAAAGGTCGCCTGCGTCCGGCCTCGGCGACGGTCGTTGAACCGGACGCCTCCTTCCACCCCCATCTCGCCCTCGGGGATGGCGTAGGCGTCCTCGATCGCAATCGGCCGATTCGGATCGAGATTGTCATGGTCCAGCGCGAGCGCCGGTTGGCCTGGCAGGTTGGCCGAGGCCGCAAGGCCGGCAATGGCGAGGCCAAGGATGACCAGCCACGGGCGCATGGTTACTTGCCCTCGTGATGCCGGTGGCCCTGAGCCGGCGCTGTCGGACTCGGCGACGCGGGATCTCTATCCAAAGGCCGCTCGGAATGAGATCCGGGATGCGCTTCGCCGCCTTCTCGCATGATCATGGGGTTAGTTGCATCGGCGGAGGCGAGGTAGTACGAATCCACGAGGCGATAGATCTCGGCCCGCTTGGCCTCCCAGGTCGGGAGCAAGCCGCTCGCCAGGATGTCGCTGATGTTGTCGTGCAACATGTGGAGGTTGTCGAAGATATTCGCCACCTCCGGATAGCGGGCGGCGAACGACGGGCTGTACTCGGCGGTCAAGGGCATGAAGGTCCAGTGCACCGGCGGCCGTTCCAGATAGCCGCGATAGGCGCTCAAGATCGGCCGGACCGCGCGCGTTTTCGCGTCGAGATTCGGGGCGGCCTGCAGCGGGTCATAGACCGCCACTTGCAGATAGTGATAGGACCAGATGGTGGCGTTGAACAGCGGAAAGAGCCGCCGGAACTCACCGGAGTACGGGAACGCATCCAGGCGGCGGTGATCCAACCGCCGGGCCGTCAGCGCATAGCGGCTGTCCTGATAATAGGCCAGGACCTTCCGGATCGCCGCCTCTTCCTCCCGGTCGGACAAGTCGGCCACCATGATGTCGTACGTCGCCCGATGCAACGCATGCGCTTCGTCGAACGTATTCTGGGCGCGCCACGCGAGCTTCATGTAGGCCGGGGCGATCGCTTCTTCGTTGGGATTCAGCGTCGGTTTGGTCGCAATAAACGCCAGCGTCTCCTTCCGGGCCCGGTTCTCGATCGCGTCCACGTCCCGGCCTCCGGTCAGCAAGAGATTTTCGTAGAGATTCGCATGCCCGAAGTCCACGCCGTTGAACTCGCTGTCCAACTCGGCCAAGTCTTCCCGGAGGGCGAAGTTCCAGAGCGCCCGGTAGTAAAACCGTTTGTCTCGCGGCTCGAACTCCGAGCAGCCGGCGAACGTCCCGAGCCCGACCAGCAACAGAAGCGCGCCGGCGGACCATGCAAGATTGAGCCTATTCATACCGCTTCATACCGTCCATCGATGGCGCGCCCTGTATCTCACAGGGCGCGCCGGCATTTCATAGAGCGTCTTCACATCAATTGAGCGTCTTCACATCAGTGGTGACGATGGTGCGCATGCACCAAGGCATGGCCTCGCCCGCGGGCGATCAACCACCGGTTGACCGGAAAGGCCGCGACCCCTGCCAGAATCATGGAGAGCGCGAGGCTGCCCCAGAACAGGAGATCTCCCAGCCCGGCCTCCATCGCGCCGGGAATGGCCAGCATCAATCCATTATCCACGATCTCCATCGTCGTGACGGACAGGGTATCCGAGGCAAAGGCGAGCCCCAACGCCGCCGCCGGCGCAAGCCCGCCACGGAGTAACGGCCAGAGGGTCATGGCATACCCGGTCGCAAAGGCCAGCCCGACGGCCAAGGCCACGGTTTCCCAATTGCCCCATCCCAAGGCCGTCCCGATCACCATCCCCACGACCTCGCCGATGGCGCAGCCGGTCAAGCAATGGACCGTCGCGGAGAAGGCCACCCGATTCAAGGAGGCCCTGTCGTCCTCGTCCATTTGGTGCTGACGGTGGTCATGCCTGTGGTCCCGATGGTGATGAGGTCCATGGTGAGACAAGGTTGCCGGCGCCTGTTCTGTGGTGATCATCGTCCCCCTCCTTATCGTCGACCGGCGAAGGATCTCGCCTGTTCACCACTACAGACGGAGGAGGGTGTCGATTATTACAGTGCGGTGCGACTGCCCGCACGACAAGGGAGAAGCACGTGTGGGTCAAGGGCTCAGACCGCGGCTCATTCGCAGGTGCAATGGAGGCAACCGTGGGTCGTACAGACCCCGCAGGTCTCTTCCAGCCTTTCCTTCAGGGCCTGCCTGGCTCGGTGGAGCCGGACCGTGAGGTTGTTCTGTGAAATGTTCAGCTCTTCGGCGACCAGTTGGGGAGATTCGCCGCCGAGATCAATGCGGCGGATCAATTCGGCGTAGTTCGGCCGGAGCGCCGGCAACAGGCGAGAGAGGCAGGCGCACACGGAGGGTTTCAGCTCATCGAACGCCGGTTCCTGGTCCTCGCCGGCCTGGACGAGATCGCGGAGATAGGCATCATCGCGGCGCGCTTCCGCCTCGTGGGACCGATAGTAGTCGATCACCGCGTGGCGCAGAATCCGATAAAACCAGGGCACGACGCTTTCGTCGTGCTTGAGCGAATGGTAGCGTTCGACCGCCCGGACCAGGCTCTGCTGCAACAGATCCTCCGCGACTACCTCGCTGCCGAGCCGTCGCCGCAAGAATCCCAGGAACTCCGGCTGTTGATCGAGGAGTCGCCGGACCAGCAGCTCCGGCTGACGGTCTTGTGTTCGGGTCTCCTCCCCGTCTCTCCGCTCCTCTCGATCCTGCGCGGCTTCGGCCGCTCTATGGCCAGGATCTTCTCTGCCATCTTCCTTGGACATGAACGACCTCCCGGCCCAGCTTACCCGTCGTTCGTGCAGCCATTCAAGACAAGGCTCGACAAATGCGCGAAGCCCGCGCCTACAGGATTTCAGACGGTCCAGGGTACAATGGCGCATGCCGCAGGAGGTCTCGTCCAACCAGGCCGATCACGCCGACAGGACCAGCCACGACGACGGCTTCGCCCGGGCCTTTTTTGCCGACGCGATGCTCGGGCGGCTTGCGCGCTGGCTCCGGATCCTCGGCTACGATACGGCCTATGAGCCATTCATCGCCGACGATGAGTTGGCCGCGCGCGTCCTCGCCGAAAACCGATGGCTTCTGACCCGGGACCGCTATCTCGTCCGGCGGCGTGTGCTTCGCGGGCGGCATAGCCTGATCGTCGACGATCACCTCCAGGACCAACTTCGTCAGCTTCAACGCGAACTCGGGCTGTGCCTTTCTATCGGCGACCACACGGCCCACCGGTGCGCCGACTGCAATACCACGCTCATTCCAATGTCGGCGGCCGAGGCCGCTCCGCTGATCCCGCCGTTTGTGGCGGCCCACTACCCCACCGTTATCTGTTGTCCCACCTGCCATCGCGCGTTCTGGCCAGGAACCCAGTGGAGTTCGTTCCTCGATCGCCTGGCCCGGATCAGGGACGGAGCCGCAGGGCCATGAACATCGGGCAGCTCCACTCCTGGACGGTCACCCCGCGCGAGGCGGTGCGGATTCAAGAACAGATACGAGCCCTCGTCATCCCTCGGGGCCGGGTGCCCCGTCCGAAGTTGGTCGCGGGAGCCGATGCCGCCTTTGATCTTCGCGCTGGAGTGGTCTACGCGGCGGTCGTCGTGCTGGCCTATCCCGATCTGGAGATCCTGGAGACGGTTGTATCGCGCCATCGCCTATCCTTTCCCTATGTTCCCGGTCTCCTGTCGTTTCGTGAAGCACCGGCCCTCTTGCGCGCCTTCTCGAAACTCCGGCACGAACCCGATATCGTGTTTGTCGATGGACACGGCCTGTCGCATCCCCGCTCGGCCGGCCTGGCCTGCCACATCGGCATTTGCCTGGAGAAGCCGACGATCGGCTGCGCCAAGTCACGGTTGATCGGCGCCTATCGCGAGCCAGGGCCCAAGCGGGGAGCAACCTCCCCGCTTCTCAGTCGCGACAAGCAGGTGATCGGCTCGGTCCTTCGGACCTGCGACAACGTGCGACCGGTGTTTGTCTCGGTCGGTCACCGCGTCGGCCTGGCCCAGGCCGTCCGATTGACGCTCTCTTGCGGCAGAGGCTACCGGATTCCCGAACCGACAAGGCAAGCCGATATCCTGGCCGAGCGGGCGAAACGGGAGGCGGCCGGTTCGGAATGGCCTGTTGCATCCGATCCCCGCTCCAGGGTATCAAGGAAACCCCTGTCGCCACTTTATCTTGAAGGCAAGCAGAAACTTGTAGGGCCGACATAGATCCGATCGCCAGCACCATGAGCAAGCCGACCGCCTCGTTGTCGTCAAGCCGATCGCTCGCATGAAACCGCCTCGCTTGGCCTTTATCGCCCTCCTCTTCCTCGCTGCCTGTGTGACGGAAGGCTGCCGTCCGCCGGTTCCTCCGCGGTACCTCGCGCAGGCGGAAAAGGACGTGACCTTGACGGCGCTCATGGCCCATCCCGAGCGATATCGTGACAAGGTCGTGATCCTGGGTGGAGTGGTCGTCGAGGAGCGGCTGGATCAGGACCAACTCTGGGTCAGGTTGAAGAATCGTCCGCTCGATGATACCTACCGACCCCACCGTCCGGTGACGCAGGACAGTCCCGAGGCCGGCTACTACTGGGTGACCGCGTCGAGCCGGAGCCGGTTTTCTGGCCAGTATCGGCATTGGGCCCGCATCACGGTCGTGGGACGCGTCATCGGCACCTGGTCCACCTCAAGCGGCGCGGCTTCCGGCAGCGAACCGGTCCTCTCGCTCCTCTACGCCAGGGGTTGGACCTCTTCAGGAGCCAGCCATGACAACGCCTGGGAAATCTCGACGGATCCCAACGCGATCATGAACGTGCCCGCAGGATTGGGCGGAGAATTTGGTCCTGCGCCATAGTGT
>DATIBM010000353.1:0-8301 GCA_035457545.1 Nitrospiraceae bacterium
AGGTGCGCGTGCACGCGGACGGGAAGGCGGCACAATCCGCCCGAGCGGTCGATGCCATGGCTTACGCCGTGGGGCCGAATATCGTATTTGGGGCGGGTCGATATAACCCGCAGAGTCCCGAGGGGCGTCACCTCATCGCGCACGAGCTTACCCACACAATTCAACAGCGCAACGCGCAGCAGAAGAGTTTCACGTCTCACTTGAATCGGGAGGCTCATGCTCTTGGCGATCCGTCCTACGGCCGGCCCGAGGTGCGCGCGTTTTCAAACGCCGCCGCCCCCATGCTTCAAAGAGCCCGTTGCAATTTCTACGTGTATGACAGCACAGAGCCGACGAAACTCCGTTGGCTCTGGGAAAGGGCGGCGGTGGCTCTCGAACTGGGCGCGTGGGGAGGGTATGCCATACAGTCGGGTGACAGTATCGAGGAAATGCTGTTCCGAATTCTTTCAGTGTATGCCGAGGAGGATTGTGATTGCACCGAAGAGATCCAATTCCTCAGTCACGGCAGCGCCGGAAACGCCATGTACATTTCGAAGACGGGAGACGAATTCACCATCAATGACTTCAGGATTCCCGACATTGAAAAATATGGCGACGGTCCGCGGTCAGCCCCCGGGTATCGGGAATGGCACGATCGACTCACTCCTCGTCAGAGGCGGCTCGTCCTGTTAAGGCGCACGATTTGCGACGCCGATGCCGAGGTGTATTACCGTTCCTGTGAAGGATTCCAGGGAAAAACAGGGCAGGATTTTGCCAAAGCCTCCGCTGAGTTTTGGCGATCCAAGGTCATTGGGCACACCAAGATCATCGGGCTCACTCAACCTGGGAAAAAAGTGCTGAAGCCAGGGAAAGACCCCGACTGGTCCGAGACGGAAGGCGTCGGAGGAACGAACCCTAAGTTCTCGAACAAGAGCGCCACCACGAAACCGGAGAAGGATTAGGTGGAGAGGAAATCACGAATCGGAAGGCACACGCATCCCTATCCAGCGCCTGGAAGGGGCAATACTGCAGCTTCGGTCGGTCTTATCCAGCGGCAGTGCGCCTGCGGGGGCTCGGCGGGGTTGAATGGCACCTGCGCCGAGTGTCGGCAAAGAAAACTGTTTGGGAAACCCCTTCAGGCGACATTGCGGATCAACGAAGCGGGTGATCAATACGAACAAGAAGCGGATCGGGTGGCCGAACAGATCATGAGGATGCCGGTTCCAGGATCAAAGGGGGAGAAATCTTCGTCCGTGTTCCCGTTAATCCAGCGACGAGAAGTTGGCGAGGGAATAGCCAGCATGGAGGCTCCCTCTATCGTGAACAACGTGCTGGCGTCTTCCGGCCAGCCACTCTATGCGGCCACACAAGCGTATTTCGAAACACGCTTTGGCCATGATTTTTCCAAGGTGCGTGTGCATACCGATGAAAGGGCGGCAGAATCTGCGCACACCGTCCATGCGTTGGCCTATACGGTGGGAAGACAGATCGTGTTCGGAAAGGGACAGTATCGGCCTGATACCAGGGATGGACAGCGGATGCTGGCGCATGAGCTGACCCATGTCGTGCAGCAGGAGGGTGCGGGGTCCGGTGAACAGGCAGCCTGGAGATACGGAACTTGCCTCCAGCGGTTGGGGGCCAACCCTGGTTGCACGGCCGAGGAGCGGAAGATCGTGCATCAGTCCATCTTCGATGCCAGAGGCTGGCTCAACAAGGCGATCGCCAAAATGGAAACCATGCCGACACCTTCCAAGGTCGTCAAGAGCCTGCGCCGTAATTTTGGACCGACCTACGGGGTCGCCGCCAACATCCCTCTGATCGTGGGCCGATTGCGAAGAGGCTATCGCGAAATCAGCACGATTCCGATCCGGTGCGCCGGGGCCGAGGAAACAGAATGCGCGAACGGCGCCTGTGGATTCGCGAACAAGGGAGCGGGCGGCCACGAGGCAACCATCTGCCGGAATGTCACGCTGGATGAAGGGACATCGAGCGTGTATCAAGCCGGGTGTGTGCTCCATGAATCGTTCCACGCGGCCTTTTCCAAATTTATCGTCGATCAGTATTCCGGCTGGCACGGGCATTCGGGCTCGACCCCGACGTATCCCGGCGCCGGCACCGATCCGTTGCTCAATGCCGACTCGTACACGACGCTGGCGATGGATCTCTCGTAACCGTTCTGCGTGCCGGAGAACCTTGTGGTGCAGGTGAACACATGAGCACATTCCCCAACTCGCCTCGGTTGCTGAAAGGCGGTTTGGTCTTGATCGATCCGGAGACGGCCATGGTCCAGCGCATTATCGCGCTGCAATACAACCCCGATTCCCTGAGCCGCACGCTGCAGATCAAAGGGGTAGGGACGGAGGGCGGCGACCGGTCGGAGGTGCTGCGCTTAAAAGGGCCTCCGGTCGAGACGATCAAAGTGGAAGCGGAAATCGACGGGACGGATCAACTCGAGTTCGCCGATGCCGTGGCCGCCGCGGTCGGCATTCATCCTCAGTTGGCCGCCCTGGAGACGATCGTGTACCCGACCAGCGGTCAATTGCTGGCCAACAACGCGCTGGCCCAAGCCGGCAAGCTGGAGATCACGCCGATGGAAACGCCGCTCACCCTGTTTGTCTGGAGCAAAACGCGCGTGGTGCCGGTGCGGCTGACAGAGTTCAGCGTGACCGAAGAGGCCTTCGATCCGGCGCTGAATCCCATCCGTGCCAAGGTCAGCTTGGGCATGCGCGTGCTGACGGTGGACGACGTCGGCTTCGGCCACAAGGCGGGCACGTTGTTCATGAGTTATCTCCAGGTCAAAGAGCAACTGGCCGCCCAGCACCAAGGCGGAACATTGAACGTGCTCGGCATCGGAGCGATTCCATGACGGATCCATTGCAGTTCTTGATGCAGGTGGCCCCTCTCAATCAGGTGCTGTTTGCGCCGAACAGCCGCTATCACGCGGTCCCCACGGCGGTGCATCGGATGCCGGACGGGACCACGGTGCTGTATGTGAAGCGCCGGTTCATTCCGCCACCGGAGAAGTTTGCACTGCTTCAGGAACATACCCTGGTGCAGGGCGAGCGGCTGGATCACCTGGCTGCGCGGTATTTCGGCGACCCGGAGTTGTTCTGGCGCATCTGCGATGCGAACGGGGTCTTGAGGCCGGAAGAGCTGCTGGAAGAGGTCGGACGACGGATCCGCATCACCTTGCCGGAAGGCATCACGGGAGTGACCGGTGTTTAAAGGAGTCCACGTCAGCTTGTTGATCGGGCCGATGGTGCCGATCCCTGTCTCGCAGGAGGTGCTCGACGCCTTGACCAACGTGCAGGTGATCACGAGCACGGACGACAAGATGAACGGGTTCGAGCTCACGTTCGCGCTCGGTACGCGCTCCCCCCTGCACACGATCTTTCTGCTGTCCGCCGGCTCGCCGATTCCGCTGATTCGGGTGGTCATCGCCGTGGTCATCAATGGCGCGACGGAAGTCCTGATAGACGGGGTGATGACGCAGCATGAGATCAAGCCGGGCACGGACGCGGCGCATGCCACCTTGATCGTCAAGGGGAAGGACCTCACCGCGGTGATGGACTACCTGGAATTCAATATTCCTTACCCGGCCATGCCGGCGGAAGCGCGCGTCGTCTTGATGCTGGCCAAGTATCTGCCCTTTGGCGTGTTTCCGATGGTGATCCCCAGCATCCTGATCGACGTGCCGATCCCGATCGAGAGGATTCCAAATCAGCGTGGAACCGATCTCAACTACATCCGATGGCTGGCGAAGCGGGTCGGGTATGCGTTCTATCTCGAACCAGGGCCTGAAATCGGGACCAGCGTGGCCTATTGGGGACCTGAGATCAAGGTGGGTGTTCCACAGCCGGCGCTGAACATCAACATGGATGCCCATACGAACGTGGAGTCGCTGAGTTTCACGTTCGACACCGAAAACCGCACGCTTCCCATCATCTACCTCCATAATAAGGAATCGAAGACGATCATCCCCATTCCGGTGCTGGATATCACCCCGCTGAATCCGCCGCTCGGATTGATTCCGCCCATCCCGAAGCAGACGAAGCCGGTTCGCGGCATGGCGAAATATTCGCCTGTCGAGGCGCTGCTGATCGGGGTGGCGAAGGCGGCGAAATCTTCGGATGCCGTGAAAGGCACCGGGAGCCTGGATGTGCTCCGCTACGGGCGGGTCCTCAAGGCGCGAAGACTGGTCGGGGTTCGGGGGGCCGGAACGGCTTTCGATGGCTTGTACTACGTCACGAGCGTGACGCACACGATCAAGCGCGGCGAGTACAAGCAGAACTTTACGCTGTCGCGGAATGGGTTGATTTCGACGCTCCAAGAGGTGCCGGCATGAATGAAATTGACAGCGCGGCGGATGTGCAGCAGAGCGACGTCGGGGAGAAGTTTTACGGCAAATACCGGGGCACGGTCGTGAACAACCTTGACCCGATGCAGATCGGTCGCATTCAGGTGATGGTGCCGGACGTGTTCGGCCTGTCGATTTCCAGTTGGGCCATGCCCTGCGTGCCGATCGCCGGAAAGCAGCAGGGTATCTTCGTCCTTCCGCAGGTCGGCTCGGGCGTATGGATCGAGTTCGAGCAGGGGGAACCGGACTATCCCATCTGGGTCGGAGGATTTTGGGGAATTGCGGCGGAGGTGCCGGCCTTGGCGTTGGCGCCGCCGCCTCCTCCGCCGGGACAGAATATCGTCATTCAAACGACCGGACAGAACACGCTGCTCTTGAGCGACGTGCCGGGACCGACCGGCGGCATCATGCTGAAGACGACGACCGGGGCGATGATCTTGATGAACGACGTCGGGGTGACGATCACCAACGGCAAGGGCGCGACGATCATGATGAACGGGCCGGCGATCACGATCACGGGCTCGCCCGTCACGATCAACAACGGGGCGCTGACCGTGTTGTGACGCGCGTGCGATGCGGATGACGGAGCCGATGTAGCGAAGGAGTTGGGACGAAGGGGATCAGGCCGATGCCGGGTTTTGTGGTTCATCTTGGGGCGACCGTGCTGTGCGCGCACGGAGGTCAAGCGATGCCGTCATCTTCCAACCCGCGGGTGTTGGTGAATGGGCAGCCGGTGGCCACGCAGCCGACTCCATACACGGTGGCGGGTTGCCCATTCGTTGCAGGTACGACGCCCAGTCCCTGCCTGATGGCGCAACTGGTCACGAGTGCAACCCGAGTGTTTGCCGGAGGAATGCCTGTAATCTTGTTCGACAGTCAGGCGATGTGTGCGCCGAACGGGACGCCGCTGATGATTACGTCAACGCAGGCGCGAGTCACGGGGATGTAACGATCATGGCCCTGGACTACCCCTTTCAATTTGACGGCAGCGGACGGACGGCGATGACCGGCGAGGCGGAGCATGTGCGCGATCTGATCGAGCAGGTCCTGTTCACAGCCCCCGGCGAACGGGTCAATCGTCCGACGTTCGGGAGCGGTCTCATGCAACTGGTGTTCGCTCCGAACAGCGATGCCCTGGTCGCGGCCACGCAGGTGAGCGTGCATGGGGCCCTGCAACAATGGCTGGGGGACGTCTTGATGGTGGAGGGCGTGGAGGTGCGCCGTGAAGAGGCGGCCCTGCGCGTAACCGTCCGGTATGTCCTGAGACAAACCCGGGAACGCCGGGCGGTGGAGGTGATGCGGACGATATGAGCGCTGTGACGCAGATCCACAGCAAAATCGACCTTCGCCGAACGGATGTCCGGACCAAGACCGGGAGCGATGGAAAGCCGGTCCTGAACGGCATGGATTTCCTTGAGGTGGCGACCCCGGAACAGACGACCCTGCAGGTGCACTTCATTCATCCCCTGCCGGGGCAGGCCAACGGAGTGCCTGCGGCGCCCCAGTTGACGGCCGCGAACATTGTCATCAGTGGCGGCGTGCGCATCACCGAGATCCGCGTGGCGCGCGTCACTGCCGCCCGCAATCTCCTCACCGTGATTGTCGATCAGCCCGGAGACTTTTCCCAGTACACCCTGCAGTTGGTCGCCGGGCCTGGAGAGTCCGATCCGCCGGCCGGATTCGACCCGCAACTGGCGATCCTGTCGTTTTCCTTCAAGGTGGCCTGCCCGACCGATCTCGATTGCCACACCGCGGTTGTGTGCCCGCCCGAGCCATTCGCGAAGCCGGACATCAACTATCTGGCCAAGGACTATGCGAGTTTCCGGCGGATCATGTTGGACCGTCTCGCGCTCCTGGCACCCGAGTGGACGGAGTGGTCGCCGGCTGACCTCGGCATCACGCTCGTCGAGCTCTTGGCCTCTGTCGCCGACCACCTGAGCTATGAGCAGGACGCCGTGGCGACGGAGGCGTACTTCGGGACGGCCCGTCGCCGGGTGTCCGTTCGGCGGCATGCCCGCCTGGTGGGCTATCTGCCGTTCGAGGGATGTAACGCGCGGGTGTGGGCGCAGATCCAGTTGCGACCGGGCAGTGACGACGTGACATTGCCGGCGCGGGGACCTCAGGGGCCGACTCGGCTGTTAACCGCTGTTCGCGGAAAGGACGCGGTCCTTGCGCCGCGATCCAATGCGGAACAAGCCGCGCTGGCCCTGCAACCGGTTGTTTTCGAAATGATGGAGGACATTCGACTCTTCAAAGACCATGCGGAGATGAAGTTCTATACGTGGGGCAACAAGCAATGTTGTCTCCCGGCCGGTGCCACGAGGGCCACCCTTCGCATGCACCTCCCGAATCTCCGCAAAGGAACCGTGCTGATCTTCAAAGAGGTCAAGGGCCCGTTCACCGGTGCAAAGGAAGATGCCGATCCCGCTCATCGCCATGTCGTGCGGTTGATCATGGATGCGGTCATCGGGGTGGACCCGCTCACCCAGGAACAGATTTCCGAGATCGAATGGCATCCCGAGGACGCGCTGCCGTTCCCCCTGTGCTTGTCTTCCAAGAAGGATCGGGAGCACGGCGGGGATGATGAACCGGACATCAGCGTGGCATTGGGGAATATCGTGCTGGCGGATCACGGGAAGACGGTGGAGACGCCGGAAAAGCTCGATCCGGTGCCGATGCCGCGCCTGACCCGCGTGCCGGCCGGGCCCGGGGCGTTGCCGCCGGAATTGCCGGAGGAGGCAACGGCGCCAGGCTCCGATGGCCGGCAACTCCTCCCGCCTCGCTATCGTCCCGTCCTGCGCGGCCGTCCGCTCACGCACGCCGCCCCTTTCCCGTATCTCGACGAGACGGACCAGCCTCGCTCTGCGCGCGCGGCCCTGGCCTATGGGCGGGAAACCGTTCGTCCGGCGATCGGAGCGCTGGTGAGCACGTTCAACTCGGTGCAGACGGAATGGACGGTCACCCGAGATCTCCTCACGGACAGCCTCGGCCGGCCGGACTATGTCGTGGAAATGGAGCACGATGGGACGGCCTGGCTCCGATTCGGGGACGGCCGGTACGGACGCCGGCCGGAGCCGGGCAGCCTGTTTCAGGCCGTCTATCGCATCGGAAACGGAAGCCGAGGAAACATCGGCGCCGACACGTTGGGGCATGTCGTGACGGACAATCCTCACGTGGCCGGTGTGACGAATCCATTGCCCGCTTTCGGCGGGAGGGAACCGGAGAGCCTCGAGGAAATCCGGAGAAATGCACCCATGGCGTTTCGCACTCAGGATCGCGCGGTGACCATGGACGATTATGCGGAGATGACCGAACGGGACCCGCGCGTGCAGCAGGCCGCCGCCACGCTCAGGTGGACGGGGAGTTGGCATACCGTCTTCGTGACCGTCGATCGGTTGGGCGGGGCGCGGGTCGATGCCGCCTACGAAACCGATCTGCGGAACAGGCTGGAGTCCTATCGGTTGGCCGGCCAGGACATTGAAATCGACAATCCGAGACTGGTGGCGCTCGAAATCGACATGCGCGTTTCGGTAGAGCCGGACTATTTTCGAAGCGACGTGCAGCGCGCGCTGCTGGCGGTGTTCAGCAACCGGATCTTGCCGGACGGCCGGCGCGGCCTCTTCCATCCGGACAACTTTTCATTCGGCCAGCCCGTGTATCTCAGTCCGCTGTATGCCGCGGCACAGGCGGTGGCCGGGGTACGCTCGGTGGTCATCACACGGTTTCAGCGCCCGGACGATCGAGGCGGGGCCGCGCTGGCGCAAGGGTTTCTCCCCCTGGGTCGCTTGGAAATTGCGCGGTGCGACAACGATCCGAACTTTCCGGACCGAGGCGTGTTTCGGCTGGTGCTCGAAGGTGGGTTATGAGCGAACGGACTGAAGCGGGATTGGGCATCTGCGGGTGTTGCGAGGGACTCACGCAGACGACGCCGATCGAAGTCACCAATCGCCCCGGCCTCTCGGCGA
>DATIBM010000354.1:0-3440 GCA_035457545.1 Nitrospiraceae bacterium
TAATGCCCTACCTCACGGCTATTCCTCGGCTATCAGTTCGAAACTATTTCTTTTTTGACCAGGAGATAGATACTCCTGTTCTGCTTCGAGAGTAAATAATAGAGCTTTTGTCTCGACGGACTGACCTCGTTGCACGAGCAACTACTCGAGGGGCCCGGGAAGAGGCAACGCGACATGCACAAACTCGCCCTCGACGTACCCCTGATATGATGACGGCGGGTCGTTTGAGCACACGCTCAGCAATGTCCCCACGGCGAGCGCCTAAGCGATGGCCCGCGCGACGGATCCACGGAGGGGGGGACGGGCTGAGAGACAACTCCACCGAACAGGGCAAGAGGATGCCCATGTTCATCGCCGGTTTCAATCAAATGCTCTCCTGCCCGACGACCGAGGCGAATCGTTCCCGGAAGGCCTCGGGAGTGAGTCCCACCACGGCGGCGCAACGAGCGAGCTGCTCGCGCTGTTCCAAATCGCTCTTTTCCAATCGAATCATGTAACGGCGTGCGATCCGATAGGATTCCGAAGCCACATCCACCATGCGCACCCTGGTCCGATTGGTGGCCGGATCGAGCACGGAGCGGAAGGGGATCGGCGAAAACTTGCCGTTCACGATCGAGACCATCGCCCCAGTGCCTCCTCCGATCAAGTACTCGGCGGCACAGCAGCCGAGATCACGACAATATTCCATGTCGAATGGAATAGGATCCGCACAGCGCAACTCGAACCCAAGGTCCTTGAGCCGGATGGTCGGGGAGAGGCCGTAGGGAGCCAGGCGTTTGAGGACTGCCTCCTTCAGCACCCGGCCCAGATCGAGATCCGCCAACTCCACATGGCCATGTTCGTCGCGGGCAACGGAGGCTAACGCGGTCAGGTCGTCGGGATTCATGATTTCCGCCAGACCCTCCGCCAGCACCGCGACGCCATCCTCGCATCCATGGCTTAGCCGTTTGATAATCGCACCGGCAAGGATATCGGCGATGGTCGCCAGCCTGACCGGCCGTTCTTGAAACTCCTCCGGTATCACGGTGAGCGTGGCTCCTGCGGCTTTCCCGATACCCAACGCGAGGTGGCCGGCCTTGCGGCCCATGGCCACGACAAAAAACCAGTGGGAGGTCGTGCGCGCATCCTCAAGAATGCTTTTGACGGCCTGCGCACCGACGTGTCTGGCCGTCTGAAAACCGAACGTGGGCACGCCCTGCGGAAGATCGAGGTCGTTATCGATGGTCTTGGGGACGTGGACGACGCGCAGACGTCCTTGTGACGCTCGTTCGAGTGAGAGCGCAGAGAAGCAGGTGTCATCCCCCCCGATCGTGATCAGTCCCGTCACGCCGAGTTGCCCGAGGCTCTTGAGCGCCTGGGTAAGATGCGCTGAATTCTTGGTCGGGTTGGCCCTCGCGGTCTTCAGGACTGATCCGCCCCGAAAGTGGAGCCGGCTCACTTGATCAAGGGTCAGCGGCGTGACCTTGCTCAGGTCCCCTTGCATGATCCGCTTGAAACCCTGCTCGATGCCCAAGACTTGCCAGCCCTCCACAAGACATCGAATCGTCACGGCGCTGATCACACCGTTGATGCCCGGGGCCGGCCCCCCGCCTACCAATATGGCGACTGTCTCCGTCATTGCGACTACACCTCCATTCGAGAAACGGGAAGTCACCTGAGATGCTGTTGCAAACCGCCACCGAGAATCACGTCTGATCCGGTTGCTTCCTGGCCGATGCCGCGCTGCTTCGCAACGAAGGGCCTAATGGCTGCGATCTTGGCAGGTCCATCATGGCCTTTCTCCGCGAAAGGCGAACCTGTCAATTTTGACAGTGTGATCCGTTTTACACCTCCTGTATAGAAGAACTAAGACAAGGAAAGTTCCGAAGGAACGGCTTGGCTGAGAGAACCGCTCACTCGGTGACGACACCGAACAGCTCGCAGGATGCTCAAAAAGGCCGTCCTTCTCACCCGCCCACCCCGGCGCGCCGAGACGCGCCTTTCCACGGGCGAGGCCGCAGCGAGCGAGGGGGCGAGACGTACTCGGGGCACCCGCTGCTCTTCTTATGCAACGGGTCCAAAACGTTGAGTCTCCGAACGACGCGAGAACAAAGTTGGCGGACTTTTTCAGCATTCTGCGAAGGAGAAGGGCCATGGGACGCCAAGAATTGGAGCACACGGCAAGGGCGTTGGTCGCCGAGGGCAAGGGCATTCTGGCGGCGGATGAAACGGTTCACACGCTGACCCAGCGTTTTGCCGCGCTCAAGATTGAATCGACGGAAGACAGCCGGCGCGCCTATCGTGAGATGTTCTTCACCACTCCGGATATCGCCTCGTTCATCAGTGGCGTGATCCTGCAGGACGAAACCATCCGGCAGAAGAGCAGCTCTGGTCCGGCCTTGGCCGATGTGCTGTCTCGGCAAGGGATCATTCCCGGGATCAAAGTGGATGCCGGCGCCAAACCACTCGCCGGCTCACCCGAAGAGACCGTGACGGAAGGGCTCGACGGACTTCGGGATCGCCTCAAGGACTATGCGGCGAAGGGGGCGCGCTTCGCCAAGTGGCGAGCGGTCATTCGTATCACCGACAGGCTGCCCAGTTCGATGTGCATACAGGCCAATGCCCACGCGCTGGCCCGATATGCCGCTCTCTGCCAGGAGCAGAGCATCGTGCCGATCGTGGAGCCTGAAGTGCTCATGGATGGGCCCCATACCATCGAGCGCTGCGAGGAGGTCACCGGTTCGGTGCTCCATGCGGTATTCGACTCGCTGTACGGACAGCGCATCAGCCTCGAAGGGATGCTGCTCAAGCCGAACATGGTGGTCTCCGGAAAGGAATGCAGCCGTCAGGCGTCGGTCGAGGAGGTGGCTGCGGCAACGCTTCGTTGTCTGCGGCGCCACGTCCCAACCGCGGTCCCCGGCATCGTCTTTCTGTCGGGCGGACAAAGCGACATCCTGGCCACATCCCATTTAAATGCGATCGACAGGCTCGACCAGCCGAAGCCCTGGAGAATCAGCTTTTCCTACGGAAGGGCCCTGCAGGATGCGGCGATGGAAACCTGGCGTGGCAACCCACAGAATTTGCAAGCGGCCCAGCGGGCGTTCTACCACCGGGCCAAGTGCAACGGCGCCGCCACCTTGGGTCGGTACAGCAGCGCGCTAGAAGGCGATCGGTCTGACCTGGCGGCAGCGGCACATCGCTCGGACTGGCACGATGACTGACAACCCCCTCCCACTCCTCCCCCCACAAAAATATGGGGGAGGGCTAGGGTGGGGGCGGGAGGCTGCCACGTTGATATGAAGGTTCTGGTGATCAACAGCGGCAGTTCGTCGATCAAGTTCCGGCTTGTCGAAGTAATTGAGGAGTCGAACGGCAACCTGACAACCAGACCTGCTTTGCTCCACGGTTCTGTGAAAGGGATCGGCGGCCCGGCCAGCTTCGAACTCGCCGGGGAGCATGAG
>DATIBM010000355.1:0-7120 GCA_035457545.1 Nitrospiraceae bacterium
GCCCGGCAGCCGCGCCACGTCGATGCCCTCGTGAATCTCGGCAATCTGTTGCGGGAGCAGGGGCAAGCGGCGGAGGCGGCCGAGTTGTACCGCCGGGCCCTTGCGGCGAATCCGGCGGCTGGGGAAGCGCATAACGGTCTCGGTGTGGCGCTCAAGGAACTAGGGCTGGTGCGGGAGGCCATCGAGGAGTACCGGGAGGCGCTGCGTCTCAAGCCCGGGCATGTGGAGGCGCAGAATAATCTCGGGCTTGCCTGGATGGAAAGCGGCCGTCTGGACGAGGCGGTTGGGGCCTTCGAACGCGCCGTTCACACCGAGCCGGCGAACCCGAAAGGGCACTACCATCTCGGGTTGGCCTATCTCTGGAAAGGACAGATCGAGGCGGCGGTGGCAAGCCTCAAACGGTCGGCGGACATCAAGCATGACCATGGCCGGCCGGTCGCCGGCGGGACCATCTCGCGGGCGAGGCTGAAACATGAAGCGGAGCAGGTCGGGTACTTGATCCAGCAAGGGCTGCTGGGGCCCGATTCAAGGGACTATCTGGACCATCTGATTCGCGTTCGCGAGAAGGCTGATGCAGCAGCGCCCCACTCGACCTGGGTGTCGCTTCAAGCGGACGAGACGGCCGCCATCGCGCCGTCGTTGAACCGCATTGTCTTTCCGAGCCGGGCGGATCGGCTGGCAGCCGGCGCGTTGAACCCGCATCTGGACGTGGCCGCGATCGAAGCGGAATACCATCGGCGGAAACCGGAGATCATGTACGTCGATCACCTCCTCACCCCGGAGGCGCTGGCGGCCATGCGGCGGTTCTGTCTGGAGGCCACGATCTGGAAGAAGGAATACGAGAACGGGTATCTCGGCGCGTTTATCGGCGACGGCTTTGCCACGCCCCTGCTCTTTCAAATTGCGGAAGAGTTGCGCCTCCGGTTTCCCGGCATCTTCAAGGAGCACCGGCTGACACAGGCCTGGTCGTTCAAGCACGACAGCGCGAGGCGCGGCCTGGGCATGCATGCCGATGCCGCGGCCGTAAACGTCAATTTTTGGATCACGCCGGACGAGGCGAATCTCGATCCGGAGACCGGCGGGCTGGTGGTCTGGGACAAGGAAGCGCCGCGCGATTGGAACTTCAAAGCCTACAACAGCGAGAAGAACCGGGGGAAGATTCTGCACTTTCTCGAACAAAGCGGCGCCAAGATGGTCCGCATTCCCTACCGCTGCAATCGGGCGGTCATCTTCAATTCAGACCTGTTCCACGAAACCGACGACGTCCGATTCCAGGACACCTACCTGAGCCGGCGGATCAACATTACCCTGCTCTACGGATTCCGCGCACAGGGCTGATAGCCTCTGGTATACGGGCGTGGCTGCAGCCGGCCTGACCGGCAGGACCGCGGCCTGTTCGGATCTCAGGTGTCAAGGGCCATCGGCGCGGCGGGCGTCGTCTGTTGGCGATGGAGGATCACCGGATCGAACAGGTGCCCGCAGTTGATGCAGCGCCATCCTTGAATATGATCGCCTCGCCGACGGTCGTAGAACTCGGAAAACCATTCTTGCACCATGTACCCGCTGCACCGTTGGCATCGCATGGAATCCCTCCTCGGTATGCCGCTCACGCGCCCCTGGCCCGATGAGATTGGCTTGTTTCCAGCCTCCCCGCTTCACGAGCGGGTTCCCGCTCCATCCGAGATCCTGCGCCGAGATCCTGCGCCGAGATCCTGCGCACGGAAAAGGTGAGCGCCGGGTCACCTCGAGCACGGTCGAACTTCATGGCCTGACGTGCGTCAGGACATGACGGTCTGGGTGGCCATCGCGGAGATGGGGTGCGGAACTCCGTGACCGTTCAGCAAAGGCCTCGCGCCGCGCGCCTCGGCCAATTGCTCGTACACGTTGAGATACCCGCGTACCATCCGTTCAATGGTGAACCGCTGTTCGAAGGCCTGCCGGCAGCGGGTCCGGTCGATCAACGCCACCTGTTCGACGGCCTCCGCCATCTCGCTGAGGTATTCGGAAATGAAACCGGTTACCCCGTGGTCGATGATTTCCGGGACGGAGCCTCGACGATAGGCCAGCACCGGCGTGCCGCAGGCCAACGCCTCGATCAAGACCAGTCCGAAGGGCTCGGGCCAGTCGTAGGGCGCCACCAAGGCATAGGCTTGGCCGAGAAAATCGTCCTTCTCCGGATCGGTGATTTCGCCGATGTATTCCACCAGCGGATGGTCGAGCAGCGGCTCGATCTCGGTCCGGAAATATTCCCGATCGGCCGGATCGACCTTGGCGGCGATGCGGAGCGGCATGCCCACCCGTTTGGCGATTTCGATGGCATGGTCCGGCCTCTTTTCCGGCGCGATGCGGCCGAGGAACGCCAGGTATTGTCCCGGCTCCGGGTGAAACGTGTAGAGGTCTTTTGGCAAGCCGTGGTGCACCGTCGCTTGCCAGTTCAGCCAGGGGACGGGCAGGCGTTGCGCATCCGAGATCGACACGACCGGGAGTTCAGCGAACTCGTCGAAGACCGGTCTCATTTCGGGAAGGTCCAACCGACCATGGAATGTGGTCACGACGGGCGTGTGGCAGCGGCGGGCCAAGGGAAACCCGATGAAGTCCAGATGGGAATGGATGACATCGAAGTCGGAAGCCGATCCGAAGGCGCGTTCCATTAATGAGATCAAGGGCGCATCACGATTGAACACCCCTTCAATCAGGCGCAACGCTTGGGGACAAATCGCTTCCAAACGGGCGGCGGTGACCGAGTCGCCGCTAGCGAACAACGTGACATCGTGACCCAGACGAACCAGCTCCTCGGTGATGAAGGAAACCACACGCTCGGTGCCTCCATAGAGGGTCGGCGGAACACTTTCCCAGAGTGGCGCAACCTGTGCGATTTTCATGAATCAGTCTCCTTGGTTAAGCGAAGCACCCATCGATTGTGGCTGCCTGGGGTATTTGCAAACAGCGGACCCGAATCTCCCGGAGGCCGGCTCTCTAACCGGCTGATTTCTTGGCGTTGAACCCGGTTGAGCCTGAGTTCCACAGCACAGACGGGTCGCCGACTGGACCTGCTGTCGTGAAAGACCAGTCGCGCGCGAGAGATTCGTATGCGTTATTCAGGGGTTTGGCGAGGGGATACTTTGTCTATTCCGAGTACATTTCGTCCGTCGGCATCATGGAAGGCGCGGGCGTGAAAAGCTTGCCTGGCTCGTGCGATCCAAACAGAGGACGGGACAGGTTGCGCCGAGCCTGAGGCGGGGGCGTCCATTCGGAGGGGCAAGGCTCGCTCAAGCAGAGGTCCGTTTCAGCAGGCGCCCGTTTCAGGTGGACTCCTCCTGTTCGACCGCCGGTTCGTCGACCGTGGAGCCCTCTTCCATGGCGCCAGCCTCCGCCAGCCCATACTTGCGAAGCTTGCGCTGGAGGGTTTTCCGATGAATGCCAAGCAGGTCCGCCGTCTTGGCCTGGTCCTGTTGGTGAGCGGCCAAGGCCCGCAGGATGTAATCCCGCTCCAACTGATCCAAGGTGACCCAGCCGCTGCGCGGCTGGCTGTCCGCGATGGGTTTCTCGCGGAGCGCTTCGGGCAGATCTTCGGGAAAGATAACGGGATGCGGGGTGAGCACGACCGCTCGCTCGATGACGTGCTCCAGTTCCCGCACGTTGCCGGGCCAGACATACTTGGTGATCAGGTCCATCGCGTCCGGGGAAATGCCGATCGCGGGCTTGCCTTGGGCCGCGCCGTATTTCTGCGCGAAGAACTGGGCCAGCAGCGGGATGTCGTCCGCCCGTTCCCGGAGCGGGGGGATCGAGATGGTGACCACGTTCAACCGATAGTAGAGATCGCCGCGGAATTTTCCGGCGTCCACCAGGCTCTTGAGGTCTTTATTGGAGGCGGCGAGAATGCGGACGTCCACGCTGATGGGATCGCTGCCTCCGACTCGCCTGATCTCGCGCTCCTGGATCACCCGGAGGAGCTTGCTTTGGAGGGTCGGCGAGATGTCCGCGATCTCGTCCAAAAAGCAGGTGCCGGAGTGGGCCCGTTCCAACAGGCCCTTCTTGGTGGTCAATGCGCCGGTGAACGAGCCGCGCTCGTGTCCGAACAACTCCGACTCCAACAAACTTTCGGCAAGCGTCCCGGCGTCCACGGCGACGAAGGGGCCGGCGCTCCGGAGGCTGTTGGCATGGATCGCGCGGGCGACCAGTTCCTTGCCCGTCCCGCTTTCTCCTTGGATGAGCACCGTGCTGTCGCTCTGGGCCACCCGGGCGATCATCTTATAGACGGCGATCATCCCGGCCGAACTGCCCACGAAATTGTCGAACCGGTAGCGTTCCTTGAGTTGTTCGCGCAGCGCCGCGTTTTCCTTGATGACCCGCTTGTGTTCAATCGCCCGCCGGACGACCAGACGGATATCGTCGACCACGAAGGGCTTGCCGAGGTAGTCGAAGGCGCCGGCCTTGATGCCGTCGACGGCGGTCTTCAGCGAGCCAAAGGCCGTGGCCAGCACGACCAATGTCTGGGGAAGACGCCGCTGCAACTCCGCCAGCAGGGCCAATCCGTCCATCCCCGGCATCTGGATGTCCGTGACGACGACATCCGGCTCTTCCTGCGAGGCGAGGCTCAGCGCGGCTTCGGCATGTTCGGCGGTCCGGACCCTGTATCCTTCCTTGGTCAGGATCTCTTCGAGCAGCAGCAACGTGTCGGCGTCGTCGTCAACGAGCAGAATGCGAGGCGGATCCGGCATCAGGCACTCCTTCTGCGATCGGGAGCAGCACTTGAAAACGTGTTCCTTTCCCCAGTTCGCTGTGAACGTGAATGGTCCCGCCGTGCGCCTTGACGGTGTCGTGGGCGATCGCGAGGCCGAGCCCCGTGCCCCGTCCGGCGGTCTTGGTGGTAAAGAAGGGTTCGAAGATCTTGTCCGTATGCTCGGGCGCGATGCCCTGTCCGGTATCGGCGATCTCGATCGCCACCTGATCGCTCGTCTCCCCCGCCCGGCGCAATCTGGTGGGGGCCGTCCGGATCGTCAACGTGCCTCCTTTCGGCATCGCGTCCAACGCATTCTCGATCAAATTGCAGAACACTTCCTGAAGCTGTTGCTGGTCTCCTTCCACCTTGCCCAAGGCAGGACTGCATTGCAGGATCGTATCCACTTTCCGCCGGTCCATTTCAGGCCGCAGGAGCGCCAGGCATTCTTCCACGCTCTCGTTGACGTCGAGGAGCGTTTTCACGAGTTCCGGCCGGCGCGCGTAGATGAGCAGATCTTGGATGATCTTGATCGTCCGGTCAATCTGGGCTTCCACCGTGCGCAGACGCGCCCGGGCCTCGGCGCTCAGTTGAGGATCTTCCTGCAACAATTGAATGTGGCCGGACAGCGCCGTCAACGGGGTGCCGATCTTATGGGCCACGGAGGCCGCGAGTTGGCCGATGACCGACAGCCGCTGCGCGCGCGCGGCCTCCCGCTGCACGGTCGAGAGCAATTCATTGGTGCGGGCCAGTTCCTGGTTCTTCTGCCGGAGTTCGGCCGTGGCCTCCTTCACTTTGCGCACGAGGCTTTCGTTGGCGTGCTTCACCTTCTCGTAGAGGTGGGCGTTCTCTTCCGTCGTGAGCCGGATTCGCTCGACCATCCGGTTGAACTCCTGGCCCAGCATCCCGATCTCGTCCCGGCTGGCGACGGGCACCGTGGTCGTGAGGTTGCCGGAGGTGACCGCTCTGACGGCGGACAGCAGGGATCGGGCCGGGCGATGGACCGCCAGGTACACGAAGAAATTGATGGCGAGGACCACGCCGACCCACGTGAGCAGCCTGAGGGAAAAGGACAGGCGCCGGATCAGGTCCAGCAGGTTGTCGAAATCCAATGTCGAAAATTCGGCATAGGTGGCTCCGACCCGCCGGCCGTCGACGGAAATGGGCGCCGCGATCTTCAGCCGATGGTCGGTCGCCCAGCTTTGTCGATCGCTCAGGGACAGGTCTTGCTCGATGGCGCGCATGGCGAGAGAAGGCGCCTGGGCCAGCATCGTAACGGGTGTCTGGCCCGCGTGGGCCAACAGGGTGAGTCCGAACTCCGACAGGGCATAGATGCTGATATTGACCAGATCGGGCCGGCTGGCCCGCAGTTTGACCAATTCCAATTCGCGGGCCGATTGGTTGGCAAAGTCGGTCCGCGCGGTGATGCCGGCGCCGACCTGTCGCACCACGCCCATGACTTCGTCCTGATAATGTTCCTGGATTACGTGTTGGACATAGTAGCGATCAACGGCTTCCATCGCGACCGCCGACAGGCCGACGATGAGGAGAATAACCAACGAGGCCTTCGCCGCCAATCCCATTGGAGAACGATCGTACGCCATGCCGATACTATATACTGCCCCTGTTTTCCATTGTGCAAACGACGCGACGGCCTCATGAGTCCTGGACGATCCAACGCGATCGTCTCGCTTGCTCATTCCATTTACTCTCATCTTGAATCAGGTCCCGGCAGGCGTGTCTTCAGAGGGCGGCAGGGACGGCGCGTCGCTGCTGGTAGCATTCTTGCATGGAGCAATCGGATGGTTGCCGGTCTCTCCCACCGTGCGGAGCCGGCAGACCGGTTGTCCCAATTGTTTTTTTCCGGGGAAGTCCATGAAGTGCAAAACTCCATCCGGCGATCAAACCGGCTCTGCCGACCGGACGGCCAGCGGCGAAAGGACCCTCCGCCGCCAGAGCGATCCCGATCGTCTTGTCTTGATCGTCGAGGCGGATGCGACCCTGGCCGCCATGATGTCCGAATTGCTCGACCAGGCGAGCATCAAGAGCGAGGTGGTCGCGACGATCAACACGATTGTGACCCGTTGCCGTCCGAGCCGCGTCCGCTGCCTCATCATCGATGTCGATACGGTGTCGTTGGAATGGAACGACGGGTCGCTTGATCAATTGAATACCTGGTTGCGCGTGAGTCCGCGGTCCATTCCCCTGCTCTTGGCGAGCGTGCACGGCCCCTCCGACGGGCCGCATGCCCCGAATGTGCACCTGCCGCTTGCCGCGCCGGTGCGGTGGATTCGAAAGCCGTTCTGCAATCGGGAATTTCTGACGAGCCTCCGCGCCATGCTGCGGGAAACGGACCCGCTTCCTCCCGCGTCGCGTGACCGTACGTGACGCCGCGCTCCC
>DATIBM010000356.1:0-8938 GCA_035457545.1 Nitrospiraceae bacterium
CACGCCGCCCAGGCTCGATCGCCGGACGATCGATTTTTCTGTGATGACAATCCAGCCTGGCGATGATCCGCCTCCGCCCTTTTCCTATCGCACCGATGCCATCACGACCCCTCAACGGGACTGCTATCTCACCTACACGAACCACGAGACACACCGGATCATTCAGGACAATCTGGATCGGTCCCCTCTGTACAGCGGGCGCATCGAGTCCACCGGACCCCGCTACTGTCCGTCGATCGAAGACAAGGTCGTGCGATTCGCCGATAAGGCCCGCCACCAGGTATTTCTCGAGCCGGAAGGGCTTGACACGGACTCCTGGTATCCCAACGGGATTTCGACCAGCTTGCCGGTCGACGTCCAAGCAGCAATACTCAGAACCATCCCCGGTCTTGAACGAGCGGCGATGCTTAAGCCCGGCTATGCGATCGAATATGACTACTTCCCGCCAAGACAGCTCAATCCGACGTTGGAGACGAAGCTTGTGGAGGGTCTGTATCACGCAGGGCAGATCAACGGTACATCCGGGTATGAAGAGGCAGCGGCGCAGGGCTTGATCGCGGGCATCAACGCCGCCGCAAAGATCCTCGGAAAGGACCCATTGGTCTTGGATCGATCAGAAGCCTACATTGGGGTCCTGATCGACGACTTGATCACCAAAGACACGTTGGAGCCCTACCGGATGTTCACATCACGGGCAGAGTATCGATTATTGCTCCGCCACGATAACGCGGACCTACGATTAATGGAGCATGGATACAGGCTCGGGCTGATCGACGAGGCCACGATGCAACGTTGCCGCACAAAAAAGGAGCAAATTGAAACGGCGGTCTTCCATTTGGCTAGAATGAGGATACCGTGGTCTTCAGAGGTGAGGGAGCGGCTCAGGTTGCGGGAAATCGAGGGAGTGCTGCCAACCCATTCCCTCGCACAGCTACTCAAACGGCCTGGTGTGTCTTATCGGGACCTGTGGGAGCTGGTTGGAGAACCCCCGCCTGCTACGGGGGAGCTGGCTGATGCCATCGAAATGGAGGTGAAGTACGAGGGGTATATTCACCGCCAAATCAAGCAGGTTGAGCGGTTCAAGCGGTTTGAATCGAAATCCATCCCGAGCAACTTTGCCTATGAGGCTGTGAAGGGTTTTTCACGGGAAGTCCTCGAAAAGCTGAACCGTGTCCGTCCCTCATCCATCGGGCAGGCCTCCAGGATTTCCGGTATCACGCCGGCCGCTATTTCTCTGCTACTCGTCGCCCTGGAGAAGGCCAAGCGCCAAGGTTCTGGACAGGCTGACCATGCTGGCGAAGACCTATCAAGCCTGTCATGCAGTCAGGAAGAATAGTCATATCCTCCGTCTGATTCGTAATTTGATCCGCTCCTTGCCAAATTCCTGTTCATTGCGGCATCTCTCATCTTGACCTCCTTGCCAGATTCGAGTAGATGTTCCACGTGGAACATTTCGGTGAGATCGTTTCCACCTGTCTCGCTGAACAGATCCACCTCATCGGACTCTCGCTCACAAAAACCCAATCCGACCAGTTCGCCAGGTTTGCCGACGAGCTGAGCCGGTGGAATCAAAAGGTCAACCTGACGGCCATCACGGAGCCGACAGAGGTCGCGATCAAACACTTCCTGGATTCGCTCTTTGGAGTCCTTGCGCTGCCGACTGGGACTCAACGGATTGTCGATGTCGGGAGCGGAGGTGGATTTCCGGGGATTCCCCTCAAGATCATGATGCCGGATCTACCCCTGTCCATTGTGGAGCCCAATAGCAAGAAGGCCTCGTTCCTCCTCCGCGTAGTTGGTCTGCTGAAATGTGAACAAGTAGCTGTTTTCAATAGAAAAATAGAGGATCTCACTCGCCAGGACTTCGGCCTCAATGGACCGTTTTCGATCGTCGTGAGGGGCTTGAAGGTAGAGGAGCGACTTGGCTTCTTTTCATCACTGTTGGACGTGGGGGAACGTCTTGTCCTCTACAGCACCACTCCTTGGTTTCATCCTCCGGACCACCATCACTTGAAGCTGCTTAATCAAATCCCCTATCAACTGCCGTTTGGATTGGGGGACAGAAGGCTCATCGTACTCGAAAAGAGATGAGCGATGCCGGTCATGGTCGTAAGAAGAGCAGCAATGTTCCACGTGGAACATCATGGGCACATCCCGAATCCGAAGCAGCAAGGCCGAGCAGGATGCGGCTTATGACTCGCCTGATCGCCGTTGCCAACCAGAAGGGAGGGGTCGGAAAAACCACGACCTCCATCAACTTAGCCACTTATCTTGCCATCAATGGCGCTCCGACTCTGCTCGTCGATATGGACCCCCAGTCCAATGCGACAAGCGGTCTTGGCATCTCGCCAAGAGACCTCACCAAGTCCGTCTATGATTGCCTGATGCGATCGGCTCGCGCATCTGAAGTCATTGTCCCAACAGGCGTTTCACAGTTATCGGTCCTGCCGGCCAACAGGGATCTGGCTGGAGCAGAGATCGAGTTGATTCACGTGCTCTCGCGCGAGCTCGTGCTGAGGCGGGCTCTTGACCACATCCTGAACGACTACCGATATGTGATCATCGACTGTCCCCCGGCCTTCGGTCTGTTGACCATCAATGCCTTGGCCGCCGCCACCTCCGTGGTGGTGCCGGTCCAATGCGAGTATTACGCCATGGAGGGGTTGGGATGGTTGATGTCGAACGTGGAGCGGGTTCGCCAAAGCCTGAACCAGCAGCTTGACCTGGAGGGGGTGTTGCTCACCATGTTCGATATCCGGAACACCCTGGCCAGGCAAGTTGCCGAGGAGGTCCGGGCGCATTTCAAGGAGAAGGTCTTCAAGACCGTGATTCCCCGGAACGTCACGTTGGCGGAGGCCCCGAGCTACGGCCGGCCGGCATTGTTGTACAACGCCGGGTCGGCCGGGGCGCAGGCGTATCTGGAATTCGCAAAGGAGCTCATGAGCCATGGAGAAGAAAGCCCTAGGTAAAGGACTTGATGCCTTGCTGCCGGTTGCGGCGCCGGCGCCGCAACCGGCCGCCGAATCGCAGGACGTGCTCGACATCGAGTTGGACCACATTCTCCCCAACCGATTCCAGCCGCGCAGGGATTTTCCCGAGGACGAGCTTGAGCAGTTGGCGGACTCGCTGCGGCGGAACGGCCTGCTCCAGCCCATCGTCGTTCGCCGGAAGGGCGACGGCCTCTATGAGTTGATCTCGGGCGAGCGGCGGTGGCGCGCGGCGGAACTGGCCGGGCTCGGCACGATCAAGGCGCTGGTCAGAAACTGCAGCGACGACGAAGCGATGGCGCTGGCGCTCATCGAGAATCTCCAGCGGGACGACCTCAATCCGATGGAAACCGCGCACGCCTACCACCGGATGGCGACGGAATTCGGGATGACCCAGGATGTGATCGCCCAACGGGTCGGCCGGGAACGGTCCTCGGTGGCGAACCTCCTGCGGTTGCTTCATCTGCCCGAGGAGGTGCAGCAGATGGTGGCGGCCGGGAGCCTTTCCACCGGGCACGCCAAAGTGCTGCTGGCGGCGCACGGAGCGGAGGCGCAGGTGCGATTGGCCCGCGAGATCGTGGATCGGCAATGGTCGGTGCGGGAGTCAGAGAAAAGAGTCGCCGCGCAGGCGCGCGACAAGCGGCCGACGCGCGGCCGCGCACAGTCCCCGGCGTTTCGGGATCTCGAAGCGCGGCTGCAGAAAAAACTCGGGACCAAGGTCGTCATCGAACAGGCGGGGGCCGGCGGCCGCATTGTGCTGCATTATTTTTCGCCCCAGGAGCAAGAAAGACTCCTTGACATCTTACTCGGGTGAAGAGACATTCTACGATCCGTCCGCCGATGCATCGCCGCGGGGACGACACTTTGCTTTTTCCTGGTGCTCAACAGGTGCTTTGTTATACTTCAACGGAGGTGACGCATGTGGAACAAGGACAAAACCGACGGCAAGCGCCCGGGCCAGGGCGATGACCTCATGACGACGACGACGAACGGCCAGAGCGCGACGGTCGAATCGGCCGGGGCCTTGGACGGCATCAACGCGTTCGTCGGAAAGGGCGTGGATTTCAAAGGCACGATCAGCTATCACGGCACGGTCCGCATCGACGGCACCCTCGAAGGCGAGATTCACACGGAGGGCACGTTGCTGGTCGGAGAGGAGGCCGTGATCAAGGCGAAAGTGACGGCCGGCACGATCGTGTGCAAGGGACAGATCACCGGCGATATCCTGGCCAAGGAAAAGGTCACCCTGCGCGCGCCGGCCGTTATCAATGGAGGAGTGGAAACGCCCATGCTTTCTATGGAGGAAGGCGTCCAGTTCAACGGCACGATCGAGATGTCGGCGCCGGCCCGGACTTCCAACCTCGCAGGAGAGGGGATGGTTGCGGCGGGCGCCTATAGCTGACGGAACCTCAGCCGGTCGCCGACCCACTCCCGGTCACACCAGGTGAAAGGGAGGAACGGACATGTGGACAAAAGGTGAGAAGAAGGCAGGGGTGGCGGTCGCGGAGGACGAGAACTTTACGTTCCTCGGGAAGGGAGCCCATTTCAAGGGGGTCGTCAATTTTGAAGGGACGGTCCGCATCGATGGCAAGTTGGAAGGGGAGATCCATACGACCGGGACCTTGGTGGTCGGGGAGCACGCGGTCATCAAGGGCATCGTTACGGCCGGGGTGCTCATGATGAGCGGGAGGGTCAACGGGACAGTCACGGCCACCGATAAACTCCAACTGCTCAAGCCCGGCATTCTGGTCGGCGACATCCGCACGCCCAATATCTCGATTGAAGAAGGGGCCCGGTTCCAGGGGATGTGTGACATGGGAGCGGAGCAGAGCGGAGACGACTATTCGGAACTCCCCGCCAACGTCCATGACTTCGCCGTCCATCGTGGTAAAGCGCTTGCCTGACGCAGTATAATCCCGCCGGACATATGGCTCGTCACACCGTGATTCTCGGCATGAGCGGGGGGGTGGATAGCTCCGTCGCCGCTTCGTTGTTGGTCGCCCAGGGATATGATGTCCGGGGCGTCACGCTCCAGGTCTGGGAACATGAGGACGAGACCGTGGCAACCTCCAAGCGGTGGCAGGAGCGCGGCTGCTGCAAGGTCGGCATCGCGAAGTTTGTCGCCAAGAAGCTTGGGATTTCCCATGAGGTCATCGATACCAGGGAGCGGTTCCGCCGGTCCGTGATCGACGACTTTGTCGGCGGGTACCTCAACGGGCTCACTCCCAATCCCTGCGTGCGCTGCAACGAGCGCGTGAAGCTGCGGACTCTGGTCGAGCTGGCGAAGGAACGGGGAGTGGACTATGTGGCGACCGGCCACTATGCCCGTATCCTCCGCGACAACGACCGCTGGACCTTCCACCGGGCGCTGGACGCCAAGAAGGACCAAAGCTATTTCCTCTATCGAATCGACCCATCATGGCTCCCCAGGACCCTGTTTCCCCTGGGCGAAATGCAAAAGGCAGACGTGTGGCGGGAGGCCGAGGCGCTTGGATTACCGGCCGATGAACTCAAGGAGAGCCAGGAGATCTGTTTTGTCAGCCATGGCGACTACCGCACGTTTCTTGAGCAGGAGGCGCCTCAAGCCCATCGTCCCGGTCAGTTCATGGACGGCGAGGGCCGGGTGCTCGGTGAACACGAGGGCATTGCCTTTTACACGCCGGGGCAGCGTCGCGGACTCGGCGTGGCGACGGGACAACGGTTATACGTGCAAAGGGTCGAGCCAAAGACCAATGTGGTCGTCCTGGGGTCCGATGAGTCGCTCTACGCTGAGGCCTGCCAGGTTGACGACCTCCATGCCGTCGATTCTGAACTCTTGAATGGCCGTCGGGAGGTTGAGGTCAAGGTTCGATATGCGACACCGGCTTCCCCTGCTTCGATCGATTCCATCGGCGAAGGAGCCCTCCTCGTCCGCTTTCACCATCCTCAGCGCGCACTGACCCCGGGGCAGTCCGCCGTCTTCTATGACGGGTCTAGGGTCCTTGGAGGAGGAATCATTGGTCCGGTCCGGCCGATCCAGCGCCTGAGCTGTCCTCCAACCCCTGTCCTCGCTCCCGCCCCTCGTTCTTGACAGTCCGCGCGTTTGAATGCTACGCTGCGCCGCTTTTGTCGTGCCCACCGCACGCAGAACTCCTGCTAAGACAGGTCTGCCGTTTCAACACAACGGGATAAATGGTGAAGAAGACATCGGTAGCCCGCCGCTACGCAAAAGCTCTGTTTGAACTCCTGGACCAGTCGAGTCTCGCGCAGGCGCGCGCCTCGTTGACGGCGCTCGGAGAGGCCCTCCAGCAGTCCACAGACCTTCAGCATGTCATGGCCTCCCCCACCTTTACTCTTGACGACAAGGCGGGGGTATTGACGGAACTCGGCAGGAGGTCCGGTTGCCCGCCGGTCGGTCAGAATTTCTTGAGTCAATTGGTCAAGACCAACCGGGTGGTTTTCCTCCCGGATATCGCCGAAGCCTTCGGCGCCATGGTCGATCAATCGAAAGGAACGCAACCGGTTGAAATCGTATCGGCCAGACCGCTGGACCCTGCGGTTCATGAACAGCTTAAGACACGGCTTCGCACGTCGCTTAAGCGCGAGGTCGAACTTGCGGTGCACACGGACCCCGCCCTGCTGGCCGGGCTGCAAATTAAGATCGGCAGCACCGTGTACGACAGTTCCCTGCGGAACCGGTTGAACAGCATGAAAACATTGCTCATGCGCGAATAGCGCGGCGAGGGTTTCTCGACAAGCGTTGGCAAGGAGAGGCAATGCAGATCAAAGCCGAAGAAATCAGCTCGATTATCAAGGAAAAGATCAAGGGATTCGACCAAGCCGTCGATGTGAGCGAGCGGGGCTCCGTCATCCAGGTCGGAGACGGCATCGCCAAGATCTATGGGCTTGAGGGGGCGATGGCCGGCGAAATGCTGGAATTCCCCGGCAGCGTGTATGGCATCGCGCTCAATCTCGAAGAGGACAACGTCGGCGCCGTATTGATGGGAGAGGACACGGGCATTAAGGAAGGCGATCCGGTCAAGCGAACGGGCCGCATCGCGGAAGTTCCCGTGGGGGAAGCGCTGGTCGGACGCGTGACCAATGCCATCGGCCAGCCGATCGACGGCAAGGGGCCGGTCAAATCCGATCAGACGCGCCGGATCGAAGTGGTGGCCCCCGGGGTGGTCACGAGACAGTCGGTCCGCGAGCCGCTTCAGACCGGGCTGAAGGCGATCGACGCCATGATCCCGATCGGCCGCGGCCAGCGCGAGCTGATCATCGGTGACCGGCAGACCGGCAAGACCGCCATCGCGGTCGATACCATCATCAATCAAAAGGGCCTGAACGTCTTTTGCATCTACGTGGCGGTCGGACAAAAGCGCTCCACCGTCGCCCGCGTGGTCAAGACGCTCGAAGAGTACGGCGCGATGGAATACACCACCGTCGTCTCCGCCACGGCGAGTGATCCTGCGCCAATGCAGTTCTTGGCGCCGTTCTCCGGAGCCGCCATCGGCGAGTACTTCCGCGACAACGGCAAGCACGCCTTGATCGTCTATGATGATTTGTCCAAGCACGCGGTCGCTTACCGTCAGCTATCCTTGCTGCTCCGCCGGCCCCCCGGCCGTGAAGCCTATCCGGGCGACGTCTTCTACCTGCACTCCCGGTTGCTCGAACGGGCCGCGAAGATGAGCGACAAGCTCGGCGGCGGGAGCCTGACGGCCTTACCGATCATCGAGACGCAGGCCGGCGACGTGTCGGCCTATATTCCGACGAACGTGATTTCGATCACCGACGGGCAGATCTACCTGGCGAGCGATCTGTTCTATTCCGGCATCCGGCCAGCCATCAACGTCGGTCTCTCCGTCTCACGAGTCGGAGGCTCCGCTCAGATCAAGACCATGAAGCAGGTCGCGGGGACGTTGCGCCTCGATTTGGCGCAGTATCGCGAGATGGCGGCCTTCGCGCAGTTCGGGAGCGAGCTCGACAAGGCGACGCAGGCCCAGCTCAATCGCGGCGTGCGCATGGTCGAGCTGTTGAAACAGGGCCAGTACAGGCCCATGGCGGTGGCCGATCAGGTGCTCTCGATTTTTGCTGGCGTGAACGGATTCCTGGACGACGTGCCGGTGAACAAGGTCCGGCAGTTTGAAGAAGATTTTCTTGCCTATGTGAAGCAGAAACATCCGCAGGTTCGCCAAGACGTCACCGCCAAGGGCAAGATCGATGAGGCCTTTGGCGGAGAGCTGAAGAAGATCCTGACCTCGTTCAAGCAAGAGTACGGGTACACGACGAAGTAAGGGTTGAACCGTCCATTGCCCTCGGCCGTTCAAAACGGTGCTCCAACGCGGCCGCAGGGAGCCTGGCGACTGAGTCGTACTGTTGCGGTACGTCGCAAGGAGACAGGCGACTGAGAACAAAGTTGGGGGCCGTTTTCAACGAGCCGATATGCCCAGTCTACAGTCGCTCCGCCGCAAAATCGCGGCGGTGAAGAATACCCAGAAGATCACCAAGGCCATGAAGATGGTCGCGGCCGCCAAGCTCAAGCGGGCGCAGGACCGGATCCTGGCGCTGCGTCCCTACAGCCACAAACTGCGGGGGGTGATGGCCAATCTGAGCACGCGCGTGAACCGCGCCGCGCATCCCCTGCTGCAGAAGCGGGGAGAGAAGGTCATCGAGGTCCTGGTGGTCACGAGCGACCGCGGGCTCTGCGGGGCGTTCAACGCCAACATCCTCCGCAAGTCCATGGAGGTATTGCGCAAGTTCGAGTCCCGCGGCGCCAAGGTCAGCGTCAGCATCGTGGGCCGTAAGGGCCGCGACTTCCTCACGCGGCGTCCCTGGACGATCAGACAGAACTGGATCGGGTTCTTGGACCGCCTCACGTTTGAGCACGGGGTCGATATCGGCAGCGAGCTGTCGGACGCCTATACCAAGGGCACGTTCGACGAACTGTACGTGGTCTATAACGAGTTCAAGTC
>DATIBM010000357.1:0-10148 GCA_035457545.1 Nitrospiraceae bacterium
AAGTCGAGGAAGCGGCTGTCCAGCAGACCCTCCTGGAGCGCGCCGGCGCTCCAGACGACCAACAGCCACGCCGGGATGCCGAAGGACAGGGCGAAGATTCCTCCGACGTACAGCAACAGACTCAGTTGCCGCCCCAGGCCGGGGCGCTGCCTTGCCGCTTGGCGGAATCGTCCAGTGGTCTGGTAGAACCGGCTGCGCCGCCTGAACCACCGTTCGGTGAGGAGGAACACGAGCGCAAAGAGGACCAGCAGCAGGCTCAACACGCTGGCGGCGGCGTAATTGTACCGTCCCGTCATCTGTTGATAGACCGCATAGGTCAGTGTCTGATAGCGCAACAGCGACACCGCGCCGAAGTCGGAGACGGCGTAGAGGACCACCAGCGAGAGACCGGCAAAGATCGCCGGGCGGAGGAGCGGCACCGTGACCCGGAGAAAGGTCGGCCAGCGGCTGACGCCGCAGGCCCGCGCCACCTCTTCGAAGGAGAGGTTCATGTTCAGCAGGGCGGCGCGACAGAGCACATAGACAAAGGGAAAGGTATCGAGCGTCATCACGAGCGTGACGCCGGTGAGACTTTGCGGCGCGAACACATGACTCTCGGGTCCCGCGACCACCTGCCACAGCCGATCCATCGGCCCGCCGGTCGAGAGCAGGTAGGAATAGACATAGGCCAACACATAGGTCGGCATCGCCAGCGGGAGGATCAGGGCCCATTCCCAGACCGGCCGTCCCGGAAACTCAAACCGCGTGACGAGCCAGGCAAGGGACAGGCCGAGGAGCAACGTTGCTGCGGACACGGTGACGGCGAGCAAGCCGGTATTGACCAGCAACTCGGGTAATCTGGTCCGCCACAACCGGCTCCATAAGGCCGGATCGGTGGTCGCCGCCTGGACCAGCACATAGCCCAACGGAAGGGAAAGCGCGCCCGCGATCAGCAGGACCAGCAGTTGAAGAGGCGACAGCAGGTGGCGACGGAGGACTGCCGCGGTCATGGGCGCCGAACGCGGCTACCGAAGCCCGACGTCTTCGATCAGGGCCATCGTCGGCTCCCGGAGTTCGGCGAGCTTGGCAAGGGGGACGAGCGATGCCCGGAAGGAGGTTCGAGCGACGAGCGCAGGGTCGGGCTTGACGTCCGGATGCAGGGGATATTCCTTGTTCAGTTCGGCAAACAGCTTTTGGCCGGATTGGGCGACGAGAAACTCTGCCAGCAGACGGGCGCTCTCCAATCGACGGCTGGCCTTGGTGACGCCCATGCCGGCGACGTTCATGATCGCCCCCATCCCGCCGGCCTGTTGATCCGGCATGATGGCCGCAATCGGCGCCGAGGGGTTGGCATCCAGGTGGCGATAGATATAGTAGTGGTTGACGATTCCGGCCGCGACCTCGCCCTTGGAGACTGCGTCCACGATCTGCGAGCTTTTCCCATACACCCTCGTGCCAGCGTTCTGCTTGAGGCCGGCCAGGAACTCCTTGGTCCGCTGATCGCCGTAGGTTTCCTTGATCACCGACACCCCCGCCTGGAGATACTCGCTGCCGGCGTTCGGAATGGCAATCTTGTCCTTCCATTTCGGCTGGGCGAGATCCAAGAGCGAAACCAGTTCATCCGGCTTCACGAGGGTCCGGTTGTAGACGATCACCCAGAACCGTCCGGAGAGTCCGATCCAGCTCTGATCGGCGGCCCGGTATTGGGAGGGAATCGCCCGGTCGACCTCGGGCAGGCTGAGCGGACGGAGCAACCCCAATTCTCGCGCCCGTTCCAGGCTGCCCGCATCGTTGGTGATCAGCACGTCGGCCGGCGTCCGGTCCCCTTCGACCTGCAGGCGGTTGATGAGTTCCGTCGTGCCGGAGGACAACAGCTCGATCTGGATCCCGGTCTGGCTTTGGAAGGCGTCCAACACGGGCTTGATCAGACGCTCGGCTCTTCCGGAATAGACCACCAGCTTGTCCTTGTCGGCTGCCAGGACAACGGCCGCCGAAGCCGCTTGGACCAAGAGCGCGACACATAATCCCAACAGCCACGGCAGCCATCTCGGCCGGACAGGGCGGTCGGGAGCAGGCCTCGACAGTCTGTGAATGGGATGCGTCATCGTCCGTGCATGATCAATAAAAAAGGCGGCTGGTCAATTCCGGCACTTGGAACAGAGGCCGTAGAGTTCGAGCTTGTGGGTCTTGATGGTGAAGCCATGTCCGCTGGCCACTTCCTCCTGCAACCGCTCGATGTCCTCGTTTTCGAACTCCACGATCTTGCCGCATCCGGTGCAGATGAGGTGGTCGTGGTGGCCCTTGTGGGACACGTTGTCGTACTGGGTCTGCGATCCGAAGTGCCGGGCCTGCGCGAACCCGATTTCACAGAAGAGGTTGAGGGTGCGGTAGATCGTGGCCAGGCCGAGGTGGGGATCTTTCTTCGCAAGCTGGTGGTACATTTCCTCCGCGGTAATGTGTTCCTTCTTCAGAAACTCGACCAAGATCAGCTCGCGTTGGCGGGTGAGCTTGAGATTGTGCTTGGAAAGGTGGTGCCGAAGCGCCTCCATTTCCTTAACGGGCTTTCCGATGACGGACCGATTCGGCATGACAGGACATTTAAGAACGAAACGAGTAATCCGGTCAAGGGGCTAGACAGCCGGAAACAAAGGGACCTGGATGCGGCCTTCCTGCCCGGCGTCGGTTGACGCCTAGGAACGCCGCCGTTATAGTGCACCCCTTTCCAACCGGATCGCCAGCCCCACCAGCCGGATGGGCCAGTCGCGACGGGATCGATTCATAGAACGGAAGGGACGCGCGGGATGCGCCAGGCCAGTCACATGACCATCGACCGGGCGCTGCTGCTGTACGTGCTGCACCTGGCGGAGCCGCATGGACTGCTGAACGACGTGAAGCTGCAACAACTCTGTTTTCTCTGCGAATTGCAGTTGTTCAGCAAAGGCATCAGGGGGCTGCACTTCGAATATTTTCGATTTGCCTATGGCGCCTTCAGCAAGGACCTCGACAATGACCTGATGTCGCTTCGGCGGAAGGAACGGGTCGAGAACTTTTCCGTCACCGAGCAGGTGGTGGAGGAGGTCGTCCCGTTGCTGACCAAAGGAATCGAATCGAACGAGACGCAGAAGAAGGTGTTCGAGCTGATGCAGGCCGTCATCGGCCACTACGGCCCCCAGGACACGAGCCAGATCATCAAGTCTGTGGAGGATGTGGAACTGACGACGCCTGAAAATCCTGAAAACAAAATTCCCATCCGCGATATCGTCTTTCACACGACGATCCTGGTCCCTCACCGGATTGAGGTGAAGGAAGAGTTCACGCTGCCTCCGGCGACGCTGGCGAAGCTCAACCACCTGATGGGGTACTAGGAAGGACTGAGTGCTGGGTGCTCAGCGCTGAGTAGTTCGGAGTCCTTACGCAGCCTTTTCCGGCAGGTCCTTTCCTCTCCTAAGCAACCTACTTACAGTCGATATAACTCGCCGTACTTCTGCTCCACATAGGTCAGCCAGGGGTCCGGGGTGAGGGAGCGGCCCGTGACCCGCTGGACCAAATGATCGGCGGTGAACATGCGTCCCCACTGATGAATCTTTTGCCCGAGCCACTGCCGGAGGCCCGTGAGCCGGCCCGCCTCGATCTCCTGCTCCAGGCCCATCAGCTCTTGCTTGGCCTGGTTGAAGAACTGAACTGAATAGAGGTTGCCGAGCGTGTAGGTGGGGAAATAGCCGAACGCGCCCATCGACCAATGGATGTCCTGCAACACGCCCTCGGCGTCGGTGGCCGGGACCACGTTGAGGTAGGTCTGCATTTTCTCCCGCCAGACTTCCGGCAGGTCTTCAAGCTTAAGGCGTCCCTCGATCAAGTCCTGCTCGATTTCGAAGCGCAGCATGATATGCAGGTTGTAGGTCAACTCGTCCGCCTCCACCCGGATCAGCGAAGGCTGCACTTTGTTGATCGCGGCATAGAAGCGGTCGAGCGGCACCTTGTTCAATTGCTCGGGAAAGGTTTGTTGCAACAGCGGATAGAAGCCTCGCCAGAAGGGGCGGGACCGGCCGATGCAATTCTCCCACAGCCGGGACTGGCTTTCATGGATGCCCAGCGAGATCGTGTCGCCGAGCGGGGTCCCGTAATGGCGCGGGTCCAATCCCTGGTCATAGAGCCCATGCCCTCCTTCATGGATGCAACTGAAGAGACAGGACGCGAGGTCCCGTTCGAACACCCTGGTGGTGACCCGTACATCGGTCGGATGAAACGAGGTCGTGAAGGGATGGGCGGACAGGTCCAGGCGCCCTCGTTCGAAGTCATAGCCCATCGCGGTCAGGACCAGCCGGCCGAATTCCACCTGGCGGCCCGGGTCGTAGGCGTCATGAAGAACGCTATCGTCAATCGCCACCGGGCTGGCCAACACAGCCTTGAGCAAGGGGACCAGCCGCGCCTTCAATTTCTCGAACAGGGGAGCCAGTTGGCCGACGGTGGAGCCGGGCTCATAGTGGTCGAGCAGGGCGTCGTAGGGAGAATGGGCGTAGCCGAGATAGCCGGCTTCCTCCTTCTTCAGCGCAAGGATGGTCGTGAGGTTCGGGAGAAACCGTTTGAAGTCGTTCTTGGCGCGCGCCTCAACCCAGACCTGCTGGGCCAGGGAACATTCGCGGCCGAGCCGGACGACGAAATCGGACGGAAGCTTCTTGGCCCGGCTGAAATCCCGCCACACTTCGCGGAGCAGCGCCCGGGCGGACTCATCCCAGGGATCTGCGGCACGTGGCTGAAGCTCGCCGGTCTGGAGATCCAGCCACTGGCCGAGCAACCGCTCGATGTCCGGGGATACCAGGCCATCATGTGCCAGCCCCTGCAGGGTGGCGATCTGATCGGCCCGAGCCGTACCGCCTCCGGCCGGCATGTAGGTTTCCATATCCCAGGATAATAATGAAGCCGCGCTGTTGATCTGCTGGATCGTGAGAAGCTGGGTGCGTAACGGATCAAGCGTGCTGAGTGTTGCCACAATCGACCTCCTCCGGCATGATGGCGACCGACTGAAGAGAGCCTGCCGTGTTTCGACAAGGAAAGTGTTTCATAACGGAGGTCTGAAATGGAAGATCTGGTGCGTCCCGAGATCGAAGCCTACGCGGAACAACATTCCATGGGCGAGTCAGCGGTCTGTCGCGACCTGCGGGAGGAAACGGAACGGACGATGGAGCTGGCCAGGATGCTGGTCGGTCCGTTGGAGGCCGCGTTTCTCAAGATGATGGTGAAATTGGTCCGGGCCAGACGGGTGCTGGAGATCGGCATGTTTACCGGCTACAGCGCGCTCTCGATGGCGGAGGCCTTGCCGCCGGACGGCGAAGCCATCACCTGCGAGATCGATCCCGAGCCGATCGCCGTGGCGCGTCGCTATTTCGCGAAGAGTGCGCACGGCAGGAAGATCACAATCCGGGAGGGGCCGGCGCTGGAGACGTTGCGGGAGATTCGCGGGCCGTTCGACCTGATCTTCATCGACGCGGACAAGCAGAACTACATCCAGTACTACCAGCGGGCGCTGGAGCTGATCGCGCCCTCCGGCGTGATCCTGATCGACAATGTGCTCTGGTCGGGGGAGGTGCTCACCCAGCCTGCGCCGGACGACCGGACCAGGACGATTCAAGACCTGAACCGGCTGGTCGCAGACGATCCGCGCGTGAGCGCGGTGCTCGTGACGATTCGCGACGGCGTGCTGGTGGTGAAGCCGGAGCCCGGTGTGAGTTCAATCAGATGATCAGGCCTTCACGTCGGCCCGCCAGGCAATGGTCGCCGGGCACCACTGCCAGATGCCGAGGCTGATGATGCGGGTCAGCGCAGCCGGGATGCAGGCGGTTCGGCCCACTTCGACATGCCGGTTCACCAGCTTGGAGGGCTCGCCGCAGCGTTTGAGGTAGTCATCCGCCTTGATGTCGTTGAGGCTCCAGTGGGGGACAAAGAAGGCCACGACCGGAATGGGGAGCACGGCCAGGGAGGAATCGTCGATCCATTCCGATCCCGAGCAGTGGGCCGCGTTGCTGACGGGCTGTTTGACATCGTCATGGATCAGCGCCTTGCTGCAGCCATTTGCCACAAGCGCCCAGGCCAGCACGATCGAAAGCGCGATCGAGTGGCGGCGAGGCGGATTCAATGGGCTCATCGGCGTGTCCTTTCCTTGGGCGTTAGATCAAAGACTAGGCGCGGATCTCAAGGCCGTCAAGGCGGGTGATCACCTCACCGGCCGGAAATAATCCTTGACGGTTCGTCATGGCGCTGTTATCCCCAGCGTCATGGCCTCTCCTTCTGCGGCAATTGCCTATGGCTCGCTGACCCTGGCGGCGGTGGTCTGGGGCGGTTCCATCGTCGGGCAGAAGTACGCGCTGGCCTCATTCTCCGCGGTGGAGATGTCGGTGCTCCGGGGCCTCGGCGCGCTCGCCATCCTGATCCCGCTCTGGTGGCTGCAAGAGGGCCGGTCGCTCCGCTTTGCCGGTCGCGACCGCTGGCTGCTGGTGCTGTTGGGTCTAGCCGTCTTGGGCAATCATCTGCTGACCCTCTTCGGGCTGCGCTACATCGGCGCGGCGGCGGCGGGGGTGATCATTGGGGCAAGCCCGGCCATCACGGCCCTGTTGTCCTCCTTGCTCATTCAGGATGTGCCCTTTCGAAAGGTTGCGGCTGGCAGCGCCCTGTCCTTTGCCGGGGTGGCGCTCGTGTCGGGAGGAGGCGGGGAGAACGCGACGGGCGACAATCCCTGGCTGGGCGGCACCTTGGTGTTGCTGGGATTGATAAGCTGGGCGCTCTATACGATCGGGAGCGGATCGGTCATGGATCGCCTGTCGCCCTTGACCATTAACTGGACCACCCTGCTCATCTCGATCGTTCTGCAGATCCCGTTGTTGTGGTCCGACCAGAAGGTGATGCAGGAGGGTTGGGCCGCGGTCTCTTCAGGCGGATGGGTGGCGCTCGGTTACCTGATCGTCTTTGCTACGGCGTTGGGGCAGCAAGCCTGGCTGTTCGGGGTCCAGGGAGTAGGCCCCTCCCGTGCCGGGGTCTTTGTGAACCTGATCCCTGTTTCCGCTTTGCTGCTGTCGGCCCTGATCCTGGGGGAATCGGTGGGGCCGAGGGAAGCCCTGGGAATTGTCCTGATCCTAGCCGGCGTGTGGCTCGTGGGCTATCAGACCAAGGAACCCTCCGCCTAGGAGCCTGTCCGACATTGCCGTTCGTGACGAGGCGAAGGAGGTGCGGCAAGATGCGAGGCCGCAGGCTCGGAAAAATCGGAGGTGTATTCGCTGGAATACATTGATGATTTTTTCGGGTCGAGAACGACGCAGATGGCTGCAGATCGTTCGCCGCAGTAGAAAGGTCAATGTCGGACAGGCTCCTAGCTTTCCACCGTTTCATTCTTCATTCCGCTGCCGGTCTGTGGCCGGACCGGTCAGACCCGCCTGCTATACTTCCTCCCATGACGGCGTATGCGGGAGGACGTATGGACAGGAAAACCATGCTGGTAACAGGGTTCATGGCAGGGTTCGTCCTGGTCGCCGGCCTGCCGAACAGTCTCTGGGCGAAGGGTCAGCCGGTGGACCGGCATGACTGTCACCGGGTCAAGAGCGGCTATGTCTGTGACAAGGGGCCGCTTGCCGGCCGATCCTTCGCCTCACGCCAGGCGATGATCAATGCCTTGCGCAAGGATAGCGTTCCCGCCAATGTCCAACCGGTGCGGGACCAGCCCTCGGTCAAGAAGAAACCGTCGAAAGCCAACGCTTCACGGTAGCATTCCTCCCCTTCAATTCTTCCCTTCTCGTTGAGCAGGCCAGCCGCCTTGCGTCCGTCGAACGGCGTGGTGCCGGACGGCCGCTCGCTTTGTGCCTCGCCACGCCGCGCAAGTCTGCGCTATCATGGCATGTCTTAACGAGGAGACCTCATGATTGAACAACGGATCGAAGAAGTGGCGCGCGTCAACCAGGCGTTTTACGAGGCCTTCGAGAGCCTCGACATCACGCAGATGGACAGGATCTGGCTCCAGCAGGACTATGTCACCTGCATCCACCCGGGCTGGGGACTCCGGTCCGGCTGGCCGGCGGTGCGGGATTCATGGGTGCTGATTTTCAACCATACCTTCGACATGAAGTTCGAGCTGACCGATGTCGAGGTCCAGGTCGCCGGCGATGTGGCCTGGGTGATTTGCACGGAGAACCTGACGACCAAGCAGGATGATACGACCGTCCAGACCCGCATCCTCGCGACCAATCTGTTCGAGCGGGTGGGGGACGAATGGTTGATGATCCACCATCACGGCAGCCCGATCATGGGGGGAGGGTGAGGGAGGGGCAGGCTTATGCCCTCCCGTGCTCGCAGAGGCCGCAGGAAGTAAGGGGTAGAAGGACACTCATGCCGATACCTTGCTCCCAGAGCCCGCGCGCGGGGCAGCACGCTCACTCAATGGCCGCAGTGGGACCAGCACGAGTGTCCTTCCGATAAATAGGGACGACGAGCAAGCTCGGAAGGAACGTTATGTTTGGAATATGCTCGTGCAACGCGCGGCTCCAGAAGGAGCCGGGGGGCCCGTTGTTCTTCCCATGCAACGGGTCAGGATGTACGCAGTTCAGACCCTACCAGTTACCTGCCGAACGAATATCAATGAGCAAGCTTGGAAGGAGCACATTAGAGTTATTCAAAGGCCGCAGTGGGACGAGCATGAGTGTCCTTCCGATAGACCAGATCCGGCGTCATCAAGCTTGGGTGATAAAGACAACAGCGCAAAGACAGGCGCTCGTGAATGACTCATCCGCGCATAACGACGCGGTCGAGCAGGCCGCAGGTTGCCGCTTGAACGCCTGGACATCCGCGGTTATACTTTTGGTATGAAGACGGCAGTTTCGATTCCGGACGAGGTTTTCACCAAGGTCGAACGGCTCGCCCGGCGTGTAAGGAAATCTCGCAGCGAGGTGTTCAGTGCTGCTCTTCGCGAGTATGTGGCGCGTCACGCGCCTGACGAGGTGACTGACGCGATGGACCGTGTCTGCGAGCAGGTGCAAGACCAAGCCGATCCATTCCTCCGCACAGCGGGCCGCCGCGTCCTGGAGGGCACCGAGTGGTGATCTCGCAGGGCGAGGTGTGGTGGGCCGACCTCCCTTCGCCCGCCGGATCAGGCCCGGGGTTTCGGCGGCCGGTCGTTGTCGTCCAGGGTGATGCCCTGAACCGAAGCCGGCTCGCTACAGTGGTTTGTGTGCCGTTGACCAGTAACGTGCAATGGGCTGACGCACCCGGCAATGTCCTCTTGACCACGCGCCTGACCCGGCTCCCCAAGGACTCGGTCGCGAATGTCTCGCAGATTGTTGCGCTCGGTAAGGCTCTGCTTAGCGAGCGCGTGAGCAAGCTTTCGCGGGCGAAGGTCGAACTTCTGCTCGCTGGCATTGACGTCGTGCTTGGAAGGTAAACGGCACACGGCTCCTCTCCGTGACAGACGGATTTTCTCCTCATGTGTACAAAAGAAACTCATACGACCTCGAACGGGATGGGCAAGAAAAATGAAAAGGTACCGGGAGTCTTTTTCTGGAGCACACCTTCGAGGTGAACTTCGAACTGACCGATGTCGAGGTTCAGGTGGCCGGCGATGTGGCCTGGGTGATTTGCACGGAGAACCTGACGACGAAGCAGGACGACACCACCGTGCAGACCCGCATCCTCGAGACCAATTTGTTTGAGCGGGTGGGGGATAAGTGGTTGATCATCCACCCATCACGGCAGCCCGGTGATGGGTGGCGGGTGATCAGGCTCATGCCCTCACGTGCTCGCAGAGGTGGAAGGACACTCATGCCGATCCTTTGCTCCCAAAGCCCGCGCGCGGGGAAGCACGCTCGCTCGATGGCCGCAGTAGGACCAGCACGAGTGTCCTTCCGGTAGATAGAAATGAGTACCAAGCTTAGAAGGAACGCAGGACCTCGTTGGACACGAGCAGTGGGAGCCTACATGGCCGTTTCTCCAGAATGGGATGGGTAGAGGGGGCTCCGGAAATTCGGACAGTGTGGTAAGTGGTAGCCTGGCTTCACCACCGCCACCGCGAGGTGGCCGACGAGAGGAGCGAGGCGATGAAGAGAACGAGACGAAATCATGGAGCGACCTTCAAGGCCCAGGTGGCGTTGGCCGCCGTCAAAGGCGACAAGACGCTCGCCGAATTGGCTGAGCAG
>DATIBM010000358.1:0-2559 GCA_035457545.1 Nitrospiraceae bacterium
ACCGGTCCTTGACGATGGCAAGACCGCAAGAACCGGTGCCCAATATCGCGATCCCGCCGTCGCCACCTTGATGTGCTCCAAGCCAGGCGACATAGGCGTCGGTTTCCAGCTCGACCGAGGCGAAGCACGTAAGTTCCAAAAGCAGGCGGTCGGAAGCGGTTTTCAGACCTGCGCCCGCCAGACCAAGCCCCGCATGCGCGCGCTTTAGGCTTCCCTCATCCAAGCTGGCAGCCGCCAAAGCCAACTTCGTGGCCGTGCGGATGGAGTCCTTGGCGAGCGGCAGATCTGAATGAATATTGGCTGGGCCGCCTTCCCCTTCGCCCAGTAAATTGCCGTCCATGTCGCGAATACGGGCTCGGCAGGAGGTGGCACCTCCGTCGAGGCCTATAAAAAATTGCTTCGGCATAAGTAAGGGAAAGATTACCGGGCAAACGTTAATGCAGTACCAAAACAGGCCAAAGATGGCCAGAGTAAGTCAACTCAGAAAAATCCGAAAGATTCGGATATTACGTAAATCGCGAGGCCGCCGGAAGTCAAGCGATCAACTCTGATTCGCCTGCCACCCACGTTCCCAGAACGGCAACAGGTTCCGGATCGATGGCGACCATATCGGCACGGTATCCTTGGGCCAGCCGGCCAAGCCTATGCCCAACTCCAATGAATTCCGCCGGATTCCGGGAGGCAAACCGCAGGGCGTCCGGCAAAGAGACCTTGAGAAGGTTCATGCAATTGCGGACGGCGGTCGCCATATCGAGCGCGGCCCCGGCCAGTGTGCCGTCAGCTCTAAGGCAGCGTCCGCCAGCCACCTTGATCTCGCTTCCGTATAGCTGAAAGGTTGACCGGCGGCCGCCGACCGGTGGAATGGCGTCGGTGACCAGCATCGGATGCCCGCAACCTCGCAAGGCCAAGCGAAGCATAGCAGGATTCACGTGCCAGCCATCGACAATCAACCCATACCAGGCATTAGACGATTCCAGAGCCGCGGCGATCGGTCCGGGGTCTCTGCTCTGGAGTGGCCGCATGGCATTGAACAAATGTGTAAAGCCGGTGAGGCCTTCGAGCATTGCCGAACAGGTCTCCTCATAGCTGGCCATCGAGTGCCCCAATGACACATGACGGCCGCAATCTGTGAGCCGTTTGATGAACCCCTGCGGAACGCGCTCGGGGGCTAGGGTGACGAGCAACTGCCCTCTCCACTCACTGCACAACATCTCGAGGTCTGCTTTATCCGGCGCTCGCATCAGGAGGGGATCGTGCACACCCGCCTTTTCCGGCGATAGGAATGGTCCCTCCAGATGAATCCCGAGAACGCTCGGTACTCGATCAAGCGCTTCAAGGACCGCAGCCATGGCAGCCCGCATCTTCTCGCGGGTGTCGGTCATGAATGTCGGTAGGAGCGCGGTGGTCCCGAACTTTCGGTGGGCGCCCGCGATCGTAATGATGGTTTCCGGTGTCGGCGAATCGTTGAAAAGGACATCTCCCCCGCCATTGACCTGAAGGTCAATGAAACCCGGAGCCAGCCAGGCGCCGGCGGGGAGATGATGAGTGCATAGCTCTGCGGGAAGCTCCGATTGCGGCAGCACGCTCTTGATCTCGGATCCTTCGATGACGACCGACGCGTTTTCATGTCTTGTGGAGCCGTCAAAAATATGGTCCGCGGCGACCGCATGCAGGCCCTGTCGATTCATCTGGTCCGGGTGACCTTCTGCAAATTCCTGGGTTGATCGACGTTTATCCCTCGATGAATGGCCAAGTGAACGGCAAGTCCGTAGAAGCTCTGAATCAAACAAACGGCGTCGGTTTCCGGACGATCCGGTTGGAGGATCGGCAGCCGGACCACGCCAGGAAGATCGTCGCGACCCGTTGTGAAAACGGCTGCCCTCTTTCGGCAAAGATCCGCTGTAAGTGTTGAGAGTGGCTTCGCGCTCTTATCACCCGGCATGAAAATCAAAACTGGGTAGCCGGGCGACACGAGCGCAATAGGACCGTGCTGGAATTCGGCCCCGCTATAGGCCTCTGCGTGAAGGTTGCAGACCTCCTTCAGCTTCAAGGCCGCTTCCTGTGCGATGGCGAGGGTGGGTCCTCGCCCCAATGTGACGAGACTATTTGCGCGTGAAATTGCGTCAATGGCGCAAGACCAATCGAGGTGCGTGGCTTCGGCCAATCGTCCCGGTAAACGATCAAGGGCGGCCTCTAACGAAGCCTCGTCGGCCCAAGCCGCAACCAGGTTCAGCAAAGCGGCGAGGGAAGCGATAAAGGTCTTCGTTGCGGCCACACTCGACTCCAGACCGGCCGCCATTGGAAGCACTATGTCACACGTAGCCGCGAGCGGACTGTCCACGTCGTTTACAATCGCCACCGTCAGTGCCCCCGCCGTCCTTGCGGACAAGGCGGTCTCAATCAGATCATCACTGCGGCCCGATTGGGAAATTGCGAGGAAGAGCTGGCTTTCAAGCTGCAACTCTCGACCGTAGATGGTCGTAATGCTCGGCGCGGCCGCAGCGACTGGGATCCCCACATACCGTTCGATGAGATGTTTCCCAAAACTTGCTGCGTATG
>DATIBM010000359.1:0-3351 GCA_035457545.1 Nitrospiraceae bacterium
CTTGTAGTAATGGGGGTGATCGATGATCGTTTCCCGCGATCGAGGCCGCGGGATCGTGACCTCCACGATCTCGCCGATTCGGGCGGACGGTCCGTTGGTCATCAGCATGATCCGATCCGACAACAGAATGGCCTCGTCCACGTCATGGGTGACCATGAACACCGTGTTCTTCGACGTGTTCCACATCTGGATCAACTCTTCCTGGATCACGCCGCGGGTCAGGGCGTCGATCTGGGCAAACGGCTCATCGAGCAGCAGAACCTTGGGTTCAATGGAAAAGGCCCGCGCCAAGCCGACCCGTTGTTTCATACCGCCGGAGAGGGCCGCCGGCCGCTTCGCTTCCGCGCCCTTCAACCCCACCAGCGCGATATACTTGTTCACATGAGCCGCCACTTGCGATGGCTCCCAGTCCGGATAGGCCGATCGCACCGCGAGGGCGATGTTCTCGAATACGGTCATCCATGGCATGAGGGAAAAATTCTGAAAGACGACCATGCGGTCCAATCCCGGCCCCGAGACTTCGCGGCCTCCCAGCAGAACCCCGCCTTCGGACGCCTCGTCCAGCCCGGCGATGATGTTCAGCAGGGTGCTCTTGCCGCAACCCGAATGGCCGATGACCGTCACGAACTCGCCCTTGTCGATCTTGATCGTGACGTCCTTGAACACGCAGACCCGCCCCTCGCCCGACGCGCTCGGAAAGTACTTGCTGACGTTGTCGATTTGCAGAAAGGCCATGAGTTACTCCTGATAGGTGACCAAGCCCGCCAGCTTGTTGAATCCCGAATCCAAAATCACTCCCACGCAGCCCACGACGAGAATGGCGAAGATGACGCCGGAAATATCGAGGTTGTTCCATTCGATCCAGCTCAGGTACCCCACCCCCAGCTCCCCGAGCAGCATTTCCGCCGGGACCACCGCGACCAGGGCGCTGCCGAAGGAGATCCGCAGGCCGTTGACGATCGTCGGGGCCGCGCCGGGCAAGATCACCTTGAACAACCGCTTGAACCAGGACAATTGGAGGATCGCGGCGACATGCAAGTAATCCTTGCGCAGGCCGTTCACGCCGAAGGCCGTCGTCGCCAGGGTCGGCCACAGCGCCGCCATGAAGACGACCAGCACCGCGGTCCACTTCGGATCCTTGACCGTGTAGAGCAACAGCGGCATCCAAGCCAGCGGCGAGATCGGCTTCAGAATCTGGATATAGGGGTTCACGGCCTTGAAGAGCACCTTGTTCAGTCCCAACAACACGCCCAGGATGATCGCCACCACCGAGGCCGCCAGGAAGCCGGCGCCGAACCGCGCGACCGTGTAGAGCACGAGATAGCCGATCCCGTGGTCGTTCGTCCCCTTCTTCACGAAGGCTTCGCTCAGCTCGACCCGCGCCTTCTCCAGCACGGCCAGGGGACCCGGCACTCCTTTGACCTTTTCCTTTTCGGGATTCCACTGATAGGTGCCGCCTTCCGCGCGCACGATGTCGCCGTTGAACTCCATCAATTGCAGTTGCTCCTCGGTCATCCCTTTGGGATCGAAGGGGGTCCGCAGCGTGAAGAGTTGCCAGCCCAGCAGAAACAGAAACAGGATGAATCCGGAAATGAACCATGGGTTCCCGCCGGTCTGCCCGGCCATCGCGCGGAGCTTCTGTCCATTTGTTGTTGCCGCTGGGCCGGTCCGTACCGTTGCCTCGACACCGATTGACTCCCCGCCTGCCACCGTTTCCGTCAGCATCTCCTGTTCTCCTCCTCCCGGCGTCACGTGCTTCTCACGCCTTGCTTGCTCACGCCATCCCGTGGATTTTGAAGCTCTTCACGTAGGCCTCGGCTTGCTGCGGATCGAATTCACGGCCCATGATCATGTGTTTCGTCATGGTGCTCGCATGGGATGGATAGCCGAGTTCTTTCGCGATCCGATCGCAGTCGGCGGCGCGATAGACCTGCTCCGCCACCGCCTTGTAGTTGACGTCCCCCTTCAGATGCCCCCACCGCTTCATCTGGGTGAGAATCCAGACGGCCATCGAATGCCAGGGGTAGGGATCAAAATCGATCCGGTTCGGCTCCTTCTTGATGGCGCCCAACCCATCCGCGTAGGTGCCGGTCAGGACCTGCTCCAGCACCGTGACCGGCTGATTCAAATAATTGGTCGGCGCGACCGCCGCGGCGATCTCTTTTCGATGCGCGGGGTTCGAGGCATAGTGCGTCGCATCGACGATCGCGCGGAAGAGCGCCCCGAAGGTATTCGGGTAGCGCGCGGCGAAGTCTTGCGACACGGTGAAGGCGCAACAGGGATGCCGGTCCCAAATCTCCTTGGAAAGCTTGAAGATGAAGCCGACGTTTTCGTACACCGCCCGCTGGTTGAACGGGTCCGGTCCCAGGTAGCCATCGACATTCCCGGCCTTCAGGTTTGCGACCATCTCGGGCGGCGGCACCACGCGAATTTGCACGTCCTTGTCCGGATGCAGGCCTCCTTCCGCCAGGAAATACCGGAGCAGATAGTTGTGCATGGAATAGTCGAACGGCACGCAGAAGCGGAATCCCTTCATGTCCGCCGCCGTCTTCACGTTCTTGTGTTTGACATGCAGCGTGATGGCCTGTCCGTTGATGTTTTCGACGGCCGGCATGTAGAAGGGCTTCGGGACGGAGCCGGCCCCCAACGTGATGGCCAGCGGCATCGGCGTCAGCATGTGGGCCGCGTCCACCTCGCCGTTGATCGCCCAGTCGCGGATCATGGCCCAGCCGGCGGCCCGCTTCACCGAGGCGTTCAGCCCGTGCTTCTTATAGAACCCGAGCGGCTCGGCCATGATGATGGGGGTTCCGCAGGTGATGGGAATGAAGCCCACGCTGACATCCTTTTTCTCCGGTTTCCCCACCGGGTCCGCGGCCAGCGCGACGATTTCCCGAACGGGAAGGACCTGCTCGATCAAGGTCATCAGCGTCGTCGCTCCCAGCGCCGCAAGGAACCGGCGCCGCGAGGTCCCGGCGCTCTCGAGGACGGCATGGCTCAGCGACTCCTTGACGGTCCGCTCGAAATATTCGTCGGATGAGAGCAGCGGCGCCTCGGACGCGCCCGCTTCGCATGTTCCCCTGTCATCGCTCATAGTCGGCTCTCCTTTGCCGGTTTTTCTGTCTTCACTGGCGCGCCGTGAGTCATCCTTCATTCCAATCCAAAAAAAAAGCGTCCTCGCTTCCCATGACCGGGAACGGAGGACGCCATTGTCCTGCCTGAGCCTGTCGGCCACTGGCCCGAGACCGCCCTGTCTCGTCGTGACCGCTAAAACGAAAGGCGTCCGCCACCCTTCTCAGAATGACGGACGCCTTTGTCCGTTGACTTAATTATGAGAGTCCTTCTGGCGACGCC
>DATIBM010000360.1:0-3193 GCA_035457545.1 Nitrospiraceae bacterium
TGCGACCCACCATGGAGATTTCCGGGATGGAATAGATGCCGTAAGGCAGCAGCGTGGTTTCCACCTGGCTCGGCAATCCGAACGCATGGCAGGAGGCCAGCCGTCCCTGTTGCATGGAGGTCGAGGCCAGCGCCGGGAACCCGATGATGTCGCCGACCGCATAGATATGCGGCACCTCGGTTTGAAAATACTTGTTGACCTTGATCCGCCCCCGGTCGTCCGGCGTGATCCCTACCGACTGGAGATTCAGTCCATCGGTCGCCCCCATGCGGCCCACGGAATAGATGACGGTGGAGGCTGGGATCTCCTTTCCGCTTCGGAGCCGCACGATGACTTGGTCCTCGCCTTGTTTGTCGATGGCCACGACTTCTTCGTTCAGCCGCGGCCAGACCCCGATGCTGCGCATGTGGTACTGCAAGGCTTCGATGATCTCGGCGTCCACGAATTCCAGCAGCCGCGGCCGCCGCTCGATGAGCACGACGTGAATGCCCATGGCCGCCAGGATCGATGCGTATTCGGTGCCGATCACGCCGCCGCCGATGATCGTGAGCGATTTCGGGAGGCGCTTGAGCGCCAGCAGGCCGTCCGTGTCGATCACGGTCTGGTCATCAAAGGGAATGTGCGACGGCCTGGCCGGCTTGGTTCCGACCGCGATCACGATGAAGTCGGCTGTGTGTTCGAGCGGATCGCCGGGACCCGGCGATCCCGGCGATCCGGCGGCCTGGTGAACGTGCAGGCAGTGGTCGTCGAAGAACCGCGCGGTCCCGAAGATCATGTCCACGCGGTTGCGCTCCATCTGATTCTGGATGACCTCCACCTCGCGCTTGATGACGTGGTTGGCGCGGAAGGTCAGGTCCTCCATCGTGATGTCGTGCTTGACGCGATAACTCTGCCCGTAGAGCCCGCGTTGGTGGAAGCCGGACAGGAACAGCACCGCTTCGCGGAGAGACTTGCTCGGAATCGTGCCGGTGTTGAGGCAGACCCCTCCCACGACCTCGCGGCGATCGATGATGCCGACTTTTTTCCCGAGCTTGGCGGCTTGGATCGCGGCCTTTTGCCCGGCGGGCCCGCTGCCGATCACCAGCATGTCGTAGTGCGCCATAACGTTCTCGGCGGGATGCTGCGTCAATCGTCATCCCTCGATCGCATTGCGACGAAGGGAATCGCCGCTCCGCTACGTTTGACGAATGACGAGCGACAGATCTTCGTCAGCTTGCGTTGATCAGCGAACGCGCGTATCGGAACGCTTCATCCATGTCGGGGAGCTGGCCCAGGTCCGGCGTCAACTGGAGGTGGCGGACGGTGTTGTCCTTGTCCACGACCATGATCGCCCGGGTCAGGATGTGCGGATCCTTGAGGAACAGGCCGTGGGCCTTGCCGAAGGCGGCCTCCCGGTAATCGGACAAGAAGGTGACATTGTTGATCTTGGCCTCTTCCGCAAAGCGTTTCTGGGCAAAGGGGGTATCGACGCTGATCGTGATGAGCTCGATCATGCGATCCAAGCCGTTGTTCTTTTCGCTCAGGTAATGGGTTTGCTGTTCGCAGACTTTGGTGTCGAGGGACGGCACCACGCTGATGATGCGCACCTTGCCCTTCCCGTCCGTGCCGGCGATATGGACCAGCGAGAGGTCCGGCTTGGTGACCAGGGCGTCCCGCAGCTTGTCTCCCGCCTTGATCTCCGGACCGGACAGAGGCATGGCTTTTCCGAACAGGGTGACGCTGTGCCCCTCTCCCGTCTGAGCCGAAGCTTGGGACACCGGCAGGTTCTTATACATGAAGCCCGAGTCCGCGGACTTGCCCATCCCCGCGCATCCGCTGCCGGCCGCGAGGAACCCGGCCGCGATCAAGGACACGGGACGAAGACATGCGGGCACGATCGTGATCCGTCGCATAAGCTGCCTCCTCTTCAATTGATCAGGTGGAACCGGAACCGATCCCATACTGTGACGGGGTTCCGCATCATGTCAAGATTTCAGAAACGCGCGGATCGCGTGGTTGACGGTCTCCGGTTGTTCCCATTGCGGGATGTGGCCGGCGCGCGGAACCAGCATGAGGCGCGATCCGGTGATCGTCTCGGACAACGTCCGTCCGACCGCGGGCGGGAAGATCCGGTCCTCCTGGCCCCAGATGATCAGCGTGGGCTGCCGGATCTCGCTCAGGCGGGGCGCGTACTGTGACTCCCACTCCGGCAAGGTCTTGCCGATGGCCAGCATCGGCCCGATGAGCCCCGGCTGCCGCCGGTTGCGACCGGATCGATCGAGCACGGCGTGGGTGATCATCGACTGATCGTAGATGATCTCCCGCAAGACTCTTTCACCGACGGAGGAGCCGAAGAGCTTGGCGCCCAGTTCAGCGAGCCAAGCCGGAACCGAGGAATCCAGCCCCTTGCGCACCAACGGACTGGCGAGGTGGCCCTTGATGTCGGCCGGCAACCCGCCGATGAGCACCAATCGCTCCACCCGTTCCGGCGCGGTCAGCGCCGCGGCGATCGCCACCCCGGCCCCCATGGAATTGCCGATCAACGTGGCCTTCGGAACGGCCAGGCGGTCCATAAAGCCGAGGAAGAACCGCAGCACCTCCTCCGGGCGGTACTCCAACGCCGGCTTGTCGGAAAACCCGGAGCCCAGGAGATCGACCGTGATGACGCGATAGCCGTGTTGCGAGAGGACCTGCTGGTATTCCCATTGCCACAGCGATCCACCGAATCCGTGGATCAGGATCAGGACCGGCCCGGTTCCCTGGTCCAGATAGGCCAGCCGGTGCCCGTCGACTTCGACGGTCCGCACGGGCATACGGGAGAAGGCCTCGAACCACTGCGGGATCTGCGGACTGGAACAGGAGGAGAGCAAACAGAGGGCGAGCAGCGGCCAGAGGGTCAGGATGAGTGTCGGTTGGTTCACTCGAAGAGACCAAGCGCGGACCGTGGCGCGCCTGCGGCGCTATTCCAACTGGACGAGCGTTTCGTCCGTCTTGACGTTGTCGCCCTCGGCGGCATAGACCGCCGTGACACGGCCGTCGATCGGGGCGGGCACCCGGCTCTCCATCTTCATGGCCTCGATGATCAGCAGGGGAGCACCGGCCTTGACGGCATCGCCGACCGACACGAGCACCTTCACGACCCGGCCGGGCATGGGGGGCGCCACGTCCCCCGGCTTGAGCGGCTTGGGGCGTTTCGGGGTTTTCGAAGGCTGGC
>DATIBM010000361.1:0-10202 GCA_035457545.1 Nitrospiraceae bacterium
CCAACGGCATGGGCTGCACGTCATTGAAGATGCCGCTCAGGCGATCGGAGCGGACTACGCCGACGGACGGCGGGCCGGGAGCATCGGGACGGTCGGGTGTTTCTCGTTCTTTCCCAGCAAGAACCTGGGGGCGATGGGCGATGCGGGCATGGTCGTCACCAACGACCTCGATTTGGCCGAACGGATTCGCGTGCTTCGCGTGCACGGGAGCAAGCCCAAGTACTATCACAAGCTGATCGGCGGCAATTTCCGGCTCGACAGCATTCAAGCGGCGGTCCTGAACGTGAAACTCGATTATCTGGACGGATGGACGAAGCGTCGCCAGGAGAACGCTGAACTGTACCGGACGCTGTTCGAGCAGGCGGGACTCACGGACAAGCCCGGCATCGTCCTTCCGGAAGCCCGGTATCAGCGCGCCGGGGTGAAGCATCATCACATCTACAATCAGTTCGTGATTCGGGTCCCCCGGCGCGATGGCCTGATGGCGCATTTGACGCAGCAGGGGATCGGCAGCGAGATCTACTACCCGGTGCCGTTCCACCTGCAGGAATGCTTCCGATCGCTGGGATATAAGGAGGGCGATTTCCCGGAATCCGAACGGGCGGCCAAAGCGACACTCGCGCTTCCGATTTATCAGGGCTTAACCGCCGATCAGCAGCGGGCCGTTGTCCGGGCGATCCGAATGTTTTATGGCGCATAGGCGCTGATGGCTGTCTCTTGAGACGAGGCGGTTGGAGGCTATCTACCTTGTGAGTTCGGATGCATGGCCGACATCCATGTACGGCATCCTCCTATCACCGGACCAAGGGAGACCGATGGATCTGTGCCGAGCGGCGTCTTGACGCCACTTTCGAACATTTGTTATTCAGATTCTGTAAGAGATTCTGTTTTGTTCGCGGCACGAATAAACCTCACGGTCAGCGATCTCCACTTCGCACGCCAACGTGCGCGTCGCCAGCAGCGGATGAATAGCGAATTCCAGTTCTAGCGGAATCGGGGATCCGGCGGATAGCAAGGCGGTGCTGGACTGAGTTGCACATCCTTAGTCCCTCTACGGATTTGTTCATGGCGGCAGACCTTCGGAGAGTGGATGCTCCGTGGGGCCTTCTCACCGAGTGCTCGCCTGAATCGGGATGTTATCGAATAGCCTATGGTTGCGGCTCGGCAGGTCGATACCAATGCCGAGCCAATCCGCCAGACTAGCCAATGTGTGACGGCCATGAATGGCACCATTGGCGCGATGAGCAGTCTGGGTAAATCTTTTCTGGTCTGTGCCGTCAGGACAGGGCGCGGTGAAACAGGTTCTCATTAAACAGGGTCAGATCGTCGTGGAGGACGTTCCTGCGCCTCAGGTGGAGCCGGGAACGATTTTGGTCGGGGTGCGGTACTCCTGCATCTCCGTCGGGACCGAACTGGCTGGAATACGCGAGAGTGGGGAGGCGCTCTGGAAACGCGCGCTGCGCTATCCGGATAAAGCGAAAAAAGCCATGAGAATGGTCGCCGATCAGGGGATATCGAGAACGCTCGCCTATGCCAGAGGTAAACTCGCCGCCGGTTCGCCGACGGGGTACTCCGCCGCCGGCATAGTGCTGGAGGCAGGAGCCGGCGTTGACGATCTCCGGCCAGGTGACCGGGTGGCATGCGCAGGCGCGCAATGTTCCCACCATGCGGAGGTGATCCGTGTGCCTCGCAATCTGGCCACCTCGATTCCGGATCCGGTGGATTTTGCGGCGGCGAGCACGACGACGTTGGGCGCTATCGCGTTACAAGGGGTCCGGCGGGCAACTCCGACATTGGGGGAAACATTCGTGGTGATCGGGCTCGGAATCTTGGGTCAGTTGACCAGCCAACTGCTGAGAGCTAACGGATGTCGGGTCGTGGGGGTGGACCTGCTTGGTGAGAGAATTGCGCTTGCCGTCAGCCTTGGGATGAATGCCGGAATGGTTCCCGAGGAGGGGCACAGTATCGAACAGGTGTTCCGGCTTACGGACGGCGTCGGAGCCGACGGGGTTATCATTACCGCGGCCAGTCCTTCGGACCGCATCGTCTCGACCGCCTTTCAGATGTGCCGTAAGAAAGGGCGGGTGGTGTTGGTCGGGGATGTCGGACTCGACCTCAATCGCAACGATATTTACCAGAAGGAACTCGACTTCCTGGTATCCAGCTCCTACGGACCGGGACGATATGATCGCCGATACGAAGAGGAGGGGCTCGATTATCCGGTCGCGTACGTCCGTTGGACGGAAAATCGCAATATGGGCGAGTATCTGCGTTTGCTGTCAGAGGAAAAAGTCAGGATTGCCCCACTGATTGGTGCCACATATCCGCTGGCTGAGGCCCCAAGGGCTTACGCACAGGCACAGGCGGAGCATGGGCGGCCGCTCATGGTGTTGCTGAGGTATCCAGAATCGGCTGATGCGCGGCGTTCCATCGTCGCGATTAATCCCAGCCGTTCCAAGCCCAGACCTGGACTCGTCAAGGTGGCCTTTGTCGGTGCAGGAGAATTCGGGAAGGCCGTCCTCTTGCCGGCGATCCAATCTTTGCCGAACCTCTTCTCCCTTGGCGCGGTTGTGGGACGAGCCGGCGCTAATGCAACGGCCACGGCTCGGTCCTGTGGCGCACAGTATGCCACGACGGAGTATCATCAGGTGCTGAAAGATCCGGAAATCGACGCGGTCATGATCGCCACCCGCCATCATCTCCATGCCTCAATGACCGTGGAGGCACTTCGAGCGGGCAAGCATGTATTTGTGGAAAAACCGCTGGCGCTGACCGTGGAGGAGCTGGAAACGATTCGGACATTCTATGAACGTCAGGCCACGAACGAGCCGACTCCGATATTGATGACCGGGTTCAACCGGAGATTTTCTCCTCATATTCAGCGAGTCTGCGAGTTGACTGCTAGACGCAGTGGTTCCATGATTATCACCTATCGGATGAACGCCGGGTATATCCCGCTTACTCACTGGGTCCATGGGCCTGAAGGAGGCGGACGGAATCGAGGAGAAGCGTGCCATATTTATGACCTGTTCGGAGCTCTCACGGGGAGCCAGGTAACCTCGGTCCAGGCCAATGCCATTCGTCCAGTAACCGGGCATTATCAGGCGGCGGATAATTTTGTCGCGACTATCAAATTTCAAGATGGTTCGCTCGCCACATTGACCTATACCGCGCTGGGATCGATCGCATATCCCAAGGAGCAGATGGAGGTCTTTGTCGATGGCATGGTCATTGCCATGAACGATTATCGGCAGGTGGACGTTATCGGGAGTGCTGGCAGGGGAGTGCGGACAGTCTCGCCAGAAAAAGGCCACAAGCAGGAAATCGAAGCATTCGGGATTGCCGTACAACAAGGCGGGCCGTGGCCGATTCCGCTGTGGCAGCAATTACAAGCGACCAAAATCAGTTTTGAAGTCGAAACCTGTCTTCAATCCAGATGACAGCCATGCGGCAATTACTTGGAAATAGCGGGGGGGTGGTGGTCGCTCGCATGCCGAGACCGGTTGCGGGGCCTGGGGGCGTCCTGGTTCGGGTACATTATTCACTCGTCAGCGTTGGAACTGAAATCGCCGCATTTCGATCGTCGACACCATCCGGAAAGGGCGGGACGGCGACCGCGAGCGCTGAAACGCTGGCCGCACAAGCACGAAAATATCTCGGGCGCGCCGTAAGAGATCCGCGTAAGGCCATCAAGCGGGTTGCCGAGTTGACTCAAGGCATGACGCGGGCTCTTCTTGCGAAGTATTCGGCCCGCGGCCATTCCTCGCTGGTGTACGGTCATCTCGGCTGGACGGCATGTGCAGCCAAACAATTCCAGGCCGGAAACGGGGGATTGGAAATCATCACCGATGAATCGGACGCGTTGTACCAGGCTGTTTCTCAAGCAATCGAGGTTCCGCAGGGCTGCATGCCCACCGTCCGGCTGAGAGGAGTGGTCCATGAAGGACGGGTGGCCATCGGACTATTGAATGACAGGGGTGATCGGTGGTTAGTGTGCCGGACGTTCGACGCTGGTCCCATCGACGACGAACTCTCCCCAGCCGATATGACCGAGTCGAAAACCGTGGCGGTTGTGGTGGCGAATCCGGGCGGAGGGAAATCGGCACGGCTCAGCCTTGAACACGTTAACGTGATCATGAATGATGCTGCTCCAGGAGGGGGGGCGCAATCGGATCTTGCCAATCAAGGCTGGAATCTGGGCTACTCCCTGGCGGGACAGGTTGTGGCCATTGGACAAGGGGTCAGCGATCTCGCTCCGGGCGACTGGGTTGCGTGCGGCGGAGCGGGCCAGGCGAATCATGCGGACTATGTGGCGGTGAAGCGGAATCTGGTCTGCCGAATCCCCAAAGGATGCGAAGTGCGCTGGGCGGCGACGACGACCGTCGGCGCCATTGCGTTACAGGGAGTCAGGCGAGCGGAGCCGCAACTGGGAGAAAGGGTTTGCGTGTTGGGTTTGGGGCTCATCGGCCAGCTCACGGCGCAAATGCTGCGCGCCAACGGTTGCATCGTGTTGGGGCATGATCCGGACGAGAAAAGAGTCGTACGCGCATGCCAATTGGGAATGGCGTCTGGCGATTGCGACATTGACCGTTTCAAGAAACTCGTCCGGGATGCCACGCAAGGATGGGGTGCCGACCGAACCATCATCACCGCCGCCACGAAGTCCGATGCAGTGGTCAATCTTGCCATGGAATTGACCAGGCCCAAGGGGACGGTGGTCATCGTCGGAGACATCGGGCTCAACGTGGAGCGTACGCTGTTCTATCGTAAAGAGATCAATCTTTTGATGAGCACGTCGTATGGCCCCGGCCGTTACGATCGGGCCTACGAGGAAATGGGCACAGATTATCCATATCCATACGTCCGTTGGACGATGAATCGAAACATGCAGGCGTATCTGGATTTGGTTTCGACCGGCAGGCTGAACGTCGACGCATTGATCGACCAAGAAATCAATGTCGAAGAGGCACCGGCAGCGTACAAGGTACTTGCCGGGGGTGGGGCCGACCTCCCGCTTGGGATCCTGCTCCGATATGAGGCCGAAGAACCGGCCGCGACTGTCGCGTTGCCGCCGACCAGAATGACCGTCGGCGGGCACAAGAAAATCCCCCAGGGACCCTGTCGATTTGCGCTGATTGGAGTCGGAGCGTTCGGGACCTCCATGCTGGCTCCCCAGATGCAAAAGCATCCGCATCTCTTTGCCCTCCGAGGCGTGGTCAGCCGAGATACGACCCGGGGGGGGAACTTCGCGCGCGCCAACCGTGTTGAAATTTTGTCGACGGATCTCCAAGATATCTTGAAGGATTCCGATATCGATCTGGTGGTGATCGCCACCCGACATGACGAGCATGCGGCGCAGGTCCGCGCTTCTTTGAATGCCGGGAAGCACGTGTTCGTGGAAAAACCGTTGGCGTTGAATTGGCGGGAACTCGATGACGTCCTCACGGCGTATCGACACTTGGACCACCCTCCGTTGCTCCTAGTCGGGTTCAATCGGCGATTCGCTCCTGCGATGCAGCGTCTCAAAGAAACCCTCCGGGCGCGCCGGTCGCCGCTGATGGTCAATTATCGGCTCAATGGTGGATACATCCCGCTCGATCATTGGATTCAAGGCCCTCAGGGCGGCGGTCGAAATCTTGGCGAAGCCTGCCATGTCTATGACGTCTTCCGTTTCCTTGCCGATGCTCCCGTGGCTTCGATCGACGCGATCGCGATCGATCCGGGGACCCTCCCTTACGCGCGGAACGATAATTTTTCAGCCGTCCTGCGGTATGAAGACGGCAGTGTCTGCAACTTGCTCTACGCGGCCCTGGGACCCAAACAGGGTTTGCCGAAGGAGCGCATCGAAGTGTTTTGCGACGGCGAAGCCTATCTCATCGATGATTTCCGGAGCTTGGTCAGGACTTCAGACGGTGCCGTCCTCTGGCAGTCCGACCAGGATAAGGGACATGGAGAAGAACTGCTCGCGTTGGGCCGCGCGATCCGGGGCGAACAAGATGCGCCAATCCCTTTTGACCAAATCATCGAGACCACTGCGGTATCCCTCCATATTGAAGATCTCCTGTATGGTCGAACCTATGATGAAGCCTGAGATGCAGACCGCCCATTCTTATCTGTATGTCTCCCAGGGATTGGCCGAGACCGGCCTAATCAAGAACGATCGACTGTCATCGTTTACCGAACGTCAGGCGATCACTCTGCAGCTCCCTGATCTGAAACATACCGCCGATCCGTTGGAAGAGATGCGGCGGACGGAGGTCGCGGGCGTCATCATCGGTTTGCAGCAAGGCTGGCCAGGACGAAAGCATTTGCGAGTCGCGCGGGAGGTGCTTCGTGCGAAGCGATCGATGTGGCTGTATTGGCCGGCGGAGGCGGCGCTGGAACGGTTGGATCAGGAACGACTCGATAGTTATTGGCGGCACTGGTTCGCCGTCCAACTCTATCAGAAGCTGCATCGGTTCCCCTCGGAGGCTGGAGAGACGGCGGGCTCATCGCCCACTCGCTATCAGGAAGTGGAGAGGCGGCTGAAGGAGACGATTGAGAAAAGCCGCCCGGTTCCTTTTAATGCTGCGCCGAGAGTGTCCGGCGGAAATCGATCGGGGCATACTGGCGCGTACCTTCGTACGGACTTTTGGGCTCAGATCAAATCCGGCGGAAGCTACGGTCATACCTGTTATGTGGCTAAAGAACTGGCGGCGCTTGCAGACCGATTTATCTGTTTCATGCCAACCCGGTATGCCTTGTTGGACCAGTTGGGGCTCCACCAAGTCGTGTTGCCAGCCCCGAGCGCCCGCGGGGACGAATGGGAGATCGTGAAAGCAACCGAGCACTTTTATCCCATGCTGAAAGTGGCGTTCGAAACCGTCAGGCCAGCCTACATCTATGAGCGTCTCTGTTTGGGAAACTTCGCCGGCGCGCGGTTGAGCCAAGACCTGGGTATTCCTTACTTCGTGGAATACAACGGTTCCGAAATTCAGATGAGGAAGAGCTTCGACGGACAGGGGTATCAATACGAAGCGTTCTATATGAGGGCGGAAGAAGCGGCGTTCAAGCAAGCCACGGTCATCACGGTCGTCTCCGAACATGTGAAAAAGGATCTAATCGAACGCGGTATCGACGCCGCCAAGATACTGGTTAATCCGAACGGCGCCGATGTCGACGAGTATGCGCCGCCCGCGGAGGACGATAAGCGCGCGCTCCGAGGCGAATTGGGATGGGATGACCGGCATCGAGTGATCGGATTCACCGGCACGTTCGGAGGCTGGCACGGGATCGAGATTCTCGCATCGGCCATTCCCCAGGTCTGTCAGCGCATTCGGGATGCCCGCTTCCTGTTGATCGGCGATGGTGCGCTGAAGCATCTGATTGACGAGCAGGTTGAGCGGCATGGCTTGGCGGAGCAGGTTCGGCGCACCGGCTGGGTACCTCACAAAGAAGGCGCGCGCTTGCTGAAAGCCTGCGATATTCTGGTCTCGCCTCATCATCGCCACATGAATGACAGTCCGTTTTTTGGCTCGCCGACCAAACTGTTCGAATATATGGCGGTGGGAGCAGGTATTGTGGCCAGCGATCTGGAGCAAATCGGGCAGGTGTTAACGCCGGCCTTACGGGCATCTCGACTGGGTCAGGCGGGAGAGCAGATTTCCAATGAGCGGGCGGTTCTTTGTACGCCGGGGGACTTGTCCGAATTTGTGGAGGGAGTGTGTTTTTTGGCAAAGCGGCCGGATCTCTGCCGGACGCTCGGTCGGAATGCGCGTGAGGCCGTCGTGCAACAGTACTCCTGGAAGGTTCATGTCGACCGGCTCTGGCGTTTCATCGGCGAGCCACGAGAGGTGCTTGGTTCGGCTCCTGAGAAAGCACGGGGCGCTCTTGTTCAGCGCGCACGGCCGGCGGTTCTTGTGACGGGCGATCCGTACAAGGATCAAACGCAGCAACAATGGAATCACGATCCTTGCGGGTCTCAATACGGAAAAGAGGGGGACAAGGGGACCCTCAAATGGTTCAAGGACATCGAGGCGCATCGTTATGGCGACTATGCGCCGTGGATGCCGAAAGTGATGGAATTTTCCGAACACCGCGGTGAGCAGGTGTTGGAAGTCGGTGGAGGACTCGGGACGGACCTCGCGCAATTCGCCATGAACGGAGCGGTGGTCACAGATGTTGATTTGTCGGCTGGGCACTTGGCGTTGGCCCAACAGAACTTTCGGCTGCGAGGTTTGCCCGGTCAATTCATCCATCAAGATGCGGAACGGCTTCCGTTCGAGAATGACCGGTTCGACCTCGTCTATAGCAACGGAGTCATTCATCACACGCCGAACACCGAACTGATGGTGCAGGAAATCTTCCGGGTGCTCAAGCCGGGAGGCAAGGCGATTGTCATGGTGTATGCCGAGAATTCGCTTCACTACTGGGGGCAACAGTTCTATAACCTGGGCCTCCGCGAAGGTCTGCTCCGGAATCAATCCATGGGCGAAATCATGTCGGGTCATGTGGAGATGGGAGAGATCGGAGCCAAACCGTTGGTGAAGGTGTATACCAAACCACGGCTCCGGAGCCTGTTTCGGGACTTTACCAATGTTGTCGTTTTTCAGCGTCAATTGACGCCGGCGGAACTCCCGCGTGTACTGCGCTGGTTCCCTCTTGACCTCCTACAACGAGTCATGGGCTGGAATCTGATCATCAAAGCCAGAAAGCCACTAAACGGATAGCCTCTCGTTGTTCACTCGTCTCCTCAAATCGCTGTTCCCCTCTCCGGCGTCGATCCCGCGGTGCCCTCAGGTGACACTTGCCGAGGATCTAAGCGGGACGGGATCGAACTTCAAGCAGTGGTTTCGCGAGCGGCGGACAGAGCGATGGTCTTATGTGGATCTGCCTCGCTCGGTGGTGGAGAGCTTAAAAACAGGCCACAGCGAGAGTGTCTCGACCTGTCTTCGCTCGGCCGATCGGATCATCGGCCATGAGTTCAACCTGTTGGGAAGCGGACCCTATTGCCCGATCGATCCCGATCGACCGAGCCGACCCTCTGGGTACCGGCCGATAGACTGGATGTTTGACCCTCGAGCGGGGAAGCGGTTCCCAGGGAAATTCAAGTCCCGGGATTGGAACCCAGAGATCATGCGGCCCGGACTGGCGGACATCAAATTCCCTTGGGAACTGGCGCGATGCCAACATTGGCCGTGTCTGGGACAGGCCTACCGGCTCACAGGCGACGAGGCTTATGCTCGTGAAATCGCCGAGGAGTTGGAGGATTTCATTGAGGCCAATCCGGTCGGCTACGGCGTCAATTGGATTTGTACGATGGATGTGTCGATTCGGGCGGTGAATTGGCTGCTCGGTTTGGAATTGGTGAAACACTCCGCTGAACTGTCGGGCGATTTCTGGGCTCATGCCTGTGATGCGCTGTACGCGCACGGGAATTTTATCCACGCGAATCTGGAGAATACGTACGAAGTCACGAGCAACCATTTTCTCAGCAACCTTGTGGGCCTCTATTATCTGAGCCTGTTCTTCGGCTGCCTGCCACGGGCTCAGGAGTGGAGGCGCTTTTGCCGCGCTTCGCTGGAACATGAAATGGTCGCGCAAGTATTGGATGACGGAGCCGATTATGAATCGTCGGTGCCCTATCACCGGCTCGTGACCGAATTGTTCCTCGGAGCGGCCAGGCTGGCTGAAATGAACGACGAGCCGTTCTCCACGAACTATCGGGCGCGGTTGCTGAAAATGGTGGAGTTTCTGACCGGTGTCATGCGCCCCGATGGGCTGTTGCCGGTCATTGGGGATGCGGACGATGGTCGGCTGCACGTGCTGAGTGGGTATGGAGCATGGAATCCACAAGATGGACGGCATCTGCTTGGCCCGGCCGCGTTCCTCTGCGATCGTCGTGAATGGCTCCATTGCGGGGATCCGCCGGCGATATGGGAAGCGGCCTGGTGGGGGTTCGACATCGATGGCATCACGGCAGGCAATCAACCACCTCCGCCGGCCGTCATACTTTACCCGGACGCCGGCCTGGCCGTTGCCCGCAACGATCAGGCTTACCTCGTGATTACGAATGGGCGAGTGGGAACCAAGGGGTTCGGCAATCACAAGCACAACGATCAGCTTGCGTTCGAGTATCATTTGCAAGGCGTGCCGGTGTTGGTGGATGCGGGGAGTTATGTGTACACCTCCGACCCGGCGGAGCGAAATCTCTTCCGGTCCGT
>DATIBM010000362.1:0-4537 GCA_035457545.1 Nitrospiraceae bacterium
GAGGGGCTGCGCTTCGCCATCCGCGAAGGCGGCCGCACCGTCGGCGCCGGCGTCGTCGCCTCCATCATCGCCTGAGGACGGAAGCGGGTTAGCGACAGATAGGAGTGTAGCTCAACTGGCTAGAGCACCGGTCTCCAAAACCGGGGGTTGGGGGTTCGAGTCCCTCCACTCCTGCCAGCTGCGGTAAGGAAGAATTACGAATGGCGACAATGCGGACAACTCCAGCTCAATTTTTCCGCCAAGTCCGGCAGGAGGTGAGCAAGGTCACTTGGCCAACCCGCAAGGAAACCACGATCACGACTGCTATGGTGTTCGTGATGGTTGTGCTGGCCTCGTTGTTTTTCCTGGCCGTCGATTCGGTGTTGGGGACTGTGGTTGAGATCCTCTTCGGCGTGCGTGGGGTCTGAAGACCATGGCCCACCGCTGGTATGTCATCCACGTCTATTCCGGCTTCGAGCGGAAGGTTGCGCAGTCGATCCGGGAACAGGCAGAGCAGAAAGGCTTGTCGGAAGCTTTCGCCGAGATCATGGTCCCGACCGAGGAGGTCGTGGAGGTCCGCCGCGGCGCCAAGGTCAGCTCCGAACGCAAGTTCTTCCCGGGCTATGTGCTGATCAAGATGGACCTGACCGACGAGACCTGGCATCTCGTGAAGAACACACCGAAGGTGACCGGCTTCCTCGGCAGCAAAGGGCGCCCCTCGCCGATTACCGATACCGAGGCGCAGCGAATTCTCAGGCAGGTTCAGGAAGGCATTGAACGGCCAAAGCCTTCGATCACCTTCGAGATCGGCGAGCAGGTTCGGGTCAGCGACGGCCCATTCACCTCCTTCAATGGTGTGGTCGAAGAGGTGGACGAAGAGAAGGCGAGGCTAAAAGTGGCGGTTTCGATCTTTGGGCGCTCCACGCCCGTCGATCTCGAATACTCGCAGGTGGAGAAGGTTTGAACGAATTCACCGGCTCCAGGCGAGCCGGCGACAGGGCGCGGGAGGTTCGCCAAGACCGAAGGACCGCGCGACTTCGAAACAAACGAAGGCGGATTGAAGAATGGCAAAGAAGATCGACGGCTACATCAAATTGCAGATTCCGGCGGGGAAGGCGAACCCTTCACCCCCGATCGGCCCGGCCCTTGGCCAGCGCGGATTGAACATCATGGAGTTCTGCAAACAGTTCAACGCAGCTACGCAAGCCCTTGAACAGGGAATGCCCATTCCTGTTGTTATTACCTGTTTTTCGGACCGTTCCTTCAACTTCATCACCAAGACGCCGCCGGTGAGCTATTTCTTGATGAAGGCGGCGGGGATCGAGAAGGGATCGCAGACCACCGGCCGCGGCCATGTCGGCCGGGTGACGATGAGTCAGGTTCGCGACATTGCGAAGCAGAAGATGAAGGACATGAACGCCTCTGACGTCGAGGCTGCCGCCGCGATGATACGCGGCTCGGCGCGTTCGATGGGAATCGAGGTGGTGGAGTAGCGCCATGGCAACCGGAAAGAGATTGAAGTCGGCATACGACGCCATAGATCGCGAAGCTTTTTATCCGCTCACCGATGCCGTGAAGCTGATCAAGGACCGTGCCAAGGCAAAGTTCGATGAGACCATCGAAATTGCGATGAATCTCGGCATCGACCCGCGCCATGCTGACCAGAATGTACGCGGCGTGGTGCAGCTTCCGAACGGAACCGGCAAAACCATGAAGGTGGCTGTTTTCGCACGGGGCGAAAAGGCCAAGGAAGCCGAGCGCGCCGGGGCGGACATCGTCGGTGCGGAGGACCTAGTCGAGAAGGTGCAGGGCGGCACGATCGAGTTCGATCGCTGCATCGCCACTCCGGACATGATGGCTCTGGTAGGACGCCTGGGTAAGGTATTGGGACCGCGCGGCCTGATGCCTAACCCCAAGCTCGGCACGGTTACGGCCGACGTGGCGGCGGCGGTGAAGGCCGCTAAAGGCGGGCAGGTCGAATTTCGCGCCGAGAAGGCGGGGATCATTCATGCCGGCATCGGCAAGGCCAGCTTTTCCGAAGATGCGCTGGTGGAGAATGTCAAAGCCTTCGTCGGCGCCATCAACCGGGCGAAACCCTCGGGCGCCAAGGGGACTTACCTGAAAAAGGTCTCCTTGAGTTCGACCATGGGACCGGGTGTGAAGCTGGACGTCAGCAACATTCTTGGAGGCTGAACAATGAGTTCCGTCATCATCCTCTTCTTGAACCAGAGGATGAGGACGGTGCTTTGGGCCTCTCGGGTCTGACCTGAGACGCCCAAGGCAACCTGTCCGAGATTGCAGGCACCCTTCGGGGTTCAATGGCCGATCAAGGCCGCGCGCATGAGACAGGAGTGAAACCATTCCGGCGAGGGACTCCCTAGCGGGGATCCCGATTTGGGATGGCTTGAACTTCTGGGACAGGCGAACCGGATCTTCGGAGCGCCTGAGATGGCCCCCGGGGGTCCATGGTGCAACGGTCGGCCGGCGTGCCCGGTCGGCCATAGCGTCGGAGACGTTCTTTGGACCGAACACAAAAGCAGGAGTTGGTGGAGACCCTGCATCGATCCCTGAGCGGCGCCACGGCGGTGGTCATTACCCGGCAGTCCGGCATGACCGTTGCCGAGGTGACCGATCTCAGGCGGCAGATGCGAGCGGCCGGCGCCAGCTTCAAGGTGACCAAGAACCGGCTGGCGCGTCTCGCACTCAAGGGCACCAGGTTCGAGGGCCTTGGCGGGCTCTTCACCGGCCCCACGGCCATCGCCTACTCGGAAGACCCGGTGGCGGCGGCCAAGGTCGTGTCGGACTTCGCCAACTCGAACAACAAGCTCATGATCGTCGGCGGCAGCATCGGGGAGAAGCTTCTCGACGAGGCGGGGGTGAAAGCTCTTGCCAGGCTGCCGTCCCTGACGGAGCTGCGCGGCATGATCGCCGGGCTTCTGCAAGCACCGGCGGCAAAGCTCGTCGGCGTCATGCAGGCGCCTGGTGGGCAGGTTGCGCGCGTGCTGGCTGCTTACGCCCGCAAGGGCGGTGAAGAGTGAGCGGGGCGCTTCAGTCTATCGATCCCGGAAAAGTTCAAGCTAGGAGTTGAAAATATGGCCGACCTAAACCAATTAGTAGAAGAGCTTTCGAAGCTTACCGTCGTCGAGGCGGCGGAGCTTTCCAAGAAACTTGAAGAGGCATGGGGCGTATCCGCGGCGGCCGCGCCGGTCGCGGTGGCGATGCCCGGTGCCGGGGGCGCCGCTGCTCCTGCAGCAGCCGCCGAGAAAGACGAGTTCACCGTCGTTCTCGCCGCAATCGGCGCCAAGAAAATCGAGGTCATCAAGGAAGTCCGGGCGATCACCGGGCTCGGACTGAAGGAAGCCAAGGACCTGGTCGAAGGCGCGCCCAAGCCTGTGAAGGAAGGCGTCGCCAAGGCCGAGGCGGAGGAACTTAAAAAGAAGCTCGAGGCTGCAGGCGCGACGGTAGAACTGAAGTAGTCGGCCCCGAGCTATTGAAATCTGAACGGAAGGCTGGGCGGCATCGTCTTGAAAAAGATGACGTCTCCCGGCCTCGGTTCGTTTGCAATCGGGCCAATGGCCCGGGCATTGGGACTTGTGAGGGGCAGTTGGCGGCTCCTCCGCCCGGCATCGCTGACGAGCCGCTTGCATTGACGAACAAAAGGTCGAGGAAAAGGTATGGCAAAGTCCTTCACCGGTCGTAAGCGCATTCGTAAGAGCTTCGGTCGCATTCCGGAAGTCGCTCGGATGCCCAATCTGATCGAGGTGCAGAAGAGCTCCTACGACCATTTCCTGCAGATCGGCGTGTCGGCGGATAAACGCCAGAATGTCGGCCTCGAGGAAGTGTTCCGATCGGTCTTTCCGATCCGCGACTTTTCGGATCGCGCGGAACTGCAGTTCGTCAAATACGAGCTGGAGGAGCCGAAATACGATGTCGAGGAGTGCCAGCAACGGGGCATGACTTTCGCGGCCCCGTTGAAAGTGACGCTTCGTCTCGTCGTCTGGGATGTCGACGAGGATACGGGCTCGCGCTCCATCCGCGACATCAAGGAGCAGGACGTCTACATGGGCGACATGCCGCTCATGACGGCGAACGGCACCTTCATCGTCAACGGCACCGAGCGCGTCATTGTCAGCCAGATGCACCGCTCCCCGGGCGTCTTCTTCGATCACGACAAGGGCAAGACCCATTCCTCGGGCAAATACCTCTTTGCCGCCCGCGTCATCCCCTATCGCGGCTCGTGGCTGGATTTCGAATTCGACGCCAAGGACCTGGTCTATGTCCGTATCGACCGGCGCCGGAAACTGCCGGCTACCACGCTGCTGCTTGCCCTGTGGGACAGGGCGGTCCAGGAGAAGATCGACAAGGGCGGTGAAGCGAGTGAGCAGGAGCGGCGCTTCGGCGGCATGTCGAACGAGGAAATCCTCAATACTTTTTATGACACGGTGACTTTCAGCCGCTCCAAAAAGGGCTGGCAGACCGCCTTCGATCCGGAGCGCATGCGCGGCATCAAGCTGACCGCGGATTTGAAGAGTGCCTCCAACAGCAAGGTGATGGCTGA
>DATIBM010000363.1:0-11462 GCA_035457545.1 Nitrospiraceae bacterium
CCTTGACCTTGCCCTGCTCATCCGAATCCGGCGAGGCCAGATCGGCCAGGCTCACGTGGAGATAGACCAAGTCTTTCCGTGATAATTCCGCCAGGGCTCGTTGCCGGAGAAGCGGCAAGCCGGCCGGTCCTTCCTGCGCCCCATCCACATCCACCGCCTCGAATCCCGCGCAAATGCCCAATCCGCGATGAAGGGTGCTCAACGCGACCATCGAACCGGTGATCCCGAACCGTTCCGTGACCGGAGGCCACAGGGGAGCGCGTCCCTGCCCCCACAACCAGAGGCAGTTGGCGGCCTTCAAGCCGGCGTCGCGCCGATCCAGATTGACGGGATGGTCGCGCAGAATAATCATCGAAGCGTCCATCAGCTTGCGCAGAATGTCCGCTCCATCCCCGGTCGGCAGGTACTCCCCGATCTGATGTCCCTCCACCGCCTTGGGATTGTGGCAGATGGCCCGGGCCTTGCCATTGACCCAGACCATGAAATGTTCGTGGCGGTCGCCGGGATAAAACTGGATCGTCTCGGACCCCACCTGTTCATTGAGGGCATCGATCAGTTCGCGCGCCTCATCAATGTCGATTCCACCCGCTCTGGCGTCCTCCAGCACCGCCTGCGGACTCAGTTTCTTGGGATCGGCGGAGGCGGCTCGGCCAGCCTGAGGCTGGTCGGCCCGCATCGTGACCAGGTTGCATCGGTAGACGACATCCTGCTCCCCCACCGTGATGCCAAGGCCCGCCGCTTCCAGCGGCGCCGGTCCCGTCGAGTACTTGTGCGGATCGTACCCGAGAATTGTGAGCCCGGTCAGCTCGCCGGTTGGCGCCATCCCTTCGGACGGAATCGCCGCCCATCCGAATTCACCGCAGCGCGCGATGCGATCGAGGTTGGGCGTCTTGGCCACCTCGAGCACCGATTTGCCCGCTAATCCCGGCTGAGGCCCGTCCGCAAACCCTTCTGCGTGGAGTATCAGATATTTCATAGGCTGTGATCCGCCGTCCCTCACAACCGGAGCAACCGCGCAACCTCCTCACGGTTGGCCTTGACCGTCACCGGCTGAACGGACACACCCATGGCCGTATCCGGGTCCTTGAGCCCATGGCCCGTGAGCGTGCAGACCACCACCGCTCCCTCCGGCAGCGCCTTGTTCCGCCACAATTTGGCCACACCGGCCACAGAGGCGGCCGAGGCCGGCTCGCAAAAGACTCCCTCTTCGCGGGCCACCAGTTTATACGCGTCCAGAATCTCCTCGTCGGTCACCATGTCGATCAAGCCGGAGGACTCCTCCACCGCCCCCAGCGCTCCCTGCCAACTGGCCGGGTTGCCGATCCGGATGGCCGTGGCGATCGTCTGCGGCTGCTCGACGACATGGCCGAGCACGATCGGCGCCGCGCCCGCCGCTTGAAACCCGACCATGCGCGGGCGTCGCGTCGTTTGTCCCGCGCGGTGGTATTCGCAATAGCCACGCCAGTAGGCCGTGATGTTCCCCGCATTGCCCACCGGCAACGCATGGATCGTCGGAGCCTCCCCCAACTGATCACAGACCTCCATGGCCGCGGTCTTTTGACCCTCGATCCGGAACGGATTGATGGAATTAACCAGCTCGATCGGCTGCGTCGCCGCCAACTCCTTCACGATCGTCAAGGCCTGATCGAAGTTCCCCTCGATCTGGATCACGACCGCGTGGTGCATCATCGCCTGGGACAGTTTGCCGAGCGCGATCTTTCCGGCCGGAATGAGCACATAGACGGCGAGGCCGGCGCGCGCGCCGTAGGCCGAGGCAGAGGCCGATGTGTTGCCTGTGGAGGCGCAGATGACCGCCTTGGAGCCGGCCTCGACCGCCTTGGAGATCGCCAAGGTCATGCCGCGATCCTTGAACGATCCCGTGGGATTGGCCCCTTCGAACTTCAAATACAGGCGGGCGCCGGGCGCCACTCGCGCGGCCAATCGGCTGGCTTCGATGAGCGGAGTATTCCCTTCTCCCAACGTGATCACGGGGGTGCGGTCCGTGACGGGAAGGAATTTTCTGTACTCTTCGATCAGGCCGCGCCAGCGAGGCATGTCCGTCAGGCTTTCATGCGTGGAGCAGGTTGGGAGACGGTTCTGTCCTATTCGTCCGGGCCTTCCACACGGATCAACATCGGCGGCTCCGACACGAACGGCATCCGTCCGATCTCGCGCAACGCGGTTTGCACGGACCGTTCGGCGGCCTGGTGCGTCCGGATGACCACCGGGACCGTTTGCCCCTCTCTCCTCCCCTGTTGCAGAACGGAGGAAATGCTGATGCCATGTTGGCCCAGCACCCCCGCAATCTGCGACAAGACCCCGGGGCGATCCACGACCATGAACCGCAGATAATAAAGGGATTCAATGTCGGCCATGGGCCGCACGCGAAGGGGACGCCGCTGATCCGGCTGGAAGGACGCGGCCGGCACGCGCCCGACTCCGCCCATCATGAGGTTGCGCGCAATGGCCAACACGTCGCTGACGACCGCGCTCCCGGTCGGCATGGAACCGGCGCCTTGTCCGTGGAGCATCACGTCGCCGACCGCGTCACCGACTACTTGAATGGCGTTATAGACGCCATGAACCTGCGCAATGGGGGACGAGACGGGAATCATGGTCGGATGGACCCGCGCTTCGATCTCCCCCTCCATCAATTTGGCGATGCCAAGCAGCTTGATGACGTACCCGAATTCTTTCGCATAGGCAATGTCGAGCGGCGTCAGCTTGGTGATGCCTTCCGTGTAAATATCCTTGACGTCGACCGGCGTGCCGTAGGCCAGGCTCACCATGATCGCGAGCTTGTGGACGGAATCGATCCCTTCCACGTCGAACGTCGGGTCCGCCTCCGCGTAGCCGGCTCGCTTGGCCTGCTCCAATACCTCCTCAAAGGCCCGCCCCTCCTGGGTCATCCGGGTGAGGATGTAATTCGAGGTTCCGTTGATGATGCCGTAGATCGACAGGATGCGATTGGCCGCCAGCCCTTCGGTCAGCGCGCGGATGATGGGAATCCCTCCGCCCACGCTGGCCTCGAAGGCCAAATCCACCTTCTGGCGGGCAGCGGCTTGATACAGTTCTTCCCCGTGAACGGCCAGCAAGGCCTTGTTCGCGGTGACCACCTGTTTGCCCTTGGCGATCGCCTCGAGAATGAGGCGCTTCGCACTGTCGTAGCCTCCGATCAACTCGACCACGATATCGACGCCAGGATCGTCCAACACCTGGCGGCTGTCCTGCGTCAGCATTCCCGCAGGGAGCGACAGGCCCCGGTCCCTTGTCACATCCAGGTCCGCAATCCTGATCAGTTCCACCGGCACGCCCACGCGGCGGCGGATCAAGCCCGCGTTGTCCAGCAGAATCCTGGCCACGCCGGTCCCGACCGTGCCGAATCCGATGATGCCGACTCCCACCCGCGACTTCACGGCTCGGGCCCTTCCAATTTCAACGCCCGCTTGATCCCCCGCACGGCTTGCCTGGTCCGGTGCTCGTTCTCGACCAGCGCAAACCGGACGTACTCGTCCCCGCCTTCCCCAAAGCCGATACCGGGCGAGACGGCAACCTTGGCCTCGCGCAACAACAGCTTGGAAAATTCCAGCGACCCCATGGCGCGATAGGCCGGGGGAATGCGGGCCCAGACAAACATGGTCGCCCGGGGCAGATCCACCGCCCATCCAATTCGATTCAGCCCGTTCACCAGCACATTGCGCCGTTTTTGATAGCGTTGCACGGTGTCCTTGACGCAATCCTGCGGACCATTGAGCGCGATGATGCTCGCGATCTGCAACGGCTGAAAAATCCCGTAATCCAAGTAGCTCTTGATCTTGCCCAACGCCCCGACGATCTCCCGATTCCCCACGCAGAACCCCACGCGCCATCCCGGCATGTTGTAGCTCTTGGACAGGGTGTAGAACTCCACCCCCACGTCCTTGGCTTCGGGAATCTGGAGGAAACTGGGGGCCTTGTACCCGTCGAACACGATATCGGCATAGGCCAGGTCGTGAATCACGATCAGATGGTGCTCCTTGGCGAACATGACGATCTTTTTGAAAAACTCGAGGTCCACGACCGCGGTCGTCGGATTATGCGGAAAGTTGATGACCAGCACCTTGGGCCGCGGCAGCGTTTGCTTGTAGGCCTGCAACAGGTCGGAGAAAAAGTCGCTGTCCGGACGCAGGGGGACGCCGCGCACTTCGCCGCCCGCAATAATCACGCTGTACATGTGAATGGGATAGGTCGGGGTCGGGGTCAGGACCACGTCGCCCGGCCCCAGCATGGCCAACGCCAGATGCGCGATCCCCTCCTTGGACCCGATCGTGACGATCGCCTCCGTCTCAGGGTCCAGCTCGACGTCGTAATTCCGCCGGTACCAGGCCGTGATCGCATGGCGGAGCTTGGTGATGCCGCGTGACGCTGAATAGCGGTGGTTGGTCCCCTTTCGCGAGGCCTCGATCATCTTCTCGACGATATGCGCGGGTGTCGGCTGGTCCGGATTGCCCATGCCGAAATCGATGATGTCTTCCCCGCGGCGCCGGGCCTCCTGCTTGAGGGTTTGGACCTGAGCAAAGACGTAGGGAGGTAATCGCTTGAGACGAGGAAAACTATCGAACATGGCGATGCCGTTTCAATGCCCTCATGTTGCCGGCCCAAATGGATTGTGAAGGGGTCATTCTAGAGAACCCACGGGATATAGTCAATTTTCACAAGACCTTACACTGTGGCTCCCATCGGATACCCGGCCCGCTCGTTTCAATGTGATCAGGGCCGCCTGCTTGCCGAGAGGGGGTATCCCTGTGTCATAATGCGCCCGCTTCTCAACAGGCTCTCACGGCTGCCGTGAAGTCCTTCCGAAGGCCTTTCCAACCTGAAAATCCCAGGAGGTGTTGTGGCACGGTTAGGGGTCAATGTCGATCATGTGGCAACGCTCCGTCAAGCGCGCGGGGGCAGCGAACCGGATCCGATTGAGGCGGCCGTGCTGGCCGAGCTGGCCGGCGCCGACGGCATTGTGGTGCATCTCCGGGAGGACCGTCGCCATATCCAGGACCGTGACCTGACCCTCCTCAGGGAGATCATCAAGACCAAGCTCGACCTTGAGATGGCGGCGGACGACACGATCGCCAAGATCGCCCTTAGCGTGAAACCCCACCTGGTCACCCTGGTCCCCGAGCGCCGGCAGGAACTCACCACCGAGGGAGGGCTGGATGTCGTCGGCCAGCGTGATCGGGTGGAGAAGATCATCCAACTCCTTCACGAAGGCGGCATCCCCGTCAGCCTCTTCATCGAACCAGATCTCAACCATATCAAGATGGCCCATAAGATCGCGGCGGATTATGTCGAGTTGCATACAGGGCGATATGCCAACGCCAAGCGAGCCAAGGAGGAGCAGGCGGAATTCGAGGCCCTGGCGCAGGCGGCCAAGCTGGCCTACAAACTGGGGTTGGGGGTCAATGCGGGCCATGGACTCAACTATCGCAACATCGGTCGCCTTCGGCAGATCCCGGAGATTGTGGAATACAACATCGGGCACAGCATCGTGGCCAGAGCCCTGATGGTTGGGTTAGATCGCGCGGTCCGCGAGATGAAGGAACTCGTGCGCTGACGGCCGCCGGACCCCGCGGCCTGCCATTTTTCATGCCGACAGAGCACCTTTCATCTCGCCCATGATCGCGATGACAAGGCGATCCGGTTTCCCTTTCATCTTCTGTCTCATGACACACGCCGCGACAGATTCTGCCAGCCATCATGGCCTGGCCCGTGATCACGCAGGCTCCACATGAAACTCGTCACCGCGGCTCAGATGCAGGAACTTGACCGGCGAACCATCCGCGACGCCGGGATCCCAAGCCTGACCCTCATGGAACATGCCGGCACCGCGGTCGTGGAGGCCATGGCCTCTCGGTACGGTGACCTCGCCAGAACACGCGTCGCGATCGTCTGCGGCAAGGGGCACAATGGAGGCGACGGGTTGGTGGTGGCGCGCCTCTTGTCGAAACGGCGCGCACAGGTCCGGGTCTTTCTGCTGCACCCGGTTTCGGACCTGGCAGCCGACAGTCGAACCATGTACCGGCGCCTCCTTCGAACTGTCAGCAGCCGTGCGGTCGTCGCTGGCGCGACTCCGGAACAACTTGCAAAGGGTTTAGCGGCGTCGGATCTGGTCGTGGACGCGCTGCTGGGCACAGGGCTGTCCTCCCCCGTGGCCGGAGCCTACGCTGCTGCCATTGACCTCATGAATCGAGCCGGCCGTCCGATCATCGCCGTCGATCTTCCCTCCGGCCTCCAGACGGACAGAGGCGAGGTCCTGGGCCAGGCCGTGCGGGCCGACCTCACCGTGACTTTCGGCCTGCCAAAACTAGGCCTGTATCTCAACCAGGGCATCGACTTGGCCGGGGAGGTCAAGATCGCCGACATCGGCATCCCCATCGACTATGCCAAGGCCGTAGAGTCTCCCCTGTCCCTGTTGACCCAGGAGGAGATTGCCCGGCTCCTGCCGGCTCGAAAACCCTCCGCGCACAAGGGCACGTTCGGCCATGTAGGCATTATCGCCGGATCGCCCGGCAAGACCGGCGCGGCAGCCATGGCGGCCAGGGCGGCCCTCCGGACAGGGGCCGGATTGGTCACGGTCGCGACACCCAGGGGCGTGAACGATGTCCTGGAGAGCAAACTCCTCGAAGCCATGACCTACCCGGTGCCGGATACGGCCGACCACACGTTCGGCCTGAAGGCTCTGGACCTCTTGTCATCGTTTGTCGGCGCTCGAACCGCGGTGGCGATCGGGCCTGGGATTTCCACGCAACCGGAGACCGTCGAGCTGGTCCATCGGCTGCTCGCCCGGATCGAACGGCCCTGCGTGCTCGACGCCGACGCCTTGAATGCCGTTTCCGATCGTCCGGAATCGCTCGCCCAGTGCCGAGCCCCGCTGATCCTCACCCCCCATCCGGGAGAGATGGCCCGGTTGGTGAAGGCCGAGGGCGGGCAGGCGGTCAATCGCGATCGCCTTACGGTGGCGTCATCCTTCGCCGCCACGCATCGGACCATCGTGGTGTTGAAGGGCGCGCGAACGCTTCTGGCCCATCCGGACGGCCGGCTTGCGATCTGTCCGACAGGCAACCCCGGTCTCGCCACCGGCGGCACGGGCGACGTGCTGACCGGCATGATCGTGTCGCTGTTGGCGCAGGGGCTGTCCCCTTGGGACGCGGCCTGTTCGGCAACATATTTACACGGGCTGGCCGGAGACCTCGCCGCGCATGCGCACGGACAGGCGGGCATGATCGCCGGCGACGTGATCGCCCAGATTCCCTATGCCATCGGCCAACTCTCGCACCGCCAATAAACCGGCCAGGTCGGATCGCCAGTCCGGCGCTCCCGCGGCTTCGGCGAAGCAGGCTCCGCGTTGGACCAGATTGTCCCGTTCGCCGGAAGAGACGGCCCGCATCGGCGAACGGTTGGCTGCCTGTCTCGTCCCGGGAACGGTGCTGGCGCTCACCGGAGACCTGGGAGCCGGCAAGACGACCTTCATCCGCGGCCTTGCTTCGGGACTCGGCGCCGATCGGCAGGACGTCTGCAGTCCGACGTTTATCTTCATCCAGGAGTATCGTGGGCGGCTTTCTCTCGCCCACGCCGACCTGTACCGGCTCGCCTCGCCGGATGAGCTTGACCACTTGGGGTGGGCCGACTATCTTGACGGCGATTGGGTGGTCGCGGTCGAATGGGCGGAACAGGCCGGTTCCAGATTGCCGGCGGATCGCGTGGAGATCACGATCACCCACCGGACCAAGCACACGCGCCTCATTACCTATCGGACGACCGGCCCGCAGTCACGACGGGTCCTCGGCCGGCTGGCCGCGAGGCGAACTGCGTCGGCGCCCCGGACGAGACACCGCCCCCTCTCCCGTTCGTAGGAGATCTGTCCCGATGATCCGCCTGATCCTGGTCGGCCTGTTGCTGCTGCTGATGCTCGCCTTTTTCCTCCAGAATCAAGAACAGGAAGTCACCTTGCATTACCTCTTCGGGCTCCGCTCCGCTTCGACCCCGATCTACAAACCGATCCTGTCGGCCTTTGCGGCCGGCGTGCTGGTTGCCGGCATCCTCCTGTTCCCCGCCTGGATTCAGGGCCGCGTCGAACTCCGACGCAAGACCAAAGCCCTGCAAGAGGCGGAGGCGGATCTCGAGCGGCTTCGTTCCTCGCTCGGACAGGCGCTGCGCCAGCCGGCGCCCTCCGGCCATCCCATGGAGAGCGAGCACCATGACCATGAATGACGCCGACTCGACGCCGCTCATGCGGCAATATCGGGAGATCAAACAGGCCTATCGGGACGCGATCCTGTTTTTCCGCGTCGGGGATTTTTATGAGATGTTCTATCAGGACGCGGAAGAGGCCTCCCGGTTGTTGAGCATCGCGCTGACCTCGCGCGACAAGCACAGCGCCAATCCGGTGCCCCTGTGCGGCGTGCCTTATCACGCCGCGACCGCGTACATCGCCAAGCTCTTGAAGGCGGGCCGCACCGTTGCCCTCTGCGATCAAGTGGAAGATCCGAAATCGGCCAAGGGATTGGTCAGGCGCGAAGTGGTCCGCCTCTATACACCGGGGACGTTGGTCGACGCCGAACTGGTGCCTCCGGAAGAGACGACGTACCTGGCGGCTCTCACCGCATCCGATGCGGCGGCGCCGGCCCTCCCATCGGCATTCGGCCTGGCCGCCATCGACCTGTCCACCGGTGACTTCCGCATCAGCTCGTTCGAGGGCGAGCAGGCGCTGTCGCAGCTCCAAGGCGAACTCAACCGCCTGGAGCCAAGAGAACTGTTGGTTCCCGATGCCGTCGATGTCGCTCTGCTGGAACCATCGAACTTTTCCCGCGGCTGCCGGATTTGCGCCGTCGGTCCCGAGCCGTTCGATCTGGCCGCGGCCGAATCCGCGCTTCACAAACAGTTTCCTGCATCCGAGCTCGAACGACTGAACAAACTCAGCTCCCCGGCTGGCCTCCGAGCCGCGGGTGCCATCCTGTGCTATCTCCGCGACACCCAGCGGCATGGCGACCTGCGGCACATCCGGACGGTCATCATTCACCAGCACGGCGACGACATGCCGCTCGACCCGATGACGATCCGCAACCTCGAGCTGGTCCGCCCCCTCACAAGCGATCGCCAAGAGGAGACGGGCAACCGAAACACCCTGTTGTCCGTGATCGACCGGACGGTCACGGTGATGGGAAAGCGGTTGTTGCGCGAGTGGGCGCTCCGGCCCTCCCTGCGGATCGACCGAATCACCGAACGCCTGGACGCCGTACAGGAGTTGCTCCAGCAACTCGAGACGCGCGTGGATCTGCGTTCGGCGCTTCGCGGCATCCAGGATGTGACGCGGCTCACGGGGCGCCTGGCGCTTGCGCGGGCGACTCCAAGGGACCTGTTGGTCTTGAAACAGTCGCTGGCGGTCTTGCCCGCGCTCCGGCCGTTGCTGGGCCGATGCCGGAGCGCCCTGCTCGCCCGCTTGTCCGGCGAGTGGGACGATGCGGCCGACCTGCACGACCTGCTGGACGGACTGCTGCTGCCCGAGGCCCCGCTTTCCTCGCGAGACGGAGGCATCGTCAAGGACGGCTATGATCCGACCGTCGATGCGTTGCGCGGGGCGATGCGGGACGGCAAGCAGTGGCTCCTGGAGCTGGAGGGCAGGGAACGGACCAGAACCGGCATCGACTCCCTGAAGGTCCGGTACAACCAGGTGTTCGGGTATTACATCGAGGTGACCAAACCGAACCTGAGCCGCGTGCCCCCCGACTACATTCGCAAGCAAACGCTCGTGAATGCCGAGCGCTTCATGACGGCCGAATTGAAGGAGCTGGAAGAACGCATCACGGGAGCCGACGTCAAACTAAAGGCCTTGGAAGCCGAGTTGTTCGATCGGCTTGTTGAGCAGCTCGCCGCCCAGGTCGCCCGCCTCCAGAGCATCGGCGCCAGGCTGGCCCTGGTGGACGTTCTCGCGGGGCTGGCGGAGGTCGCGGCCCTTCACCGGTATGTGCGTCCGGAGGTGGACGACGGTTCGACGATCGAGATCATCGAGGGACGCCATCCGGTCGTGGAACGCCTCGACCTCGAAGCCGGATTCATCCCCAACGACACCCGGTTGGATCGCGAGGCGCACAGGCTCTTGATTATCACTGGCCCGAATATGGCGGGCAAGAGCACCTATCTCCGGCAGGTGGCTCTGATCGTCCTGCTGGCTCAAATGGGCTCATTCGTCCCCGCGAGCCAAGCGCGGATCGGCTTGGTGGACCGCGTCTTCACTCGGGTGGGCGCGTCGGACAATCTCGCAGCCGGCCAGAGCACGTTCATGGTCGAAATGTCGGAAACGGCCCACATCCTCCGTCACGCCACCTCCCGCAGCCTCATCCTGCTTGACGAAATCGGCCGCGGCACCAGCACCTACGACGGGTTGAGCCTGGCCTGGTCGATCGCCGAATACATCCAGTCGGCCCCTCATCTTGGCGCCAGGACTCTGTTCGCCACCCACTACCATGAGATGACGCAATTGGAAGGACTCCGCCAGGGCATTCGCAACTATCGGGTGGCGGTGCAGGAACGGGACGGGGACGTGCTGTTCTTGCGAAAAATCGTGGAAGGCGGCGCGGACCGCAGTTACGGCATTCACGTGGCGAAACTGGCCGGGCTTCCGGCGGCGATTCTCATCCGCGCGCAGGAAGTCCTCCAACAATTGGAACAGGGAGGGCAATCCTCAGATCGCCCGCAAAATCCGGAACGATCCGAGCGCGACCGCTCGCTTCCCACACCCCATCCGATTTTGAGCGAGATGAAACAAATGGATCTGTTTTCCATGACCCCGCTCGAAGCCATGAACCGATTGGCCGACCTCAAGCGACGGCTGGATCAGGAATAGCGACACACCAAGTCACATCAACGGCCCACGCCTGTTGAGATTCCAGAAAACACGAAGGCGGTATCCCGTTCGGGATACCGCCTCCTATGCGCACAGGCGATCTATTCTGATGCTTGCTTACTTGCCGCTGTTGTAGGCAGCCGACCAAGGAGTCAGGCCGCCCACCGGCTTCCCACCAGGGATCATCACGTCGTAATTCATCGGAGGAACGACCTTCGGCGCCGTTGCCAATGCCTGCTTGGCCTTGAAACAACTGGCGTCGGTCACTTCGTCCTTGCCCGCGCAATCCTTCAGCCGGAGCGAAGAGATGCTCCTCGTCTTGCCGGGCGCGCCCGCGATCTCGTCCAGCTTCTTGATAGAGGAGATCACGCGGTGATTCTGCTCGGTTTCCTGGGCCACGAACTCCACCAACACGGTCTTGGAACCTTCCGGCACTTCCTTGGCCGCCGCCGGTCCGGCATGCGGGCGGGCCATGGACTTGATCTGCTCCCACACTTCCTTGTTGGCTGCGTAGAACTTGAGGTTCTTGCCAGGGTGCACCTTCTGCCACCACAGACCGCTTTCCGCGTTCCCGCCGAATACG
>DATIBM010000364.1:0-8236 GCA_035457545.1 Nitrospiraceae bacterium
GAAGAGGACATTTCTATCTTGGCGAAAGCGGACATTATCATTTTGGGATTACAGTCTGGTCGTCCTTTGTGCAGAGCGTTCCGACAACGCGGCGTCCGGTTACGGCGACAGTCGCAGCAACGTGCGCAGGCGGATCAGCGAGATGGCCTCGACCCGATGGCGGTCGCGTCCTTCGACGGAGGTGGCCGTCGTCAGGGCGTTGAGGATCGCTTCCTCCGTCGCCTCAACCGTCGCGGCCAGGATGGAATTGAGAGAGGTGTCGGCCAAGTGCGTCATCGAATAGGTCGGCACCTTCGGATAATGGGGAATGACGTTGCCGGTCGAGAACGCCAACATGAAATCGCCGCTCCCGTGGCGGGCCGTGGAGCCGGTGCGGGCCAGTCCCAGCGCCGCGCGTTTCGCCAGGCGCGTGAGTTGGCGGCCGTCGAGCGGCGCATCCGTCGCGATGATCACCATGATTGAGCCCTCATGCTCGGAGCGTGGGACAGCCGATGAGGCGGTCGCTGTTTCGGTGGGAGTCACGACCGACTCGTTTGCCTGGTCGCTGTGCTGATCGTAGAGCCGGCCCACCGGCACGCCGTCGATGACCAGTTCGGGCCGGCGGCCATGGTTGGCATTGACCAGGACCCCGACCGTGTAGCCTCCCCCAGCCTCCGGCAGCCGGCGTGAGGCGGTCCCGATGCCGCCTTTGAATCCATAGGAGACCATGCCGGTTCCCGCGCCGACGGTCCCCTCCGCCACCGGTCCTGATTGGGCCGAATCCAGCGCGCGGATCACATCCTCTTCCGACACGTGGCGGCCCTGACTGTCGTTCAGCCGGCTGTCGTCGCATTCGCCTACGACCGGGGTCAACGTGTCGTCGGCGATGCCGATGTCGGGATACTGGCGGATCATCCAGGTCATGACGCCGTTGGCCACGCGGGGCACGTTCAACGTGCTGGTCAGGGCGATGGGATATTCCAGGAACCCGGACTCTGCCACCCAGGCGAGCCCCGTCAATTCCCCGGTGCCGTTCAGCACGAAGGAGCCGGCCGGGACCTTGCGCCGCCACACGTCCTCGCGCGGGATGATGACGGTGACGCCGGTGCGGACGGGACCCTCTCCCGGCGTGAGCGCTCCCTCGCCGCGGATCAACGTGACGTGTCCGACCTTCACGCCGGCGACGTCGGTGATGGCATTCAACGGGCCAGGCTGGTACTGCCCGATCGAGATGCCCAATTCACGCGCACGGACCCTCGGCTCCTCGCTCCAGGCCGGCGAGGCCTGCCACGCGATCGCCGCCAGCCAGCAACCGAGGGCGAGTATATGGATTGTCTGAACGGCCTTGTTAGAGGTCATAGGTGGTCCCCTGCCTGGGAACCGTGACGTCCACCTTCGCATGCTCGGCTTGAATGGCGGCGGCCAGCGACAGGGACTGTTTTTCTTCCCCATGCACGACGAAAATGTGCTCGGGCAGCGGGGTGATCGCCCGGACATAGGCCAGCAGATCGTTCCGGTCCGCATGGGCGGAAAAACCGTTGAAGACGACGACCCGAGCGCGCAGCGGCGTGGGAATGCCGAAGATCGGCACCGTGTCCCACCGTTCGACGAGCTTGCGTCCCAGGGTATGTTCCGCCTGGAAGCCGACAATGGCGATCACGTTCGCCGGGTCGGTGACGGCATGTTTCAGGTGATGGAGCACGCGCCCGCCTTCGCACATGCCGGAGGAGGCGATGATGACACAAGGTCCCTTGGCATCGTTTAGCTTCTTGCTTTCTTCGGGAGTCGAGACATACCGGATATAGCGAGCCCCGAACGGATCGCCCTCCTGAAGAAAGGTGCGGAAGGTCTCCTTGTCGAACAGGTCGGGATGGGCGCGGAAGATGTCCGTGGCCTTGGAGGCCAACGGAGAATCGATATAGATCGGGATCGGTGGAACGGTGCCGGCGCGGACCAGTTCCTTGATGCGCATGACCAGATCCTGCGTGCGGCCGATGGCGAATGCCGGCACGATGATCTTGCTCCGATAGGCGATCGCATGCGCAAAGAGGTCTTGGGCCATGCGGGTCCGTTCTTCCGCGTCCTGTTCGTGCAACCGGTCCCCGTAGGTCGATTCGAGAATGAGCACGTCGCAGGGGGGCGGAGGATCCGGATCGCGAAGAATCGGCATCCCGCGGCGTCCCAAGTCGCCGGAGAACAGGATGCTCGTGCGCAGGCCCTTGTGATGAACCTTCAGATGGACGGCGCCGGATCCCAAGATGTGCCCGGCATCGTGAAAGGAGGCGGAGAGGTGCCGGCCGATCTTGACGTCCTCCCGGTAGCTCAGGCTGGAGAACCGCCGGACGATGTCGCGCACGTCGTCCGTATCGTAATAGGGCGCTCGGCAGCGCCGCCCGCGGCGTCGTTCCTTGCGGTTGACGTAGCCACAATCCTGCTCCTGCACCTTGGCCGAATCCTGCAACATCAAATTCGCCAGGTCACAGGTGGCGTCGGTGGCGTACACGCGGCCCTTGAACCCCTGTTTGCTCAAGACCGGCAAGGCGCCGGAATGGTCGATATGGGCGTGAGAGAGGAGCACCGCGTCGAGCGACCTCGGATCGAAGCCGAGATCGTGATTCCGAACGTCGGCGTCTTGCCGGTGGCCCTGAAACAGGCCGCAATCGAGCAACAGCCTGGCGCCGCCCGCCTCCAAGAGGTGGCGGCTTCCGGTGACGGATCGGGCGGCTCCGAAAAAAGAGAGTTTCATCTGGCAGAGCCCCGGGGTTGCTGTTGGGTGAGAATCATGTCCCACGCTTCTTGCGCGGTCTCGGCATACCGGATCAACAACAGGTCCTGCGGGCCGATCAGGCCGCAATCGACCAACAGTCGCCAGTTGATGAGCTGTTCCCAAAAGGCACGGCCGAACAGGACGACCGCGGCGCCTTGCGCCTTCCCCGTTTGCAGGAGCGTGAGGACCTCGAACAATTCATCCAACGTGCCGAAACCGCCCGGAAAGGCCACCAGGGCGCGTGCCCGCAACATGAAGTGCATCTTGCGCAGGGCGAAGTAGCGAAACTGAAAGCAGAGTTCCGGCGTGATGTAGGAGTTGGGGGTTTGTTCATGCGGCAGAACGATGTTGAACCCGATCGACTTGGCCCCGACGTCGGTGGCGCCCCGGTTGGCCGCCTCCATCACGCCAGGCCCTCCCCCCGTGACGATGACATATTCGCACCGCCCGTCCACCTGACAGGTGGAGGACACCAGACGGGCGAAGTCCCGGGCGTGATCGTAGAAGGGTGACAGCGCCAATTGTTTCCTGGCCGTCTCGACATTGGATCTAAGCGCCGGATCGTCCGGTCGGCGGGCCAGGGTTGCTTCCGCTTCGGCAAGACGCTGGCGCGCGACCGCCGGCTCGGGCAACCGCGCGCTCCCGAACACGACAATCGTCGACTGGATGCCCTGTTCGCGCTGAATGAACTCGGGCTTCAGATATTCGAGCTGCAACCGTAGTGCCCGGAGATCGTCCCGGTTCAGGAACTCGGTATCCCGGTCGGCTCGGCGATAGGATGGCGATTGCAGAATGGCTGCTAAGGCTTTGGAGGAGTCGGTGTCGGAAGGTTGGGCTGAGGATTCTGGGAAACGTTCGGGGGAAGGGTCCGGCGGCCGGTCGGTCATGGGGCGTCATTATAGAGTGGGGCTCGCATTGCGGCAATGTCGGAGCGATCCGAGTCAGTTGCGAAATCGCCGCAGGCCGGAGTCCTGGCTCGTTGAGGTCCGCGTAGAAGCCGATATCAATCGCCGAACGGAAGCAAGCGGAACTCGGACGAGTTGGCATGGGTCGCAAAGGCATGGTCGCGGACGATCCATTGGGCGTCGCAGGCGACCTGAAAAATGTCGGTTCCGATCCCGCCGCCGCCGAGCACGAGGTCTGGCGAATAGTACGGGATCAGAAACCGCAACCCCCAACCGAAATTCGCCCGAAAGTATTTGCCGTCGGTGAAGTGGTAGCGGGCGAGGACGTGGTCGCCAACGGCCACCATTTCATCCGGCGAGCCGAGCCTGGCCGTCACCTCGGCCAGACTGGTTTGCCCGTCGATGATGAACCGCACATCCTCGGCAGCAATGCGCTGGTTCAGGCTCACCCGCTGCCAGCCGATTGGGCCCCGGAGGCAGGCCGCCTGACCGATCAGCAGGAGGGCGCAGAGAAGGCTCGCGATGGTTCGGGTCATGGCGCGATCGGGTCAGGGGCCGAAGGGCCAATCAAAGGGCCAGAACTGAAATTCGAGCGGTGGTTTTTTCTTCCCCGACACGAGATCTTCCACGATGCCGGCCTGGTTGAAGATGACGAAGATGTCGTCGCTCTTGATGTTTGTGCGAGAGAAAATCAGGATGAAGCCCGATTTCACGTCGAAATGGTAATAGTGAAAGATTTCGTGGCCGTTGGCTTCGACAATGCGATCCGGCGCGCCCAACACCGAGGCCACGTCGCCGCGCGTGCTGACTCCTTTCTTGATGGAAGAGAGATCGCCTTGGTTGACATCCTCGCCGTAGCTGCCCCTGACGAAGGCGCAGCCCGGCGTCGAGAACAGGGCCCAAAGCAGACCAAGCACGAGGGCGGGCCGGATCAAGCGGGCGCGGCCCGACGGCGTGTGGTCAGGAGGAACGCGATTCATATCGACTCCTTCTGTTTATGTGGAGGCAAGACAAAATCTTCCTCGTATACCTGGTAACTCGACATCTGCATGCCGGCCCGCCGATAGGCCTGCTGGGCGGTCCCGTTGGTCCCTTCCACATAGAGTCGGATGCCGCAGACGCCGGGGGTCGCGCGCGCTTCGCGTCGAATGGCGTCGTGCATGGCGCGATAGACGCCCTGCCGGCGGCATTCAGGCGTCACGTACACGCTTTGAATCCACCAGAACGTGGCGTTGCGCCAGTCGCTCCACTCATAGGTCACCATCAGTTGACCGACCACCCGCGCCCTGTCCCCGCCGGCTGTTTCGGCGACGCGGAAAAAGCCGCGGGCCGGCTCCGTCAGAATGCCGAGGATGCCCTGGCGCAGGCGGGAGCGATCCAGGGCACGGCCCTCGGTTTCCAAGGCCATCGCCACGCTGAATTCGATCAGCCGGTCGAGATCCCCGAGTTCGGCCGGGCGAACGAGCAGATTCTTGGTCATGGGTCTATCAGGCAGTCGAGGGCGGTTCCGAGGACGCGGGTGACCGCAGCCACGCCCCGCGCGGCCGGTACAGTCCTGCCGAGAATTCCAGCTTCATGGCTTCTTCAACCGGCAGATTGATCGGCGTGATGGCCCGGGCCGGGACGAACGCCAGGTAGCCGGTAAACGGATGAATGGCGGTCGGCACAAAGAGCATGGCGAGCGTTTCGCCGGTGGTCCGCTGCACGGCCGCCGGGGCGGCGCCCATGACAAAGCCGATGGCCCAAAGGCCGTCTCGCGGAAAGGGGAACACGACGACCCGACTCCGTCCGAACCGCGAGCGAAAGTGAAAAATATCCGTCATGCTTTTCAGGGTCAAATAGATCGTCCGGACAAGCGGAATGCGCTGGACCCTCTCTTCGGCCCACAGGACCAGGCGTTGGCCGAAAAAATGCGACGTGACCAGTCCGGTGAGGACGATCAGCAGCAGGAGGAGGACAAATCCGACTCCCGGAGCCGTCCCGGTCAAACTGGGGCTCAGCAGATCCCGGGTCACGTGGTCGAGCGTCTGGAACAGCTTGGACAGGATCAGCAACGTAGCCGTGGCCGGAACCAGCACCAGAAGGCCGGTCCACCAGGCTTGCCACCACTTGCGGGAGATCGAGTTCATCATATCCGGCGCAACCTGATGATGGGGAGTCTAACAGATTCCTCCGGCAGATTCCGCTGGACGGCTCCTGTGGGGGGTTTGAACAATATGCCGTGCGCTGGATGCGCGTGGACCTGCGGATACCCCGGGGCTCGTTGCGGAATGCGGCTGTTCGCTTGATCTTTTCAGCGGCGATATTTTACCCTTGACTGTTTGGTGCGTGACGAGAGGAGTCGAACATGGGCAACGTCAACCTCGACAAGGATCTCCTGGCCATCTTATGCTGCCCGGAGACCAAGCAGGATGTTCATCTGGCTGACGATCCGCTGATCGAGAGGCTCAACGATCAAGTGGTTCGGGGAGAGCTTCGCAACAAGGCCAACCAGCCGGTGAAAGAAAAGTTGGACGGGGGATTGATTCGGGCGGACCGGAAAATTCTCTACCCCGTCCGTGATGATATTCCCGTCATGCTCATCGACGAGGGCATTCCGCTCGAACCCTACCTATAACACCCGCGAGGCCGATGCGTCCTGCCGAAAGATCCTCACCTGCAGGTGCTCCGGTCGCGTCTGCAGGGTTCTGCTCATGCGGACGGGTGACCGATTGCGGAGGGGACCTGGTCCGCTGCAAGCCAGCGGTTCATTATGGCCGGAGGATTCGAACCTCTTGTTCGTTCTGTTCTGTCTTGCTTCCTGTGGAAGTGCCGCAGTGGAGGCAGAGATACTCGTAGAGGTTTCCTGTCGGAAGGACGAGGAGCAGCCGTTGGCGAGTCGGAGTGGCTTCTCGGCATCGCGGGCAGTAGAGCAGAGAGGCTTGAAATGATCCAAACTGGTTCTCGCCCTGTCGCGACCGAGAGGGTGCCGGTGGGCGCGTCGGCGGACGAGCTGCCGGCCATCCGGGCGGACGTTTGGACGAAGAGCCGTGGTTCATGGGATAGGAGTGTAGGAGACCGAATCGAACCCGGTCAAGTCGGAATCGGTGCCTTCCATTTACGATTTACAGGAGAAATGGCAGCGGCGTTGTGCCATCGGTCGGCGCCTTCGGAGCGATGGCCCACGCATCATGGAGCCAGATAATCGTTCTCGCCATCGTCGTCGATGGGACTCTCCCGTTTACCCTGCCTGACTCGCCACAGGATCCGGGACATCTGAACCAGGACATAAATCCCCAGGCCAATCAGCAGTCCCGAGAACCCCGCGCTGGACCATGGCCACCACGAAGGCTCGTGGAGGATGACGCCCAGCGCCACATGTCCGCCTGCGCCCAGGCAGAGGGCGAAGATAATCCATTCTCGCGCCATCGACATACTCATCGAGGACAACCTTTCCCCGGCGGAAGCATGAAGGACAAGGAAGGAACGCGCGCGGAACGGAGGGCGGCGGCGATCCGGACGAGACTCGAGCGCGCTACACCGAATTCTTCGCGGATTCGATTTCGGTTGCGGTGATCAGGCTCGTGAGGTAATCGGCAACGAAATTCAGGGCTTCTTCCCTACCGTCGGCGCGCCGTCCCTTCTCCCGCCGTTGGACCGAGAGCTCATGGTCGAGATCCGACTTGACCTCGGCCAGCACCCGCTGAAGCGCGGAAGAGGTGAGATTCGCGTCCATGTCTTCCAAGATCTGACAACGGTCCAACACCCAATTGAGTCCCTCGATTCGGCCGCCGTAGTGCTCTTGATCAGCGGTGTCGATACGGGTCATGGAAGTGGCGAAGGTCTGAGCCTCATAAATCAGGTTGTAGAAACTGGTGACCGCCCGTTGCAATGCAGGTGTCATGCTGAAGTCCCTTCGTCTAGAGGTCGTGCGGCTGTATCTTGTTCATTATACATCAGAAACGGGGTCGGACAAGCAGAAATTCGGGGGTCAGGTAAAGAGGAGGGAATGGAATTCGTTCATGAAACCGTAATACAGGGGAGCAAAGTGTTTGAGGCTCTCCGGACTGGTTTCTTTCAGCCGCTTGAAGAAATAGACCTGCGCGCGGGGATCGAGCTGTTCCAAAAGTTTCGCCAGTTGGGACATGGAATAACTCTCGGCTGGCACGCTCAGCACGTAGTGGACCAGCCGTTCGACGAACTGTTGCGCGACATACTCGGTGGGCAAATACCCGTCCGGCAATTTGCCTTTGGCGAGAAACTCATCAAACGGGATGGCTTGGGCGGCAAACGGAATCGACGGCTGGACGGCGCTCACGCTGAGATCCTTCGCGAGGGTGGGCTGCTAAAATCAGTCCACTCTACTGAAGGGGCGAGGAAGCCGTCAAGGGTTTGGTCACTTGCGGGCGAAGAGGGGTCGTGAATACGAATATGAGTCGCCAGCTCCGTCAGCCTAAGATGTTCGGGAGGACGTTCGTACAACACGGGCTGTGCGCCTGGGCGACCGTCGGTTCTGCTGCCTCCTCGGTGAAGCGTCAGTCTTTGTGGTGACGCCGGCACCGTGACTACGTGTTGAGGGGCAGGAAGGCCCGCGTGACTACTGCCT
>DATIBM010000365.1:0-2108 GCA_035457545.1 Nitrospiraceae bacterium
CGCTGATGGCACCGGGGATTGGTTCGTCGGCCAGCGTAGTGCCGCGGATCAGTTCCAGGTGCTCCGATACAGGGCCGATGGTCCTATCAATCCGAGTTTTCCGGTGGCCCTGATCGTCGGCAACAGCTTGAACGCGCTCACGCCCGCGCCGGACGGCAGCGGCGATCTCTATATCGGGGGCGATTTCCAGTCGTACAACGGCGCCGCCGTCGAGCACTTCATCCGCGTGAACAGCAACGGCACCATCGATCCTGGCCCGGTCACCAATTGATGAGACGCGATATGAGGAAAGGGCCGTGGTTCACGTGTCCCATGCCACGGACAATGGAAAGGGCCGTTAATTACGGCACCGGCAGAAGTGGTGGTTAGAGGCCCAAATCCGTGAGCCCCGGATGGTCATCCGGCCGAGGCCCCAGCGGCCAGTGATACTTGCGCTCCGCCTCCGTGATGGGCAGGTCGTTGATGCTGGCGAGCCGGCGTCGCATGTACCCCTGATTGTCGAATTCCCAGTTTTCGTTGCCGTAAGCCCGAAACCAATTCCCCGCATCGTCATGCCACTCATAGGCAAACCGGACGGCAATCCGATTCCCGTCAAACGCCCAGAGCTCCTTGATGAGACGGTAGTCCAATTCCTTGTTCCATTTGCGCGTCAAAAACTGCACGATGGCATCGCGCCCGGCAAAGCACTCCACCCGGTTACGCCACACACTATCCACGCTATAGGCTAAGGAGACTCGCTGAGGATCGCGGCTGTTCCATGCGTCTTCGGCCATCCGGACCTTTCGGGCGGCGGTCGTCGCGTCAAATGGAGGCACTGGCGGTTTCGGTGAGGCCACATTGGCTCCTTGCGTAGCAGCCAGGCACGATACATCGGCAGGAGAGAGGGTATAGCATCCGTATTGTCATTTCGCCAACCCGCTGGTCTGGGTCGGCCGGCCCTTCTTGTCTCGAGTCTTGCTGCAGCGCGACGCTGCGGCGTTCGACTGACCGTAGACTCATCCCGTTAGTTGTCTTCGCCTCTCGCCAACCCGATAGTGCAGAGTTCAGGAACAACAGCTGCGCCGTTGCCGACATCGTCCGCGTCAATGGAGACGGGCCGAGAGCCTGGTCCCATCACCGGAGGCCTTACGAGGCGCTCGCATTAGATGAAAATCCGCGGGAGGCTCAACAGAAGTACGCCACATTTCCTGGGGTCGGAGGAAGCGGGCAACTCGGTGTCCTCCCAGAACAGGTGCGAGAAGGATGCTCCTACTGTTCGGGTACATGAACTGCCGGTCTTCCATCCCCGCTGGTGCCCTGCTGAGCGTCTTTCTGATCCTGGCCGGATGCGGGGGCGGTGGGGGAGGGGAGCAGCCTGCGACTCCGCCGAACACTCCATCGGAAAATCCACCGAGTACTCCCCCGGGCAGTCCGCCCGGCGAAACACAGGCCACCGGCCAACCGGGCCGGTTCGACGGTCAAGTGAGGGCCATCATCTCTGCGCAGGACGGGACAGGAGAGATCTATGTGGCCGGCGACTTTACCACCTACGACGGAATCGCTGTGCCGCCCGTTGTCCGGCTGACGCCGACCGGCGGGTTGAATGACACGTTTGCTTTGGCCGGTGTTATCGGTCCCGGCATCACCGACATCGCGGCAGCCGATGACGGGAGCGGGGATTTGTATGTCGGGGAAGTGGTGTTTGAGGGAAGCCGGCGCGGCAGGATCTGGCGGGTCAACTCGGACGGCGCGGTGGATACATCGTTTTCCCGGGGCGAAGTCGTCCTGGCCGACGCCCCTGCATCCTGGGTGGTCACCCAGCTCCAAACCATCGTGCCCGTCGGCGACGGGTCGGGCCGCGTCTATGTCGGCGGGTCGTTTGACCGTTACAACGGCGCACTGGTGCCGGCCATCGTGCGGGTCAACCCCAACGGCACCCTGGACGGCACGTTCTCGAGCGCCGGAGGCGCGGCGGCCCGCATCATTCCGGCCAACGACGGCAGCGGCGATATCTACGTGGTGAGCTACGACATCGTCGATTTTGGGGACTTCAGCACCACCAACTTGTATCGCCTCAATCAGGACGGTTCGCGAGATTTTGCTTTCAGCCCGGTCAATGTCACCAGCCT
>DATIBM010000366.1:0-17650 GCA_035457545.1 Nitrospiraceae bacterium
CTGATCATTGCCGCGAGCGGCCGGCTGCAATCGTACGATTGCAGCCGGCCGCTCGCGGCAATGATCAGCATGGAAGCCGTTTACACCGCTTCTGCGATCTGCGGTTCGGATGGATTTCTTGGCTGTTTCCGGGCATCGTGCGCGAGAAATTTCCAAACATATCCTGTCAGCCGCTTGCGTTCCTCATGGCCAATCGCAAGAGACTGTACACCGAATCGTTTCCCGCTCACCCAGGCCACGCGAACTTCCTCGATGAGGATCGGCATCTCTCCATCCGGAAGGCAAAGACAAAGCGTCAGCAAAGCGCCGGGTTGCACTTCCCGGTTTCCGTCAACCCCGAATCCCTCCGTGGAGAGATCGATGATGGAACCCTCCCCGACGACGACCCGTTCGCCAGACACACCGGAATAGGTGAAATAACAAGGATCAGCGACACGTTGTGCACGACGCTGTTCGAGCGGAACACAAGCCTGGAAGGCTTCACGTTCGGACTGTTGCAGAGATTCTGGCTTTGTCATCGTTCTCCTCCTTGTCCACCATTCGCTTGCAGCCTTCATCCATGCCTGATGTAAAGCTTATGTGACCGGCTGGAAAGCGCCATCCTCCTTATGGAGAAGAGAAGTCCCTAATTCAGGGGAGTGGACCGACGGAAGACCACAATTCTTGGAGGCGATTGGATCCGAAGGATGTGATGCACTAAGGAAGACTGGAAGCCTTAGGGGGGATTGTGACGATCAGCCGCTCACTACAGGTAAAAGTTCGAGCTGCGCGGCAAGGCGACTACACTCGGGGGATTCGATCCCGAAACGGCCCCCGCTTGCCCATCGGACGACAGCCCGGTTCAAGGTCATGGCCAATTTCTTCTGGGGAAGATCAATCTGAAGAGTCAACTCATGTCCCTGCTCAACAGGGCAGCTTCCCTGTATTCCACACCCTTCAAGGGAGACATCGACCAGCACCCCTTCCCCGCGTAAATATCTGCTCCCGATCTTGCCGGTATACCGGAGCCGGTACTGAACCGGAAATCGAAGCTGGCGGCGTTTTTCCGCTCCAGGTGGAATGATGTTCTCCTGCGCTGCCTGAACCGTGGCTTTTCGTGGCATGTTCCCCTCCCTAAGGTGAGTTCTGGCCCAACGGCCCAGGGTTGATCGTGACACGCCTGGCTCTGTTCGAGTCCCGCGATCACCGGTCATCGTCAAGACCAATGACGTGCCGAGATTCCGTATGCCGTCAACCCGAAAAGTGTAGCAAATGGCACAGGGCACGCCCTGAAGAACAGCCGCCTACTTCAGGTGACGCAGTAGAGAAACGGCCGAGCATGCGCATCTTGCCGCCTCTCGGAGACCAGCTATACTTGTATGGACCGGCTGGAATTCGTCAGCAGATGGTCGTGCTCTTCATCCGTCGTCCACAAATCCGAGGTGGGAGTTATGAGAATCGTGTACCTGGCCATCTTCAGTGTTTGCTCGGTTCTCTTGATCAACTCCGGTTATGCAATTTCGGCAGAGCTCCTCAAAGGAAATGACGGGCGGGTCAGCAAAGTCCTGCGCTTTACGGGAGTTCAACGACAGATCCACGCCATCCCTGGCTACGTGCTCGCTGGGTTTGACCGAAGCAATGGGAACCTGGCCAGTAAGCGACAGGCTGTCGTACGACGGGTGATAACTCAGGCCTTCGATGCCGATCAAATCGAGCGACGGGTGACCGCCAAGGTTTCGAAGGATCTGTCAAAGGAAACGGCGGGCAAAATAGCAGCTTGGCTCCAGTCGGATCTGGGGAGAAAGATCAGCGCGCTTGAGGAGCGGGGATGGACCGCGTCGGCGAAGCAGATTGAACCAGTTGTGGCGCAGCTCGAAAAGATCGACCTCGAGAAACTGGAAAAGGACGCTCCTCAGACGGTTCGCTTGAAGCTGATCCGCCGACTTGACCATTCGACAAACGCGACTGAGACATTGGTCGATCTATCTGAAGCCTCGGCCTTTGGAGCCGCGACGGTCTTGGATGCCGCTCGGCCGGTTGACCAGCGGTTGGGGATCGATCGGGTCCGGGTGCAAATTGATCAAGACCGCCCCAAGCTTCGGATGCAGTCCCAGCGAATCACCACGGCGACCTTCCTTCTGACCTATGAAACCCTGACCGACGCGGAGCTCGAGCGCTACGTTGAATTCCTGGAGTCGGACCCTGGTCGCGAATACCTTGCCACAGCTCACGACGCGCTTAAAGACGCTCTCTACGAAGCGAGCGAAACCATGAATCATGGCCTTTCCGCGCTGTTCACGCGTCCCAAGGGATGAGCGGGTGCTTGCGGAGATTATTCACTCCTCGACTCGGCGGACACGCCTACCAGACGCCTCAGAAACAGGTCACACTGGAAAACTGAAAGTCTCGGATCCGCATGGCGGGCACCAACATCTTGCCCGTCTCAGCCGTGACGGCTTCCGCAGGGTGGGTGCACTCGTCGAGATTTGAAAAGGCCCGCAAAGGGCTTTCGTGGAAGCGGAAGTTGTGAACCGCCCCGGCAACCTTGCCGTCTTCGATCAAGAATGTTCCATCCCGTGTCATACCCGTCAGTGTGAGATCCGTGTGGTTGACGACGCGGAGATACCAGAAGTTACTGACTAAGATGCCTCGTTCAGTTGTCGCGATGAGATCGTCACCGATTCCATCCCCTGACAGACAGGGCGCCTCCGGTAAGCTGATGGGGGGCACGGCCTTGGTGTGGGCCGTAAACCGATCATAGGCGAGCTGCCGAAGCACCCCGTCTTGAATCCACCACGATTCGCGGCTCGGCACACCGTCCGAGTCGAAACTCGTCCCCAACAGATCCGGGTGCAGCGGCAGATTGTGCAGATTCAATCGAGGATCGATCAGTGGCTGTCCCAGCTTGCCGCTGAACGGACTGGTGCCTTTCTCGTATGACTTGGCATCCAGCAGCCAGATTATCCAACTCAGCAACCCGGCCACGGCCGAAGGCTCAAGCACGACGGTATAGCGTCCGGCGGCGAGCGGCTTAGGACTTCCGGCACGTTTGACTTTGCCGATGGCCAGGCGGGTCCGCTCTTCGACGCCAAGTTGGTCACAGGATCGATGGGTATTGGAGGCCGAGGCGCTGGCGTCACCGTCCATGACGGTGACGCTGAAGCGGGCCTCCGTCCGTGGCTCGTACGCCCGTAATCCCTGGCTCGTAGAGAGCGCTGCAATTCCATCACTGGTTGCCACAATACCGGCGGCGTTCAAACCCTCCCCTTGACACATCTCGATCATCCTTCGCGCGTCGGCCAGACGGCGCGCCGGTCCGGCGGAAGAAGTTTCCGCCCGCCAGCTCGGCACCGCCAGATAGGTTTGCAGAGGAAGCGACGGAAGGTATTCGGGGTCCTCGGGGGACACCCGGGCGATGCGTTCCGCCCGCTTCAGGGCATCCTGGACCGCGCCCGCAGTGAGCTCGGTCGTGTTCGCCGTTCCCCGCCGGCGCCCGAACGCCACCGTGACCGTCAACGTGACTCGCCGTGCATTGACATTCTGGATGACCTGGTTGTTGGCGAACCGGGTCGTCCCGCCGATCGAATCCCAGAGGGACATCACCGTATCGTCCCCCGACGAATGCTTCAGCACCAGGTCGGTGAGAAACTCAAACTCCTGCCGGCTCGTGAGGCCCGAACTCATGGCGTCTTGTCTCCCGACCCACGGATCACGCTCACACTGCGAAACCGCGCGGGCGAGGCAGCATGCGTCATCCATCCGGATTGCCCCGGCTGGCCTTTGCCGCAGGTGATGAACCCGTAGCGCCGGCGGAAGCGCTCATTGGCCACGCCGTCGCAACGATTCCAAAACTCAGGCGTGATGTCGTGGTACACCACATCGCGAAGCATGTGGATCCGTTTCCCGTGTTCGATCAGCCAAAACGCGTCCCCGCCGAACTGAAAATTGTAGCGGCGCTGGTCGATGCTGTAGGAACCATGGCCTTCGATGTAAATGCCGCGCCGGACATCCGCCAGCAAATCGTCGAGCGAAGCGCGGCCCGGGAGCAGCCCGACATTGGCAATGCGCACGATCGGAACGCTGCCCCAGCTATCGGCCCGGTTCGAGCCGCGAGACCGACGGTCTCCGATCTTCGGGGCAACCTCGCGGTTGGTGCAGTAGCCCACGAACAGGCCTTCCCGCACGATGTCCCAGCACTGACAGGCAACTCCGTCATCGTCATATCCGGTCGCCGCCAGCGTTTCCGGCTCGGTATTGTCCGCGACGAGCGTGACGTGCGGGGATCCGTAGCGAAAGGTTCCCAGCTTGTCGGTGGTCAAGAAGCTCGTGCCCGCATAATTGGCCTCATAGCCGAGCGCCCGGTCCAGCTCGCTGGGATGGCCGCAGGATTCGTGAATGGTCAGCGACAGATGTTCGGGATCGAGCACCAGGTCATACGTTCCCGCTTGGACCGCCGGCGCCTTTACCTTTTCGACAGCCTCGGCTGCCACCCGCGGGGCCTCGGCCACAAGGTTGGCCTGGTTGATCAATTCGTAGCCAGTCCGAAGATGGGGCGTATTGTAGCTCCGGGAGGCGAAACGACCGTCATGGACCGCGGTCGCCTCCAACTCGCCCTGCACGGCCAACAAATCGAAATGGATCCGTGAGCCTTCCGTCGACACGAACAACTTCACGTCCTGACGCGTCCACAATTGCGCGCGACTTCTCGCAATCCCCGACTGCCGATGCAGCGACTCCATCGTCTCCATCAGCATCGCGGCTTTCTGCTCAAGCGGAACCGCGAACGGATCGACGATCCTGGCCGTCATGACGACATCGCGATGAACCGGCTCTTCCGCCAGTCTCACGGGATCCCTCGTCAAGCTGGCCGACCCTCTGGCGATTTCGACCGCGAGCTCCGCCACCCGCGGGACCTCTTCCAGCGAACGAATGGCGCTGGCGGCGAACCCCCAAGCCCCGTGATAGAGCACTCGGACGCCGAAGCCACCGTCGCGGCTATCGCGAACCTCGGCAAGCCGTCGATCTTCGCCCCGGACCGTCTCCGTGCGACTCTCCACGATGCGAATGTCTCCATACTCGGCCCCGGCCGCTCGAACACGAGCGAGCGCCACCTCGGCCAGTTCATCCCAATTCGGCTGCCCCATACACCGCTCCTATTTCACGCTTGTCCGTTTCATCCGTGGCGCCGTGGAAACCAGGGGATGAAGACATTGGTCGTGAGCTGATAGTGCCGATACTCGTCACCCCGCGAGCGCAACGCCTGAGCCTCCGCATGAGGCACCCCGGTCACCTTGAGCAGCGCCCAACCCATAGCGGCGGGCCCGACCCATGTCAGCCATCCGTTGGGGAGGCCGACAGCCATGACCACATAGCTCCACCAGTGCACCCACTCGAAGAAATAGTTGGGATGTCGCGAGTAATACCACAGACCTGTCCGGCAGACGTGGGAGCGATTCCACGGCTGCCGTTTGAAATCGGCCAACTGTGCGTCCGCAACGGTTTCTCCGATGACCCCCGCCAGCCACAGGCCGACACCGGCATACTCCCACAGGCTGAAGGTTGGCCGGGGATTTTGCATGACCACAAGGAAGGGCAGGGAAAACAACGGCACGGCCGCAGCTTGGAGTTGAAAATAGAGAAAAAGGTTCCGCTCGCTGTCGGCCCCCCATTGCTGCCTGATCCGCGCATAGCGCGGATCCTCGGGCTGTCCAAGCACCCGCGTGAACAGGATCGCCAGGCCCAGGCGCAGCCCGTAGCCGGCGGCCAACAGCGCCAGCAACAACCGGCGCGCCGGTGCCCCCGGTACCTGCATCGCATACCACAGGACCACACCGAACAGCGTTACACACCATCCCACATCTGCGATCGACGCATTTCGCACGATCCGCTGTATCCACCAAAGGAGCGCCATGACGGCCGCGGAGGCCAGATAGGCCCAAAGGACGAGGGCCAACGGATCCGTGGTCATCAGATCACCTCATTGTCAGGACGCCAGAGATCCTTTACCGGGTTACCACGTTGTCGCTGCAGCCAGCCCCGAAACCCGGGAAGTTGAAACGACAGGTGCCGTCCGACTTTGTCACAATTCAACGAGAGGTCCGGCGAGCGCGGAGGACCGGCATAGTCGCGAAGCGTCCCGGGTCTGAGCGACGGCTCGAGTTCCGGGTAGAGCGATGCGATGAGCTGACCGAGGTCCCACCGCGACAATCGTTCCTGGCCAGCCAGGTGATACAGCCCAGACGGCGCCGTGCGAATCAGTTCCCAGATGGCCCGCGCTGTCACGGCGGCGGGAATGGGGCATCGATATTCGTCCGTGAACAGGGTGAGAGGCCGTCGCACCCGCCAGGCCAGGATCAGTTCCTCCACGAAGCTTCGATCACCGGTCGGCGAGAGCCCGGCGTTAAGCGAGGTGCGCAGGACGAGATGCCGCTCGTGCGCAAGGACCAGGCGCTCTGCGGCCACCTTCGTCTCCCCGTAGAGGGTCAGCGGACTCACCGGATCTGTTTCGGTATAGGACCCCTGCCGTCCATCGAACACGTGATCCGTCGACAGGAACAGCAGCCGGGCGCCAGAACCGGATGCCAGGTCCGCCAGATGGCCGGTGGCCTCGACATTCACCCGTCGAGCCAGTTCCGGATGGTCCTGACAGGCGACAGCCTTGCTGATCGCGGCGCAATGGACGATCGCCTCGGGCTTGAGCCGTTGCCACAAATCCCTCACGGCCGATCGGTCCATGAGGTCAAGTTCATGCCTTGTGAGACCGACGACCCGCCAACCGGGCACCCATCGGAACGCGCTGCCGACCAGATAGCTCCCGATCAAGCCGCCTGCGCCCGTCACCACCACGGTCCTGGCAGAGTTGGACGATGCGATGCTCATGGCTCAGCCTTGGATCGAACTCTTGCTCGTCTGTCGTGTGGTCCTACCCGTTAGTCATGAAGAGATGCGCGTTGGATCAACAGATCAGCGCGCAGCACGATGATACCGAAATGGCGGCGGGGAGAAAAGGTTTACCGGGCGGTCAAGGCTGGAAGGGGACCGGGGGATGGTTCGGATCGCGTGAGGCGAAACGTGCCACCCTTCTCAGTCGGCGCGTGGTTTACACCGATGCGGGTGTACCACCAATGGCCTTCCCCTTCCGAAAAGTCAGGCGCGAGAGTGACTTCAAATCCTCCTTCCCGGTCGTTCTCGGGTTGATGCCAGCGCCCGCGCCAGTGATGATCGTCCAAACTGTCGGTGATCAATCGCCCGCCCTTATAGGGATAGGCCCCGATCCCGCTGCGGTCGATCTCCAGCGGAACGACAGCCGTCCCTTCCTCATACTCCCACGAGCCGGCGAGAACGGAGAACGGCGGTTCTCCTTCAGTGACGGAGGCGGCCGGCGTCGGCGCAGCCTGTGGTGGAATCTGCGAACAGCCGGCAATCACCGCGCTGATCAACGGCAGCAGGGCGCTGATGATCAAGAGTCGCGACCGGTCTCGTTTCTTCATGAACCTCCTCACACAAACATGCCCCCTAACAATCTCACTTCGTATGCCACGCCGTCGCTAGCCGCATACTTACCTTGACTCTGTACAACATGCAATAGAAACACAAACCTGTGAGAAACCCTGGCTCACCGGCGAGGGAAGCAAGGAGCGCCTAAACAGGGCATCCAGAGTCGAAGACCAGACCTTGAACGTGGATATCAGACATCAAGCCTGCGGAGGATCACCGAGTGTGGAACATAACAGGTTGGTCCGCGCTGGCCATCCGACTCAGCGGAATGTCTCCTGCCTCAGCCGGCTGGCGCGCCTCAATCACACGAGACCTTCGAGCGGCAACCGCCTGGCCTCACGCTCCAGCTTCGCGGCGCTGATCGCGTCGAGGTCATAGGCGATATACATCTTGTCGAGATAGGCCTCTCCGGGGAACGGCCGCCCGCACTTCACTCCTCGCCACCGATCAATCTTGACGGTCTTATTCCGTTCATTGAACTCGTCAATGGCGAGCAGCTCTCCCGCGAATCGGTGGCTGACGAAGCTTTCGACGACGTCATCAAAATACAGGGGAACCTGTCTGAGCATCCGCTTCTTCGGATGAGTCAGCACCCTAAACGCGTGGGTGGTCGAAGAATAAAGATCGAGATCGAAGGAGACGAATCCGATCGGAGAGTCCTGGATGCGCTCGACGAACTGTTGGGTGGTGGCCTCCACGTCGCCCAGAATCAGTTGGGTGCGGGGCTGAAGCTTCGGCCGGAGCAGGTGTTCATCCATCGGGAAGTCCCCCGGTTTCCAATAGTCCGGATGGTCCCGGTAATCATTGGTTGTGTCCGGCAAGCCGGTCCCGCGGTCGAATCCATACACCTTGATCCTGACGCCGGTCTCCTGTTCCACGGCCTCGGCCTCGGACTGAAGGGCAATCAGCCCCTGTCCCCCGGCCACTCCGAATTCCAGCGCGCAGATCTCGGGAACCCCCTGGTAACGAGCCAGGTCCGCCCCGTTCAGCAGGCCTAAGAGGTACCCAGGCCGAGGCGAAACATCCCACAGTTCCCTCGCCCTGACAGAAATTGGCAACATCTTCAGCAAGGCCCTGGTGAGAAGGCGAAACGGCGGCTCCATCGACAAGCGATTGCGCCACAGGGGAAGAGATTTCGACACCACCCTACCTCCTGGTCCTTTTACTCATGCGCGCGGCTGCACGCTAGCAAGGTCGTGTCGTGGCATTCAAGTCCTCTTCGGTAGGTAGGCTTCAGAGGCGGCTTTCGCTTCGCGGAGGAGCGGGGTCGGCGCTTCTACGCGGACGGTGTTCCGACCTAGCCTCTGGTCAGCTTCCGGTATCGGATTCGGTGCGGCTGGTCGGCTTCCTTGCCGAGGCGCTTCTTTCGATCGGCCTCGTAGTCGCTGTAGTTCCCTTCGAACCAGACGACCCGGCTCTCCCCTTCAAACGCGAGGATATGCGTGGCGATACGATCGAGAAACCAGCGGTCGTGGCTGCTGATCACCGAGCAGCCGGCGAAATTCTCCAATCCCTCTTCCAACGCGCGCAACGTGTTCACGTCGAGATCGTTGGTCGGCTCGTCGAGAATGACGAGGTTGGCTCCTTCTTTCAGCATGCGGGCCAGGTGCACCCGATTGCGTTCGCCCCCGGACAGCTCCTTGACCTTCTTCTGTTGATCCGTCCCGGCGAAATTGAAGCGGGCGCAATAGCCGCGCGCATTGACCTCGACCTTGCCCAGCTTGATCGTCTCCTGCCCGTCGGAAATGACCTCGTACACGGTCTTGTTGCCGTCGAGGCTGCGATCCTGGTCCACATAGCCGAGCTTGACTGTGTCGCCGATCTTGATCGTCCCTGTGTCCGGCTTCTCCTTGCCGATGATCATGCGGAACATCGTGGTCTTACCGGCGCCGTTCGGACCGATCACGCCGACAATCCCGCCCTTCGGAAGGCTGAAGTTCACGTTTTCGTAGAGCAACCGGTCCCCATACGCCTTGCTGACGCCGACGGCTTCCACGACCACGTCGCCGAGCCGCGGCCCTGGTGGAATGTAAATTTCGAGATCCTCCGCCCGCTCGTCCTGCTTCTGATTGACAAGTTCCTCGTAGCGGTTCAACCGCGCCTTGCCCTTCGATTGCCTGGCCTTCGGCGACATCCGGATCCACTCCAATTCGTGCTCCAGGGTCTTGCGGCGCTTGGACTCGGCCTTCTCTTCCTTCTCCAACCGGTCCTGTTTCTGCTCAAGCCAGGACGAATAATTGCCTTGGAACGGAATGCCGTGGCCCCGGTCGAGCTCGAGAATCCAGCCCGCGACGTTATCCAGGAAGTAGCGATCGTGCGTGACGGCGATGACCGTGCCCTTGTATTGCTGGAGGTGCTGTTCGAGCCACTGCACCGATTCGGCGTCCAAGTGGTTGGTCGGCTCATCCAGCAACAGAATGTCCGGCTCTTGGATGAGCAACCGGCAGAGGGCCACCCGGCGCTTCTCGCCACCGGAGAGCTCGCCGACCTTCTGATCCGCCGGCGGGCAGCGCAAGGCGTCCATCGCGACCTCGAGCTGATTCTCCAGCTCCCAGCCGTTGGCCGCCTCGATCTTCTCCTGCAACTGCGCCTGCTTGTCCAGGAGCTTCTCCATCTCGTCCGGCGAGGCCTCGCCCATCCGGTTGCTGATCGCCTCATACTCATGGAGCAGCGCCACCAATTCGGCCTTGCCCTCCTCGACGACCTCCTTGACCGTTTTTTGGGGATCGAGTTGCGGCTCCTGTTCAAGCAGCCCGACGCTGTACCCTTTGGATCGGACCACCTCGCCGGTATAATTCTGATCCACGCCTGCGATGATCCGGAGCAGGCTGCTCTTGCCGGCGCCGTTCAAGCCCAGCACGCCGATTTTCGCGCCGTAATAAAAGCCCAAATAAATATCCCGCAACACCTGCTTCTTCGGCGGATAGACCTTGCCGACCCCGACCAAAGAGAAGATCACCTGCTTATCGTTTGTGGCCATGGTTCCTCGGTTGTCGCTGCGATGGATAAACGGGGAGGCTCAACATAACAAAAGCCGACCGCGATTCACAATAATCAAGGATGGAGGACTATCCTAATGGCGAGAGTCCGATCATGAGATCTTCGGACAGTCTGATATCGGATTCGTCGGTCATCTCTTCCAGGCAACTGAAACATGCGAAGGGAAACCGGTCGATGGGCATCGCGCAGACCTCGCCGACAGGAGATTCTTCCAACGCTGGGTCGCCACAGGCTTTATGGATCAGGACCAACATGATTCTCTTACTATTCGCCGGTGACCAAGTGGCGCAATGTGTCCACATGCTCCGGACTGCTCAATCGATGATCGCCAGTCTTGAGCAGCAGCTCAATCGGAAACTTGGGATCCCGCCGCAGTACTTCCCCGACGAAACGCCAACTGCCGGCCGGCTGGATGACCCGGTCCTGTAGTCCGTGGAGAATCGTCGTCTTGACCCGCTGGAGCTTCAGGAACGACTCAGCCCAGTACCGTTCGCTCTCCTCAACCCATTGCCAGGCGAGCGGCCAGTCCTTGTGGAGCGGATCATCGTCCCAGGGCATCCAACCGGTCGTCTTCCATCGGTCACGCCGCTCGACGGAAATCTCCTTCGCCCGTTCACCCATCATGTTGAATGCCGGCGCGATCAGCACAAGTCTCTCCACGATCGAACAGTCCTGCGCGATCAACCAGGCGATCCAGCCGCCGATCGAATTACCGACGATCGTGAGCCTCGGCCCGTCCTGGAGCAGGGAAACAACGGCCCGTGCATCGGCGATCCAATCGGAAAGCGAATAGTCCGAGAACGTGCCCTCAGAGTCCCCGAACCCCCGCACGTCGTAACAGCAAAAGCCCCAGCCTCGCTCCCAGCACCACTTAGCCAACGCCTGGCTCTTGTTGCCCCAACGTTTGGAGAGAAAGCCGGTGATGAAGAGAATTTGGCGACCCATTCCCTCGATCCGGTCACATCGGATCAGCTTGCCGTCCGATCCGGCGAGATGAACCGCCTGCAGATCGCTCATAGCTTCAGGAGCACCTTGCGCAGATAGGACCCGGTCCGCCTCGCGACCGGCTCCGGGATTTCATGCCCGCCGCGGAACGACGTCCAGTCCACGGAGAGGCCGGCATCGATGAGGCCGTCGCGCAACTCTTCGGCAAACCGATTGGCCAGGAGATCGTCGTGCGTCCCGTGGCTCTGAAAGACGGGCAGGCCTCGGCGCGCCGGCATGAGAGGCTCCCATTCGTGCCGGCACAAGAGTGTGCCGGATAGCATGATCAGACCTGCAAAGGGCCGGCTGGTTCGCAAGACCACGTCACAGGCCAGCATCGCTCCTTGGGAAAACCCGCCGATCACCGTCCGGCCCGGATCGACGTCAAGCCTCCGGTCAACCTCATCCAACAGCGCCAAGACCTGCTCGCGGGCCGGCGCGAGGCCCTTGGGGACTTCCATCCGAGGATCGCGATGGCGGCCGGCCGCCCGGTCCTGGGCGATCTTGTTCATGTCGATGATCCACCAGGCGCGGGCATCGCCAAAGCCGAAATTCAACGAGAGCGGCCCTTCGGGAAAAAGAAATCTGGTACCGGCCGGCGCCTCCATCGCGCCGGCCAAGGACACCAGATCGTCCCCCGGCGCGCCGAAGCCGTGGAGCAAGATGACGAGCGGCCCGTCTCCTCCACCCTTGCCGTCGTTGCCACCGGTTAGGCGGATGGTTAATCCTGCCAGTCGTTCTTTGCGCAGCATGCGTCAGCCTAGCATCGAGTTAGCGACAAGGTCCATGGAAGCCCTCGCATTGACGCGGCCAGCGGTATGGCTAGGACGAGCAACTCACGACGAGGTGCTTGCCCCAGTGGGGCGGAGGGAGCGTATAGGACTCCATGCCTGGATGGTCGTCGAAGGGATGGTGGAGAATCGTCAGAAGTCGATCGATCTCGGCATACTCCTTCTGTTGCGCCTTCTCGATCGCCACCTGCGCCAGATAGTTCCGCAGCACGTACTTCGGATTCACCCGCCGCATGCGTCGCCGCCGATCCTCGTCCCGGCTTTCTTCCTCGCGCAACCGGGTCCGGTATCGCTCCGCCCAGCGGTCGAATCCCTCTCGATCCAAAAACTGGTCGCGGATCGAGTCGGTGCGTCCGGCGTCGCCCGGCGAAAATTCACAGAGGGAACGGAACAGCCTCGTGTAGTCGGTACGGCTCGCCGCCATCAGATTCAACAGATCGGAAACAAGAACGGCATCGTCGGCTCGTTCCTGCACCAGGCCCAGCTTGCGGCGCATCCGCGTCAACCAGTGCCGGTCGAAAATGGAGGAGTAGCTGTCGAGCGATTGTTTCAGCGCCTCCTTCGGAGCAAGCGGCAACAGCGCCTGCGCCAGGCAACTGAGATTCCAGAGACCGATATAGGGCTGCTGGTCGAACGCATAGCGGCCGTTGTGGTCCGAGTGGTTGCAGATGAACCCGGGCTCGTAGTCGTCCATGAAGCCGTAGGGTCCGTAATCGAGCGTGATCCCGAGAATCGACATGTTGTCGGTGTTCATGACGCCGTGCGCCCAGCCGACCGCCTGCCATTGGGCGATCAATTCTGCGGTCCGGGAGACCACCTCCGCAAAGAACTCGGCATACTTCTCGGCGCGGTTCATCACATGAGGATAGAACTGCTCGATCACGTAATCGGCCAAGATCCTGAGCTGGTCATACTGTTGGCGGTAGTAAAACACCTCGAACGTGCCGAACCGGACATGGGACGGCGCCATGCGGAGCAGCATCGCCCCGGTTTCGATCTGCTCGCGATAGACACGGTCGTCGCTGCCAACGATCGAGAGGGCCCGCGTCGTCGGAATACCCAGCCCCTGCATCGCTTCGCAACAGAGGTACTCACGGATGGTCGAACGGAGCACGGCCCGCCCGTCGCCGTCGCGGGAAAACGGCGTCAACCCCGCCCCCTTGAGTTGCAAATCCCACCGCATGCCGGAGTCGCTCACCGCTTCGCCCAACAAAATCGCGCGCCCGTCGCCCAGTTGCGGCACGTACACGCCGAACTGATGGCCGGCGTACAACATCGCCAGCGGCTCCATGCCAGACACGAGCAGGCTTCCGCCGAAGACGCCGGCGAATTCAGGCCGGGCCGCTTGCTCGGGATCGAGATCGATCAGCGCGGCCGCCGCAGGATTGAAGCTGACGAGATAGGGCGGCGTCGAAAACGGGGTCGGGCTGAGCTTGGCGTAGAAGGCCTCCGGCAACCGCGCGTAGGTGTTGTCGAATCGGAGGGCTTCAAGCGTTCGGCGCGTTGTCATTTGAATGATCCGTTGTTCCCGCTCTTCTCCTGGGCTAGGACGCCCGAGACCAGAACCAATGCGATTCTACTGCGTGCCGACCTTACTGCGCGTCGTGGAAAATGATGCCGAGCGTATACCGCCGGCCCGAGCGGACGCAGCTGACGCCATGTCGCAGGGTCACCCGATAGAAACCGCGAGTCCCCCGCACGGGACGGGCATGCACGGCGAACAGCACGGCGTCCCCTTGGCGAAGCGGCACCACCTCCGGCCGAGACTGCATGCGCGGGCGCTGCTCGGTGAGCACGAACTCACCGCCTTCAAAGTCTCGTCCCGGTTGGGAGAGGAGAATCGTCGCCTGGAGCGGAAACACCTGTTCTCCATAGAGGTCTTGATGCAGGCAGTTGTAATCGCCCGCTTCGTACCGAAGCAAGAGCGGCGTCGGTTTGGTCTGTCCGGCCCGATGGCAGCGATCAAGGAAGGCCGAGTGTCGAGCCGGATAGCGGATATCGAGGCCCAGGTCTCGGTTCCATCGGTTGGCAATCGGAACGAGGCGCGGGTACAGCGCCGACCGGAGCTCCGCGACGATGGCCGGCAGCGGAGAGGCGAAATATTTGTACTCGCCCCGCCCGAAGCCATGCCGTTCCATCACGACCCGGCTGCGGAACAGTTCCTCACGGGAGTACAGCGCGATCAGCCCCTCACAGTCCTTCGGCGAAAGGAGTTCGGCCAGGACCGCGCTGCCTTGCGCATCGAGCTCACGCGCCAGGTGTGTCCAATCGATCCTTGCGATCCGGTCGGCGATGCTGGGAGGTGACCCGGTTGAGGGTGGGGCAGCAAGGGCGGCCATGAACCCCTTGTACCATGCCGCCCCTCTCTCCAGCCAGGTGCGGAAAGGCGGGGCATGGCCGCCGTCAGGCCGCCAATTTGTCCAAGGAAACGAAGATCTCGCGCTTGGCGTCGTAGGCCCAGATATCGCCGGTCGCAATCGAATAGACCCAGCCGTGCAGGTGCAGGAAGCCCTTCCGCAGTCTGGCGGCGACAGTGGGATGCGTCTGCAGGTGCTCGATCTGGCTGCGGACATGTTCCTGGGTGGTCGCGACCTGGAGCGCGTCCCCTTGCAGGTGCCTGTAGTTCTCCTCCACGATGCGGCGCGTTGTTTCGGCCTGGCCCAACCAGGCCTTGACCGCCGGGAGCTTCTCCACCTGTTTCGGATCCAACAGCGCCTTCACCACCCCGCAGTCCGTATGTCCGCAGACGATGATGTTCTTGACCTCCAGGACCCCGACCGCATACTCGATGGTCGCGGTCGTGCTCCCCACGTTCATCCCGTAGGAGGGGACGATGTTCCCGGCATTGCGGAGAATGAACAGCTCTCCCGGTTCCGTTTGGGTCAAGAGACAGGGATCGATGCGCGAGTCGGAGCAGGTGATGAACAGGGCCCGGGGATGCTGGTGTTTGGCCAGTTGCCGGAACAGAGTCTGCTTCTGCTGAAAAATCTCGGTCTGAAATCGTTTGACGCCCAGGATGAGTTTTTTCATCGCCCCTCCGCTTTTTACTCGCTCCGGAACCAAGCTCGGCGGCGCCGAAAGCCTGTTGAACCAAGTATATCCAGCGCAGGGCTATTGGAAAGCCGTTTCGATATCGCGGTCCAAGGTGAAGACCAGGACCCGTTCGCCGACGTAGGTGTCGATGTCCGTAAAGAGGGCGATCACCTTCGCACCCGTGATCTCGCCCACTTGCTCGCACAGACGGTCCCGTCCTTGGGCGATGAGATTCTGCCTCAGCCGTTTCACCATGTCGATCCCCTCGGCGGTCTTTGCGAGTTGGCGTTCCGCCGGCGTCAGCACCCCCTTCAACCGGACCAGAAGAATGTCTCGGACGATGAATGCACGGACGTCGTCCGGTCCCCGCCCCATGAATTCCTGCTCGAATTTAATGATGGCATTCCTGACGGCCGCCTCCACCTCGCCTTTGGTCCCTCTTCCCTTCTGATGACTCGGCATGACCGATCCCTTTCCGGCTGGATTGGCGCATTATGCAGAGGCCTCCCGGAGAGCACAACGGTGCGTGCTGTCCATCGACGGGCCGACATGACCGATGGTCCATCGGCTGACAGAGCGGGACGAAACGGCGGGCCGGCTCCCTTGACCCTGAAAGAGGCGGAAGAATATAACGGTGCCTGTTTGTGACCGTGCGAGTCGGCGGTGCCATCCGTTTCTGCCTTGTGCGACAGGGTGCGAGACAGAGGGAGCCGTGCGACGAGGCCGATCGCCTGAGGTTGTAGGGCAGCCGGTTCTCCTGCCGATTGTGGGAGAGGCCGGTCGCAGTACAAGCCAGCCCGCTCCTGTTCCTTTCGCGGAAGGGAGGCTGGCTTTTTGTGTTTATGGGGCAATCGCCCTGCGATGAGAGTACCCTCAAACCCATGGACCTCCACCGCCCCATGACCCTCCTCTGCCGCAACAGGGGCTGGAACCGCCGATGGTCTGGCTGATTGCCGTCCCGTTGCTGCCCCTGCTGACGGTCCTGCTGATCGCCGCCGGCGACCGCGCGCAGGAGGAACAGCACGTCAGGCTTGGGGCCCTGCCGATCGTGGCAGCCTTCCTGGGATCGATCGCAACCCTGGGACTGGTCTCCGCCGATGGACCGCTCACCGTCAGACTGTATGACCCGACGGGACTCGCGGGGTTCACGCTGCCGCTGGGCTTCCATATCGACCGGCTCGGTGCCGTGCTGATGGCGTTGATCAGTCTGGTCTCGACGATCATCTATCTCTACTCCAGCCGCTACATGTATCAGGATCGGCACTATCGCCGATACATGGGCTTGATCGCCTTCACGACCTTCGTGCTGCTCTCCATGGTCTCGAGCGCCAATCTCCTCATGCTGTTCGTCTTCTGGCAGATCCTCTCCTGGCTGCTCTTCCTCTTGGCGCACAACCATGCGCATGCGGCCACCCTGGAGGGCGCCTGCAAGACCTTCTGGTTCCTGCGCGTGGGCGATGTGGCGTTCCTGGCGGGGATCGCGCTCGCCTATTCCCTGTACGGCACGATCGAGTTCCAGGACCTCTTCGCCCGCGCGGCTGCCGCTCCCGTTGCTCTTGCGTTCCTGCCGGGGCTGGACATCGACGGCGCCACCGCCGTGGCCTTGCTCATCTTTTTCGGAGGGATGAGCAAATCGGCGCAGTTTCCGATCCATGTCTGGCTGCCCAGCTCGCTCTACGCGCCGACCCCGGTCCACGCACTGCTCCATGCGGGCATCATCAATGCGGGAGGCTTTTTGATGAACCGGCTGGCGCCGCTGTACGGGCTGAGTCCGACGGCGCTGCACGTGGCCTTCGTCATCGGCACGCTCACGGCCATCCTGGGCGCCACCATGATGCTGACGCAGAACGACATCAAGAAGACGCTGGGATTCTCCACGATCGGACAGATGGGCTACATGATCATGGAATGCGGCCTCGGCGCGTTTTCTTTAGCCGTGTTCCATCTCATCGCCCACGGAATTTTCAAGGCCACGGTGTTTCTCAACTGCGGCAACGTCATTCATAAGGCCCGGCAAGAGCCCTCGTTCCCCCACCCCGCTCGGGAGGAAGAAGACCGGCCGTTCTCGCCCCTGACCTGGTCCACAGGATTCTTCACCACGCTGTTCCTCCCCCTGGTGATCCTCCTGGGCACGCACGGCATCCTGCGCATTCCGCTCCTTGAATCCCAGGGCACCGTCATCTTCCTGTTCTTCATCTGGGTGACCTCGTCGCAGGCCATCCTCTCGCTGACCCGCATTCATGAGGTTGCGTCCTGGAAGGTGTCGCTGGCCATGCTGATGACCTTGGTGCTGGTGCTCTTCACCTATTTGTTCGCGGCGGAACGCTTCACCCATTTCCTGTCTCCGAATCCGGATGAGGTCGCGG
>DATIBM010000367.1:0-6701 GCA_035457545.1 Nitrospiraceae bacterium
TCCGGTCCGCATCGCCCCGCCTGATGATTCGCCTTCCTCCGGCACCGTCCGTGACCGCCATCGGACTCGTCCTTGGACCATGGGCGTCTGATGATGAGAACCCGACAGTCGGCGCCAATGCTCGTCCTGGTCGGTATGGCGGCGGCAGCGCTCCTCTCCGGCCTGATCGTCCGATCCCTGTGGCCACATCGAATCTGGGTGAACCTGCCGCTTCATTCCACGGCGGAAGCGTTGGGCGGGCTCGCGGCCGTGCTGATGGCCCTGCTGCTATTTTCACGGAGAGCCGAATGGGACGGCGGGAAGCTACAAGGCATCGCGGCGGGGTTTCTCGGCATGGGCCTGCTCGAAGTCTTCCATGCCCTCTCGCCTCCCGGCGACGGGTTTGTCCTCTTGCGCAGTGCGGCGAGCCTGTGCGGTGGATTCGGGTACGCGCTCGTCTGGCTTCTTCCGAAGAGTTCCGACAGGCGTTGGTCCAGGCTGATCCCCAACAGCGCAGCGGCGGGTGCGATCGTCCTCGGCCTCTGGACGCTTTCGTTCCCCGAACTGGTCCCCGCGATGACCCATCAGGACCAATTCACCTCGAGCGCCATCGTGATGAACAGCCTGGCCGCCCTGCTGTTCTTCGCCGGCTCAGCCGGATGTTGGGTAGAATTTCGACAGTCGGGGAGGCCGGAGACCTCTCTTCTGGCCAGCCTGGCTTTCCTGTTCGGACTGGCCGAGATCATGTTCCTCTTCTCTTCCCCATGGGACAGTGGATGGTGGCTCTGGCATCTGCTGCGGTTGGCCGCCTATGCGTGGGTCCTGGCCTATGCGGGCCGTGGATACGAACTCATGGTCGCCGACCTCAGGGAAGCCCTGGCTCGAACGAGACGCTCGGAACGGCGTCTGGCCGCAGAATATGCCGTGACCAGGGTCCTGGCCGACGCCGCAACCCTGAAGGACGCAGGTCAGGCCGTGCTTCAAGCCATCGGCGAGAGCCTGGACTGGGAATTGGGGATGTTCTGGAGTCTGGATGAAGAGAGGCAAGTCCTCTGTTTCATCGACCTCTGGCATGCGCCGCAGGTCGAGGCCACCGAGTTCGTCCAGGACAGCAGGGAACGGACGTTCCAGCGCGGCGAGGGATTGATCGGTCGCGCCTGGGCCGCCGGGAAGCCGATCTGGATTCCGGACGTGGTCACGGACCCCACGTTTCGCCGCGCGCCGATGGCGGCGAGGGTCGGCCTGCACGGAGGCTTTGCCTTTCCCGTGCGCAAGGGCGAGGAACTGTACGGCGTCATAGAATTTTTCTCCCGGGACAGTCGTCAACCGGACCAGGATATCCTCGACATGGTGGCGGATATCGGGATCAAGATCGGACTGTTTGTCGATCGCAAGAGGAAAGAAGAGGCGCTCCGCAGAACCGAAGCCCAACTGGTGGAAGAACACCGGCTCGCCGAAGTGGCGAGGGTGTTGGGAGACATCGGGCATGACCTCAAGAATATGCTGATGCCGATCGTGACCGGAGCGGGACTTCTGGAAGAGGAACTCAGCGAATGCTTCTCGAAACTGCCGCAGCCAGCGGCGAGCGCCGTCAAACCCAGTCGAGATCTGACGCATGAACTCATTGAAATGATCCGGCATGGATCCCGTCGCATCCACGACCGGGTCAAAGAGATCGCCGATTCCGTCAAGGGCCTGACGCGCGCCCCCACGTTTGCACCCTGCCGCCTGGCCGACGTCGTCTCAAGCGTCTATGCAACGCTCCGCATCCTGGCCGACGAACGAGGGGTGACGCTTCGCACCGAGGCTCTCGAAGCCCTGCCGATGATTCGGGCCGATGAGAGCCGGCTCTTCAACGCCATCTATAATCTGGTGAACAATGCGATCCCCGAAGTGCCCTCGGGTGGATCGGTCACCGTGCAGGGCCGCACCGATGAATCGGGAAAGCACATCGTGCTTTCGGTCATCGACACGGGGAAGGGGATGTCACCCGAAGTCCGGGACAGCCTCTTCACCTACCAGGCGATCAGCCGCAAAGTGGGGGGAACGGGACTCGGAACGAAAATCGTGAAGGACGTGGTGGATGCCCATGGCGGCGCCATCGCGGTTGAAAGCAAGGAAGGGGTGGGGACGACATTCCACATCACGCTGCCGATTGAGGGTCCGTCCTCTCCACCTCCGAGAACGGCTCCACCTCAGCCTGACGCAGAACGCAAGACATCTTGAGCCTTCGAGGGTTTTGAGGCCCATTCATTGCTCACTTCAAATTTCTCATTTCCCTTTCCTTATCCTAAGTTCCTCACTTCTCCTTTCACATTCCTGATTTCTCACCACAAGATTGCGCCGCCTTCCCGTTCCTTATGACCTCATTCCCCTCTCCCTTGCCCTCTCCCCCGTGGGGAGAGGAGGCGGTGAGGGGCGGGCCACTAGCGAGCGCTTGTACGGAAGCCGCCCTGCTGAAAATGATTCGGCAGCAGCATGATGCAGTTGGGGTTGAACCCCTGCGCTTTCAAGGTATCGATGCTGCCCAGGACCTTGTCCTGCGTCAGATCGATCACGGTGATCGACCCATCGCTCATGCCTTCCAGGTTCAGCAGACTGTTCTGGACAAACAGATACCGCTCATCCGGAGACAGCACGCTATGGTGGGCGCCGGGAGCGGCGGGGATGGCTTTCAGAAACTTCGGCTGCCGCGGATCGCTGTTGTCATACAGATTCACGAACCCCGGCTTGGCCGTGGTGACGTACAACCGGTCGCCCTTGGCGTTATAGAGCATTTCCAGCGGCATCCCTTGTTCTCTTGCACCGAAGTCATCGACCTGTTTGAAAGAAAATGTCTTGGTCTTGGGATCCCAGATTCCGGCCCACAACGTCGCTTCGAGCATATTGGTAATGTGGACCACCGGCGGGTCGGCATTCGGAGCAAACATGATCTCGACGGGGGCGGATTTGGCGGGAGCCGGTTTCGAGGCCAGCTTGTGCGTCGACAGCACCTTGCCGGTCTTGGCCTCCAGCACCGTCACCGTGTCGCCCTGTTCCGACATATCCGGCTTGACCGTGCTCGTAATGAGCACCCGGTCGATGCCGTTGTGAATCGCAATGCCGTGCGGATACAGGATAAAGGCGTCGGCCGGCCCAGACGCACGGATCGTCTTGATCGGCCGGTCCTTGACGGCGTCTCCCATGATGACCGTGCTCGAACCCATGCAGGTGAGGTACCAGGTCTTGTTATCTTCCGACACGACGAGATCCTCGCCGACCTGGCAATCCGGCACGTCAATCGCGTGGAGCCGGTAGGGGAACTTCGTGAGGTCCACCACGTGCAGGATGCTCTTCCCCAGCGCGGTGATGTAGGCCTTGGTCCGATCGCGGTTGAAGAAGATGTGGTGAGCGACGAGATCGGGCGGCAGCGGAATTTCCATCAGGATTTCCCCGAAGTCCTGCGACTCGGGATCGATCTCCATGATCGCGATCCCTTCTCGTCTCACCGGCTGATTCGGCTTACTCTCATAGTTCAAGAGGGCCAGCAGTTCGGACAAGGCCGGGGTCGTGAACGAGAGCAGCAGCGCAACGGTCAAGGCGAAGAGCCGGAGTTGGTTCATGGGAACCTCCTTTGCAAAGCAGCGAAGCCGACAAAAACCTACTCCTCTCTGAGAAGGGAAGCAACAGGCGGCGTCCCTCCCGGCTTTTCTCCGCTCCTGGCGCCGATTCCACCCCCCGTCCTCACATCGACAGAAGCCGAAATGCGGCAAGATGTCTCCCGTGGCTTGGATTGAATCTTCGCGCGCACCCTCGTAAGCTTCACCCCCCATGAAACGGCTTCAGAGCCGGAGAACAGCCCTGCACGCCGTTCTACTGGTCGGGATGGTCCTTCTCCTGTATGGATGCCCGGCGACGAAACAGGCGCGGACGGTGGAGCGGCTGGGGTTTCTCAAGGATCTGTATCCGGTGATGACGGAGGGCAACGAGAGCGCAGGAGAATCGTTGCTGATCTACAAGAATCCCACGGTCGCCCAGCTCCCGCCCCACTCGTACACGAAGATCCTGCTGGATCCGGTGCTGATCTTCCGCGGTCCGGAGTCGAAGATGCGCGGGATCTCACAGGCTCAAGCGCAACTCATGGCCGATACGTTCTATGCATTGATTTACCAGGAGCTTTCCAAAGACTACGAGATGGTCGATAAACCCGGCCCGAGCACCTTGCGGGCGCAGGTCGCGATGACCCATCTCGAAGAGTCCTGGCCGATGTTAGATGTCGTGTCGGCGGTCCCGGCGCCGACGAATGCGCGGGCGGCCGGTTCGCTGCTCAAAAACCTCGCCACAGGCAAACCCGCGTTTACGGGAGAGGCCGTGATCGAAGCCAAGGTGACCGATGCCGAAACCGGCGAGGTGTTGAGAGCCATCGTCGACCGGCGGGTAGGGGCGAAGAGGCTCGATGCCGAGTCGTTCAACTCCTGGGCCGACGTGTATGAGTCGTTGAGATATTGGGCGGAGAACGGCCGATACCAGTTGTGCAAGGCACGGCAACCTGGAACCGACTGCCCCAAGCCCCGCGCGTAGATAGCCGGTCCGATGCAGTTCGACAAATTGTCATCAGCATTTCACATTCCTCATTTCACATTCCTCATTCACGCCTCAGCACCCAGCACTGAGCACTTCTTGGCGTGACCCCGGATGTCACAATGGCGGAGGCCGAAGCCTGGCCGGCGCCTCGCAAGCTCTTGACAAGAAAGGCCCTCGGCATTTCCAATCCGGTCCCTCTGCTGTGACCCCAGATGTCACAGGGCGGCTCTAGAATAGCCTTGTATGGGACAATTGGAAGGGAGGACACCATGCCGCCACTCTGGCTCACAGTCCTGTTCATCCTATTCGGCTCCGTCGCGTCTCAGGCCGAGGATCTCGGCAACCTGAGCGCCAATCCCTTCGCCTTGGACTCGACCGCGAATCTGTTCGGCAAGGGCAGTCCCTTCGCACCGAACGGCATCAACAACCCATTCAGCCCCTACGGCAGTCCCTTCAGCAACCGATCCGTCACGAACCCCTTCGCCACCGAGGCGCCGCGACTGTACGACCAACAGGGCCAGTACCGCGGCAAGCTCAGCGCCAACCAGTTCGATCCCGATTCAACCAGCAATCAATTCGGCCGCTACGGCTCACCGTTTTCGACGGATTCCATCAACAACCGGTTCGGCGCCGGGAGCCCCTACCGATACGATTCACCCAATAATCCCTATGGGCAGGGCTGGCGCATCGAAGGACGCTGACCCACCATCCACAAAGGAGGGCGCCATGAAACAGTTCGTCTTGGGCATGCTGGTCGGGAGTTTGGTGACCGGGACGGTGGTCGGTGCCGGCACCTTCTACGACTCGAAAGGGAACGTGAAGGCCCCGACCGGGAGCGTGGAACAATTCGATTACTTCCGGCAACGGCAACTGTTCCTGGACATCGGCAACATGCGGAAGCAGATGGAACAGCAGGAATTCGATCGGAAGTACGGCAAGAAGCCCTGTTAAGTTTTCGCCATGCACATTGACGAATGACGATTGACCAATGACGAGTGACGCTTACTCCCTCTCAGGCCTTTCTCCCACAATTACTCATTCCACATTTCACATTTTCAATTCCTCCAAGTCAGCACTGCCGCTGCGAATTTCGGAGGTTCCCATGACCTGGAATGAAGAAGCCAAAATCAGATGCGCCTTTCGTTTCAAGTGTCCGAAGCTGTGGGATCGCCTCCAGCCGACCGACGTCGAAGGCATTCGGCACTGCCCGGAATGCCGGAGGGACGTGCATTTGGCCCTGACGGAGGAAGCCTTCCGGCAACACAGCGACGAAGGGCGCTGTATCGCCGTGCCGGTGTGGCAGAACAATCAGGAGGACGATCCGAACGATCCGGTCTATTGGGTCGGGGAGGTCCTCTCCTCATACAGGCCAGACGGCAGCCCGCTCAGGTTGGTGTGAGGAGAAAAGGCGAACACAACAACCAAAGGACAATAGAACCCTGCACAGGAAAGGAGCCGGGAACCACCTGTGCACCCTCTTGTCGGCTGATGGTCCACATTTCTCATTTCGCATTCGGGCTATACAACTCAGCACTCAGTCCTCAGCACTTCCTGTCATCCCTCAGCCCTTCTCTGAACACATAATCCGGCCTTAGCCCATGCTCAGTTGCCTTTCAACGTGAGATGATGGTAACGTATATGTTACCTTACATGGAATTCGAAATTCGGCTGCTTGAGTATGTCGATCCGCAAAGTCGGTCACCTTTTGCTCTCTGGTATGAAGGACTCAATCCACCTGCGGCCGCCAAGGTAACTGCAGCCCTCACCCAAACCTCGATGGGCAACTGGTCGAGTGTGAAAGGTGTCGGGGGAGGCATTTTCGAGCGGAAAATCGACCTTGGACCTGGCTACCGGGTTTATTTCGGTAAGGATGGTGACAAGCTTGTGCTTCTGCTTGGGGGAAGCAGCAAGCAACGGCAGCAACAAGCGATCGAAGCGGCGCAAGCGCGATGGACGGACTATCGGCGTCGCAAGGCTAGCAAGAAGGGATAGATGGGACGGAGGGTACCATGGCACTGACACGCGAATTTAAGGACACAGTGGCGGCGCGTGTGCAACGCGATGCTCGTTTCCGGGAAGCACTCTTTATCGAGGCCATCAATGCCTATTTGGCCGGCGAGACCACCGTCGGCAAAGCGATGCTCCGGGACTTCGTTAAT
>DATIBM010000368.1:0-16885 GCA_035457545.1 Nitrospiraceae bacterium
GGAGAACTAGGAAACCTCCGGTTATGGACAGAAAGCGACTATGCCGCTATGATCCCGTCCCACTATGAATCGAAGTGAATTTAGAAAAAATATTGGTCGCACCCTTCAATTTGTACCTCTGCCGAGAAGAGACGACCCTGATACAGGTTCCTGGGAATCAGATATGAACTTATGGATTCTCACAGGCGAGACCGCAGACAAGAAGGGATTTATATTCTTAAATGCTCTTCACGACCACGATCCTCTTATTCTCGAAACGGCGCAGATTCGCCATTTCGATGCTCCAGATAAATTGGTTCTTCGAGGTCACCACCCAAGACCAGCCTCTGGTACCTTGCCGAAGACGACTCTACAACTTTACATTTCAGGTGCCGACGAGGATGGCTTGGCTGTATTCACAAATCCTCCATTAGACCAAATACAATTCATCGTTGTTAATGAGGGGGAACAAACAGTTCGCGATTATCGAAATATCGTTCTTGTACCCGAGGCGTTTACTAGGACTACTTCTGCATCTTATCTTGGCAATCTAAGCAAAACAGACGAGATCACAATCGGAGAACAAAACTACACAGTCTACGGAACCCTCATTTCGCAACCCATATTTAAGAAGGAGAGGGTACGAATCGGAGCACTAGCGCTCAAAGCTGATCCTGGCGACTATACCTTCCTTTGGCGAGTTCGTTGCGATGACGGCACCTTTCCAGCGGAAAATGAATACGGCCAATTGAGAGTACGAATCATTCCTTTCGGTAGCCTCGTTGATGAGGCGCACAAGACTCTGTTCAAGAAACAGTAATTCTGCTACCACACTGCTACCAGAACAGGCCAAACTACGCCCCTCCATCATGATGATGGCTTCTCGGAATCCCTGATTTTTTCAGACGATAAATCTTGCTGGATCAGCTCAGGTAGGGTATGTTCTGAACTTGTAAACCGCGGGTTGGAGGTTCGATTCCTCTCGCTAGCCACATTGCTTTGAATTCGCGGACCTGGGATTGTGGACGGAACCAAACCCCTCATTCACCTCGGCAATCGAACCATCAATCTCCATCGCATCCTCTACTGCGAACGGCAGGTCTACCAAGATGAGTGGACCGTCAAGGTGTTTCTGACGGGGCAGACGACTCCCTTGGTCCTCTGCCAAGCGGAGGCCAAACTCTTCTGGAGCCATCTGGAGGGGATGTGGACGACCTTGGGCTAGGAGCCTGTCCAACATTGACCTTTCTACTACGGCGAACGATGTACCGCGGGTACCCGCCTGGCGGGTGTGCTTTGTTCTCGGCCCAGAAAAATCCGGGGCACCCATTGCATTCTGCAGAGCAATGGGTCCCGATTCCAGCGAATACGCCTCCGGTTTTTCGTGGCCTGCGGCCGTGCATCTGCCAGCACCTCCTTCACCTCGTCACGAACGGCAATGCCGGACAGGCTCCTAGTCACCGGCCCACAGCCGGTTACGACTGGATAATTTCTTCTCCGGCTTCGAACTCTTCCGCCACCTCCTCCACCTCTCCCTCGATGCGGCTCTTGGTCGTGGAGGGATGCAAGCCGTATTTTCTGAGCATCTTGTAAAAATCAGCCCGATACCGGCCTGCAAATTGGGCGGCGCGCGAAATGTTGCCGTTGGTGAGTTGCAGAACACTTTTCAGGTAGTTGCGCTCGAAGTCCTCCTTCGCCTCGGTCAGCGGCTTGAGCGGGGCCTCCGTCACCGCGGTGATGGAAGGCAGGAGATCCGGCGTGATCAGGTCCTGGCGCGACATGATCACGGCCTTTTCGATCGCATTTTCCAGCTCGCGCACGTTGCCCGGCCAATGGTACATGCCGAGCTTCTGCATCGCGGAGGGGGTGAACCCGGTCACGTTCTTGTTGGTTCGGCCGACCGATTGCTTCAGGAAATGATGGGCCAGCACGGGAATGTCGTCCCGCCGTTCCCGGAGGGGCGGAATGACCAGGGGAACCACCTGCACGCGGTAATAGAGATCGCTGCGGAACGTGCCCGACTTCACGGCTTCGCCCAGATCCCGGTTGGTTGCGACGATGATGCGCACATCGACCTTCGTGGTATGGTCCGCACCGACTTCTTTGACTTCCCGGTCCTGCACGGCGCGCAGCAATTTGACCTGCATGGAGAGGGGCATTTCCCCGATCTCGTCGAGAAACAGGGTCCCGCCGTTGGCGCTTTGGAACAGGCCCTTCTTCGCGGCGTGCGCGTTGGTGAAGGCGCCTTTGACGTGCCCGAACAGCTCGCTCTCGAAGAGGGTTTCGGGAATCGCCGCGCAGTTCAAGGCGATGAACGGCCCTTGGGCGCGGCGGCTGTTGGCATGGACCACGCGGGCCACGACTTCTTTCCCGGTTCCGGTTTCGCCCAACAGACAAATCGTTGCATCGGTGTCGGCCACCTGTGCGATCTGTTGGAACAGCCGCTGCATCTGCGGGCTCCGCGCGACGACGTTTTCCATTCCGTACAGTTCTTTGACGAGCAGCTTGAGCCGCTGAATTTCCCGGCTCATCCGCTGTTGGGACAAGGCCTTCTCCAAACTGGCCTTCAGTTCCTTGTCGTCGAACGGCTTGGTCAGGTACCCCGTGGCGCCCCGCTGCATCGCCTCCACCGCGTTCGGGATGCTGCCGTGCGCGGTGAGGATGATGACCGGCAGGCCGGGATGAATCCGGAGCAGCTCCTCCGTGACCATCAAGCCGTCTTCGCCCTTCAAGCGCAGGTCGGTAATGGCCAGATCAAACACGCCTTTTCTGGCCTCGGCAAAGGCCTCCTGGCCGGTCGTGCAGGTGGTGACGGCGAAGCCCATGGACGTGAGCCGCATCTTCAGGAGATGCAGCAACCCTTCGTCGTCGTCGATCACGAGAATCTTTTCTTTGTCCATGGCATTCCTCATTCAGGGTTTGGGCTCCCCTTCGAGCGGGAGCGGAGCGGGCGGCGCCGGCGGCCGCACGGGTCTGGCTTTTTCTCGCATTTCCTGGTCGATCCGCTTGAGCGCCTCAAGCTGATTGGTCAGTTCCTCGATTTTCTTATCTCGCTGCTCGAGTTGAGCTTGCAGCGCCTGCACCATGGCCGGGTCAGACCCGGGACGAGGCGGCTCCTTCTTCCCGGCCAGTTCCTCGATTTTCTTCTGCCGTTCGGAGAGTTCCCGCTGCAGCGTTTCAACGGTGCTGAGATCGGATTCTTTCGAGGACGCGATCTGTTGGAGTTCTCCTTGCCTGACAAGCAATTCCCGGGCCAGAGACTCGACGGTTTGGGTTAGCAGTTCCCTTTCGCGAGCGATGGCCTGGGCGTTCCAGTGCGCCGCCATCCAGGAATCTCCATCCTTCGCATTGGGTCCTGCCCGTAACAACTGCACCCAGGCCTGGCTGGCCTGCGACAACTTTCCCTTCGGGGCCAGGCTCACAACCTTTTGAAAATGTGCGATTGCGCTATCGCGATGTTCGAAGAGCGCCGTCAGGCCACGGTTGAAGTAGGCCTGGTCGCAAGTATTGGTCGCCTGGCATTTGGCAATCAGCGCATCCTGTCGCCGGATGAGGGATTGAAACCCCCGTTGATCGAGCCCATCCAACCGAAACACGGGGGCGGAACCTGGTTGAGGTGTATGGATTGTACTACAGGCAGCCGCGAGAAAACACCACCCGATCATCAGGCTCCAGGGGATGGCATCACAGGCCCGAGGGAGGAGGCCTCTCATGATTCTGAACCCTCTTTGGCCAAGCGCAGGATGAATTTCACCGTCGCTCCTTTTCCTCGCTCGCTTTCGATCCAGATCCGCCCGCCATGGGCCTTCACGACCTGCTTTGCCAAGGCAAGCCCCAACCCGCTCCCGGCGACGGCTCGCGATCCCTGGCTGCGGCCTTGGTAAAACCGCTCGAAAATATGCGGCAGGTCCTCCGGATCGATTCCCGGCCCATGATCCACGACCGAGACCAACAGCAAGCCTTGTTTCGGCTTCGGTTCGGCAAGGATCCGCACGACTGACCCTTCTGGGGCAAATTTTAGAGCATTGGAGAGCAGGTTATCGAGCACCTGTTCAATCCGCATGAAGTCGGCCTTGATCCACAGCCGGGATTTGGGCAGATCACTGAGAATCTGCACATGCTTGGAGTCGGCCAAGAGCCGGATCTTGTTGACGCAGACCTCCACCAGCCGGTGAAAATCCGTCGGGACCATCCGATACTCCATCATCCCGGCTTCCATTTTTGAGAGGTCCAGGATCGTGGAGATGAGCCGGATCAGGCGCCGGCTGCTGTCGGACATGATGCGGAGCGTCTCTTTCTGATCGGGCGTGACCGGGCCGGGAATTTCGTCCAGCAGCAGTTGCGTGCCCTCTTGAATCGAGGCCATGGGCGTCCGGAGTTCGTGGGAGACATGCGCCAGGAATTCCGATTTCATGTCGTCCAACTGTTGCAGCTTCTTCCCCATCCAGTTCACGGTGTCGACCAGTTCCTGGAGATCCTGCGGCGCCGAGATCTGGAGCGGCGCTCCGAAATTGCCCTGCCCGATATGTTTGATGTGGGACTGCACCCGGCGGAGCGGACGCAAAATGCTGTAACTGGCGATGCCGGCGACCACCAGGCCGAACAACAAGGCCACGACGATCAGGTGTCGGGTCGCCGCCTCGGCTTTGGCGGCGCTCGCGTACGCATGGCTGATGCCGATGCTGACGCTGGCCTGCCGCAGATCCGTGTAGGCCTGCAGGGTCTGCGTCATGCGATCGACGATCGCATCCCTCGTGCTTTCATAGGAGGGGGAGAGCCGGCTCGGCATCGCCGGCTGTCGCTGCGTTTCCTGCCGGAACAGGTTGACCTGTTCCCTTCGCAGCCGTTCCACATCGGCCAACAGTTTTTGGGCTTGGGGATTCCGCTCGGTCGCCCGCAGCGTCACCAGGGTCCGGCTGAACTCCTCCCCTTCCTCCTCTGACTGAAGCAGAAACGCCGGATCCCGGACAGCCAGAAATTTCTTTTCACTCTGGATGCCGCCGAGCAGCAAGGTGGTCAGCCGCTTGCTGGTTTCGATGGCGGGGTAATGGCTGACGGCCATTTCCGTGGTCAGGATCGTGATCTGTCTTAATTGGAACAGGGCGTAGATCGTCACCCCGGTCATCACGCCGATGATGACCAGGATGGTCAAAACCAGCCGCCAAAAAATCGGAAGTCCCATAGGCGTCCGGCATGCTCTCGGACCTAGTCCGAGATTCCTTACACTATTTATCGTGGCGGAACAATGTCTGGCAAAGCAATTCTTCACCGCCGCGCCGGATGGCCGCTGCGAGCGTGAAGAACGGTTCGGCCGCACGTGGCGCGGGCGGCTCGTTGCAGCGGTCTCTCGCGATCCGGTATCCTGGGCCAACACAACCCGGCCGGCGCGGCGGTGGAAGCGGTCGGGCCGTGAATCGGACGAATCGTTCACCGGGATTGCGGACAGACCATCGATGGCGACGCGGGATCACGAGTGGCCGGCTTATGTGCAATGGTACTGTTGCCCCTCTTGCCGGCGCCTATGGACATACCAAGGCAGTGAGATGGTCGTATTGGAAAGCCAGTTTGCCCTGGCTCCAGCCCTTCCAACCCCCGGAGTGCCGGCACGCCCTTGTCTCGCTTGCGAAGGCAGAGTGTCCGCTCCGACGACGAGAATTTAGGCCTTCCCGTCCCTCCCCCGATCAAAGCCGAATAGCCCTCTACTGCTGCCGGTGCAGCGTCTTATAGAGCCGCTGGCGTCGGGAAGAGCCCTGCAGAGCCTGGAACAGGTGGCCGCGGAACAGGAACATGAGCAACGTGAGCGGCGGGGTGCAGATCAGGACCAGGAGCGTGCTCAGCGCTTCCGGCACGCCGAGCTGCGCCAGCCAGGCGGTGAGCGCCGTAAACGGCAGGACCAGCAACTGCGTGAAGTCCAGACCGGCTCCTCGCCCCAGGCGAGCGGACAGGGTAAAGAAAAACGTCAGCCCCAAAGGTCCGATGACGACGACCAAGGGCAAGAACCATTCGATCCAGTTCTCGAGCACGAATTCATAACTGGCCTTCATCACCTCCAGCGGCGAATCGTGCCGCAACTGATAGATGACCTCGGGCGCCGGGTTCAGCAGGACAAACAGGAGGAAGAACACGGCGGTGGCGAGAAAGGCCCCCTGCGGATTGGCGGCCATGCCCTGATCGAGCAACATGAGCGGAATCCACAGAACAAACCCGACTCCGATGACATCCCAAAAATACTTCCCGAAACTGTCCTGAATATCGCGCAAGGAGATCGGCCTGGTGCCCTTGACCGCCAACTCGAAGAGAGAGAGCGTCGCGCCGATCACCAGGGCGTTCACCGCGCCGAGAATGAACCCTCCGGCGATGCCAAAGGGAGCGGCGATCGTGGTCGCGATCATCATGATCCCGAGAAACAACACCAATGCCAGCGCGACAATCCACCCCAGGCGAAACGACCGGATCGTGGCGCTCAACGCCGAGCGATAGAGGTTCCATGTCGCAAGAAGATAGCTCATGCTTGGCTAGACGGCTGCTTTGGCGTGGATCGGCGTGCAAGGGACCGCTGGATCCACCAGCCTGCCAACCTGGTCCAGAGCCGATCCGGCAACAGGACCCGGCCCAACCGTACAAAGCGGCCGGTGAATCCGGTCGGCACCACGACTTGCCCCGATCCAAGCCGCGAGAGCGACAGGCGCACGACCTCCGACGGCAATTGGAGGCCGACCGGATCATGGGGCTCGGAGCCGGCTCTGCTGTGAAACTCTGTAGCGGTCGAGCCGGGACAACAGGCTTGGACGTTCACCCTGTAGGGCCGCACCTCCTCTGCCAAGGATTGCGAGAAGGCGATCAGGAAGGTCTTGGTCGCCGCATAGACCGCCATGTAGGGGATCGGCAGAAACCCCGCCACGGAGGCCACGGTGATGACGCCGCCCGAGCGCCGCGCGATCATGTCAGGCAGGACCAACCGAATCGTTTCCACAACCGTCAGGACATGCAGGCGCAACATGGCCTCCAGAGCGGCCGGCGACATCCTAGCAAATTCGCCGAAGAAACCGAACCCCGCATTGTTCACCAGGAGATCTACGTGAGAACGCCGTGACCGGGCGGCCAGATGGAGTTGTTGCGCCGCTCCCGGCTCGGCCAGGTCGATGACCGCCGTTTCAACGGCTCGTCCATGATTCGCCATGAGGGTCTCGGCCAGACCGCGGAGCGCCGCCTCATCCCGCGCGACCAACAGAAGATCGTAACCGCGAGCGGCCAGGGCTCGCGCATACTCGGCGCCGATTCCGCGCGACGCGCCGGTGATCACGGCAAAGGGCCTGTCGCTATCGGACTTTGTCACGGTCGGCCGCGTCATGTGCCATACATAAAGCGACCGGCTCAGGCCGGTCAAGGAGAACCAGCGCACATCAGTCCGCCAGGCGAACAATCGTTCATCAGTCCATCCGGCGCCGCCGCCATTGACTTATGGGGGGCGGTGATTAATCTTACACAACGGGCAACGACATCCTCACCGGCTTGAAGGAGCGCGAGACACGATGGACATGAATCGCATGACAATCAAGTTGCAGGAAGCGCTGCAGGCGGCCTCCGGCCTGACGATGCGCAGGAGCCATCAGGGAATCGATGTCGAGCATCTGCTCTCGGCCATCCTGGATCAGTCCGGCGGCATCGGCCCCAGCCTCTTGGAATCGGCCGGCGTCTCGCTCCAAGCGGTCCGCCAAGCCGTCGAACAGGCGTTGGCCCGTGTTCCCCAAGTGCAGGGTCCCGGCAGCGGTCCCGGACAGATCCATGTCACGCCTCGCCTCTCGCAGGTGTTGAGCCGGGCCGAAGAGGAGATGCAAGGGCTCAAGGACGAGTATCTGAGCGTCGAGCACGTCATCTTGGCGATGGTCGAGGAAGGCGGCGTCTTCAGGAAGCTCGGCTTGACCAGAGACAAGGTCTTGTCGGCCCTTCAGCAGGTCCGGGGCAACCAGCGGGTCACCAGCCAAGATCCGGAAGGGACGTATCAGGCGCTGGAAAAATACGGCCGCGATCTGACGAAACTCGCCTCACAAGGGAAGCTCGACCCGGTCATCGGCCGCGACGATGAAATCCGGCGCGTCATTCAGATTCTCTCGCGGCGGACCAAGAATAATCCGGTGTTGATCGGCGAACCCGGCGTCGGCAAGACCGCGATCGTCGAAGGCCTTGCTCAACGAATCGTCAAGGGCGACGTGCCGGAAGGGCTCAAGCAGAAACGGGTCGTGGTGCTCGATATGGGCGCCCTGGTCGCCGGCGCCAAATTCAGAGGCGAATTCGAGGAGCGGCTCAAGGCCGTTCTCAAGGAAATCCAAGCCGCCTCCGGACAGATTCTCCTGTTCATCGACGAGTTGCACACGGTCGTCGGGGCCGGGGCGGCGGAAGGAGCCATGGATGCGGCCAACCTGCTGAAACCTATGCTCGCTCGCGGGGAGCTCCACCTGATCGGCGCCACGACCCTCGACGAATACCGCAAGCACATCGAAAAAGACGCGGCCTTGGAGCGACGGTTTCAGACCGTGCTGGTCGATCAGCCTTCGGTCGAGGATACGATCTCGATTCTCCGCGGCCTGAAAGAACGGTACGAAGTCCATCACGGGGTCCGGATCAAGGATGCCGCGCTGGTCGCCGCCGCCAAGCTCTCGCACCGGTACATCTCCGACCGCTTCCTGCCCGACAAGGCCATCGATCTGGTGGACGAAGCCGCGGCCCGTTTACGCACCGAGATCGACAGTCTGCCGGCGGAGTTGGACGAAGTGTCGCGGAAGGTCTTGCAACTGGAGATCGAGCGGGAGGCGCTCCGCAAGGAAACGGACCCAGCGAGCCGCGCCCGCCTCAAGACCCTCGAAGACGAGCTGTCCGAGAAGAACCGGGATCTGCAGGTCCTCAAGACACGCTGGGAAGCCGAAAAAGTCTCCGTCGGCCGGCTGAGGAAACTGCGCCAGCAGATCGAACAGGTCAAGCAGGAGATCGAACGGGCGGAGCGCGCCTATGACCTCAATCGCGTGGCGGAACTGCGGTACGGCGAACTCCCCAAATTGGAGCGGGAGCTGGCGTCGGAAGAGCAGCACCTTCAGAAAAAACAGGGCGAGCAACGGTTGTTGAAGGAAGAGGTGGACGAAGAGGATATTGCGCTCGTCGTCAGCCGGTGGACGGGCATTCCGGTCACGAGGCTGGTTGAGGGTGAGACGGAGAAAATTCTCCGGTTGGAAGACCTGCTCCACGAACGGGTGATCGGCCAGGACGAAGCGGTCCGGGCCGTCGCGGACGCGGTGCTGCGGGCCAGATCCGGCATCAAAGATCCTAAGAGACCGATCGGATCCTTCCTCTTTCTCGGCCCGACCGGCGTCGGCAAGACGGAACTGGCCAGGGCGCTGGCCGCCACGCTCTTCGACGACGAAGGCAACCTGATCCGGATCGATATGTCCGAATATATGGAAAAGCACACGGTCGCGCGGCTCGTGGGCGCGCCTCCCGGCTATGTGGGCTATGAAGAAGGCGGTCAACTGACCGAAGCGGTCCGCCGGCGCCCCTATTCCGTCATTCTGTTCGACGAGGTGGAGAAGGCGCACGCCGACGTCTTCAATATTCTCCTGCAAGTCCTGGACGACGGGCGCCTCACCGATTCCCAGGGCCGGACGGTGGATTTCAAGAACACCGTGTTGATCATGACCTCCAACATCGGCAGCCAGCACATTTTGGAGGCCCAACACCTGCGGAAATCGTATGAGGAGATCAGGAACCTCGTGCTCCGGGAGCTTCGCCAGCATTTCCGCCCCGAATTCCTGAACCGCGTGGACGAGACGGTCGTGTTCCATCCGCTCACCGCGCAGGAACTCGGCCGGATCGTGGATATTCAACTGGGCCGTCTCCGGGAACGGCTGGCGGAGCGGCGAATCACGCTCAGCCTGACGCAGGCCGCACGGACCCACCTTGCGGCCTTGGGCTACGATCCGGTCTACGGAGCGCGGCCACTGAAGCGGTTGATCCAACAGGAAGTGGAAACGCCGATGGCCCGGCAGTTGGTGAAGGGAGAGTTGCGGGACGGCGACAGCGCCGTGGTCGACGTGAAGGACGACCGGATCGTCGTCATCCCGGTGGTGGAGTCGAAGCCGTAATTCTCGCCGGTTCCGGCGACTCCGTGAAGGAACGGACCGGCGGGACCGTCAGCCGATCGCCGCGGCCCCACCTTTGGCATCCGTGTCGCCGCCGCTCAGCCGATGTCTGTCGATGCGGCACTCCGTGGGAGAAATCTCGCACAGGTGCCCCTTGATGGTCCAGAACGAAGCCTTGTTGATGACGACGCGATCCGGCTGTCGCTGCTCCAGGCGCAGCACGAGCTTTCCCGACTCGATTTCCTTGAGCTCAATCGTGTTGGGCGATTTGTTCAGCTCATAGGCTCGCTTCTCGTTGAACGCGAGGGTGCTGTCCACGATTTTGGCGACCATGCGACCGGCCTGGTCGAACAGGGCAAAATTGACGAGCAAGGCCCCGTTCGACGGCTTTACCGCCAGTTGCACCAGCGGCACGCCTTCCATCTCGATCACCCCGTTGGAATTCCGATAGACGTTCGAGCCGATTTCAATATCCATGCACCCCTCCGCTGTCTGTCGATCGAATGGTCCCTGCCTTCTGCGCAGGTTCCTGTTCACGCTTTTTTGATCCGATTCAAGATCAAGGCGATGCATCCGCCCATCAACCCGCCCCCGGTCACGGCCGTCAGGATCTCCAGAAACTTGGCCTCCCAGACCGACCCTTGGGCCTGCATCACTTCCCGGATGCCGCCCTGCAACATGATGACCGCCAAGGCCATCGTCGCCCCGATGAGAAACCACCAGAGGAAGGTTCTCAGAGATTGCATGGGGATCGCCTATCCCTCGACCTTTCGATCAAGCGACCGATACTGCACCGCCTCGGCCACGTGAGCTGTCGCAATCCGGTCTTCTCCGGCCAAGTCCGCGATGGTTCGCGCGACGCGCAGAATACGCCCGTAGGCCCTGGCGGACAAGCCCAGCCTCATCATCGCCTGCTCAATCAACGCCTGCGCCTCGTCATTCAACGCACAATACTTGGAGAGCTGCTTCGGCTTCAACTGGGTATTGGTGAACCAGCCTTCCTTGCGATAACGCGATCGCTGCCTGGCCCTGGCCTCGACGACGCGGCCTTGGATCGCGGCGGAGCTCTCCGCAGAAGGCCCATCGCGGCCGAGGTCCTGGATCGGCACGGGCGGGACCTCGACGTGCAAGTCCAAACGATCTTGCAACGGGCCCGACAGCCGTCCTCGATAGCGGCGGATCTGATAGGGCGTGCAGAGACATTCCCGCGAGCGGTCTCCATAGTAGCCGCAAGGGCAGGGATTCATCGCCGCGATCAACATGACGCGGGCGGGATAACGGACCGAAGCGTTTGCCCGGGTGAGCCACAGGACTCCCTCTTCGAGCGGTTGCCTCAACCCGTCGAGGACATGCCGTTTGAACTCCAACACCTCGTCGAGAAACAACACGCCCTGATGGGCGAGCGACACTTCCCCGGGGCGAGGGATCACGCCGCCGCCGATCAATCCGGCGTCCGAGATGCTGTGATGCGGGGCGCGAAACGGCCTGGTTGCAATCAGCGGCGCCTGGCCATCGAGCAGGCCGGCGCAACTGTAGATCCTGGTCGTCTCCAGGGCCTCTTCCAGCTCGAACGGCGGCAGGATGCTGGGGACTCGGCGGGCGAGCATGGTCTTGCCCGACCCAGGCGGGCCGACCATCAGCACATTGTGTCCGCCGGCCGCGGCGATCTCAAGCGCCCGTTTCGCATGCCCTTGTCCTTTCACATCGGCAAAGTCTTCGTGCTCCGGCGGTGAGCCATTCAGGTATGCCTGCCGATCGACGACCGTCGCGTGAATCTCCTTCTGCCCCTGCAACCAGGCTACGACTTCGGGAAGGGTCCGCACCGGCACCACGCGGACTCTTTCGATCATCGCGGCTTCGATCGCATTCTCGGCCGGGACGATCAACGTCCTCGTCGATCCGGCCGCCATGCTCATCGCCAGCGCGCCCGGCACCGGTTTGACCTGGCCATCGAGCGAGAGTTCGCCGACAAACACCTTGTCGGCCACCGCTTCCTTCGAAACGATCTCTTCCGCCACCAGCAGGCCGACGGCAATGGCGAGGTCCAAGCCGGACCCTTCCTTCTTCAAGCCGGCCGGCGCAAGGTTGACTGTGATTCTCTTGACCGGAAAGGAAAACCCCGTGTTCTTGAGCGCGGCACGGACCCGGTCCCGGCTCTCCTTGACGATCACGTCGGGAAGGCCGACCACGGAAAATTGAGGCAGCCCGCCTCCGACATCCACTTCCACCTCGATCAGGTGGGCGTCCATGCCGACGACCGTGCTGCTGAGGACTTTCGAAAGCATGGAGCCGTCGTGGGGTGATGAATCGAGGTGATGATGGTTCAACAGACAGGCACGGAGGTAATCCGGTGTTCCTCGTAGGCAGCGGGATTATAGGGACGGGACCCTTTCGTTTTCAACAATCCCACCCAAATTGGGTATAATGAGGCCGCCGTCGAATGTCGGGCCGGCGACGCACTGGGCACAAGAGCCCTCCAACCATGTCAACCACGCCGCTCTTACCGAGATCCGCGCCCATTCGACGGACAATCCTTTCCCGCTTCTATCGGTTGCGCCGACCGGCTGCCTGCTCCCTAGCGGGCATGTTGTTGTCATGTCTATCTTGTGTCGCCGGCCAAGCCGAGACTCCTCCGACGGAATCCGGCGCCTGGACCACTGCGGCCCCGGCTCCAACCGAACGGACCGAGGTCGCAGCCGCCGCCTTGGATGGGCGGATCTACGTCGTGGGTGGCTTTGAAGCTCCCACGCTGGGCAACGTGCTGAATCTGAGCATCAGCGAGAAGGTCGAGGTCTATGACCCGCACACCGATCGTTGGACCGCCAAGTCGCCGTTGCCGGTGGGCTTGCACCATGCGGGCCTGGCGGCGGTCGGTCGGCAGTTGTACGTTGTCGGCGGCTACACCCGCTCGGGCCTGTCCGCCTGGAAGCCGGTGGCCTCCCTCTACCGGTACGATCCACAGGAAGATCGCTGGACCGAACGCACGCCGATGCCCACTCCCCGCGGCGCTTTGGCCTTGACCGTCGTCAACGGGCGCATTCTGGCGATGGGAGGCTATAACGGCGACATCAACGTGCCGGCCGTCGAGGAGTACGATCCCCAAGCCGATCGATGGGTCACAAAGGCTCCCCTGCCCGATCCGCGCGATCATCTCGCGGCCGCAACCGACGGCCGTTTCGTGTATGCGATCGGCGGCAGGTTGAACGGCAGCTACAGCCGGAACGTGGCGCTGGTCCACCAATATGATCCCGAAGCGGATCGCTGGACCAGGCGCGCCGATCTCCCGACCGCCCGGAGCGGGATCACTGCGGCGGTCCTGGCCGGCCGGATCTATGTCTTCGGAGGCGAAGCTCCGGCCGGAACGTTCACGACCACGGAGGCCTACCAGCCTGTCTCCGACAGTTGGCAGACCATGGCGCCGATGCCGACCGGCCGTCACGGGTTGGGCTCTGCCGTCGTGGGAGACCGAATCTTTGTGATCGCCGGAGGACCGAAGCCCGGAGGGTCGTTCAGCAACGCCAATGAGGTATTCGTACCGCCGCGCGACGGACTAGGAACCAAGACTAGTCAGAAGGCTTCGCCAGCGCACGTCGGCAGCGTCATGGCTGTGTTGGCGACCCTCAGTGAGGCCGGAGTGTTGCCGCCGGAGGGAACGGCGGCAGCCAACCGCGTGATCAAGAGCCTGATCCAGTTTCAATCGGCCATGATGAAGAGTCCCGATTCGCAGGTGCAGACCTTTTTCGCCGCAGCCGTCGAACGCAAGTTCGGACTTCAGGGCAGGACGCTGTTGGAAGCCGCCCGTCGGAAAGGTTGGACCTCCGAGGTGCTGGAAGCCGTCGCCGAGTTCGCGCGGGGACCGGTCGAGTGGGATCAGGCCAGGCTGGATGAGGGGTGGCATGCCTACAACGTGACCCAGTCGGACTTGCTCTTGCTGGCAGGCCTGTTCGCGGAGGCTCGGACAAGATTCACAGCCAAGCGTCAGAATATTCACGACGTGTTTGCGTCAAAACGTCGATCCATGCCGGGAGCGGGCCAAAGCGCGCCTGTGCCGGACGAGACGGTGATGTAACCGTGAGGAGCAAAGGAGGGTACGATGGCGACGAGAGCCTATGTGCTGATCAAAGTCCGTGCCGGGAAAACCAAAGCGGTTGTCGAAGCGCTGCGGAAGGTCCCCGGCATCGAACAGGTCCACCCCTGTTTCGGACAGCCGGACATCTTCAGCTTTGTCAGCGTCGCAGACGAACGGGCTCTCTCTGAGGTTGTCATCACCAAGATCCACACGATCGAGGGGGTCGAGGAAACCGATACCCATATCGTGGCCGACACTTAATCATTCCGCTGCTCGGGCCCCGCAACGTCACGGCACCTGGCCATTCCATAGCAGGTTTCCACCAGCCTGAGCGCTTCCAATCCTTCCTGCCCCGGGACCGGCATGGGTCTGTTGTAGGCGATGGCATCCAGAAACGTCGAGAGCACCGCCACAATTGTCGGCTGCTCCGGCTCGGTCCATGCGACCGGAGCCTGTCCGTTCCGCTGGGCGATCAAGCTGTGCTTGACCCAGTCAACGGACAAACAGCCTGTTGGTCCCGAGGCCTCGGCTGTGCCGCTTCGTTCCGATTGCGACCAAGCAACCATTAGGTTCATGGTCAATCCCTCGGCTGTCGAAAGCCGGATGTCGGCCCCGGTCTCGAAACCGGCCGGCGGCAAACGATCCAGCACACAGGTCTCGACCCTCGGATAAGAACCAGTCAGATACCGAGCGAGATCCAGGACATGGATGCCCAGATCGAGCAGAACTCCCCTCCCTCCAAATCCCGGATTGCCGGGCGGTCGTGGTCTGGTCGGCACGGCGAGTGTCATCGCCAGAGAATAGATCGTCCCAAGCTCCGGGAGACGGCCACGAAAGGCTTCCACTGCGCGGTTGAACCGAAGGGTCTGGGCGACCATCAATGGGACGCCGGCCTTGCCGGCCCTGGACACCATCTCCAACCCATCGGCTTCAGTTGTGGCCAGGGGTTTTTCAACCAAGAGCGGCTTGCCCGCTGCAACGGCGGCCTGGCAGATCAGGGGGGACAATTGAGGCGGCGCGGCCGAGATCACCACCTCGACAGAGGGATGCCGCACCAGGTCTGCCACTTGGTCCATCACCTTGACCGGATCGGGAGCCGAAAGCGGAAACCCTTGGCTCTTATCCTTGCGGCAGACCGCAACCAAACGGGCGCCGGGCACGTCCTCCAACAGATGGCGCGCATAGCGGAGCCCCTGCCGTCCCAGCCCGATCAAACCGACCCCAACCGGTGCCTGTTTCATCAGAGTCCTTTCCTGGCGAGTCGTGGCCTCATCCGGCATCTCCACGCATGGACTCAACGTCCTGAATCCCGCGGGCCTTCCGTTGACACCCTCCGAAACAGATCTTTATAGTACCGTCGGCCTGTGGCAAGGTCCCCCATAGGGCCCCATAGGCGACGACGATCAGAACGACAACCATTGGATGAACCAAGCAAGGATCCACCTATGACCGCTCATGTCTCGCCCTTCACTCCCCAGCAGATTGGCACAGGGGCCGTACGCTTTCCAAGCGGCGCCACGATTCCGACGTATGCCGATGCGGCGGTCGATCCCTATTTCAAGACCAGGGTTCCCAAGGACATCCAGGTCGAAGCCATCTACTACTGGCCACAGGAAAAAGGCGTGTACCCGGGCATTGTCCTGCTGCATGAGTGGTGGGGCCTGACCAGCCAGATCAAGGACGTCGCGCTTCGGCTGGCCTGCGAGGGATATGGCGTGCTCATTCCCAACCTCTATACCAGATTGGGTGGAATGGTCACCGCCAGCGAAGAGGTCGCGGAAGCGCTCATGGGCCGGTTGAACGAGGCTGGCGTGTTGCAGGATATCAATTCCTGTTGCGAGTATCTCAACACGCGGGAATTCCTCAAGCGAAACATCCATGCCGTCGTCGGATTCGGGATGGGCGGCTCGCTGGCCATTCGTTTCGCCTGTCAACGCAAGCGGCTGCGAGCGGCCGTGGCTTATTATGGCCTGCTCAGGGGAGTCCAGAACCGCGTCTCAGAGCTGTACTGTCCGATGCTCTATCACCAAGCTGGGGCCGACACGCTGGTGCCGGCCGACGAGGTTGACCAGCTCCGCCGCACCGCCGCGTCCCATGGCAAGTCGGTGGAGATCAAACAGTATCCCGAGGCTGCTCACGGATTCAGCAACGAAATGCGGAAAGATGTTTTCCATTCCGATGCTTCGCAGCAGGCTTGGGACGCTACGCTAGCCTTTCTTGCCGACCATCTCCGAGCCTGAACCGTCCCTTTCATCCGGTCGTGATCGTTCAGCGGATAGGCGCTGCCGGCGACCTGACCTTGCGATAGGTCTGGGGTTGTCGGACAATACACAATGGTTGGAACCATCATGAGTCGGCCCTGTTTCCTCTTCATCCTGATTGTCCTGTGCATGGCCGGGAGCCTGTCTTCATGGGCTGCGCCCCGGCTCGACGCCGGCGAGCCGATCGAGGCAAATCAAGCCGGATCGTCGCTGCCTGATTTCCATCGCCTCCTCATTGATCTCGACAGCTCCCTCGCCGGGCTCACTTCTCCGCAAGAGATGGCCAGGGTCTTCGTGACGGCCGTGGCACCCAAGCTTGGGGTGAACGATGTGGCCCTGCTCCTCAGAGCCGGCGAACGGGCCCTCCCCCCTGGCGCAGGCCTGTCGCAGAAGGACCTTCAAACTTCGGCGATGCGCTTGGTCGGCGAGTTGAACCGCTGGCGCCT
>DATIBM010000369.1:0-2568 GCA_035457545.1 Nitrospiraceae bacterium
CGCCAGGTGCTGGACGAGGACCACTACGGGATCAAGGAAGTCAAGGAGCGGATCGTCGAGCATCTGGCAGTCTTGAAGCTCAACCCGACCGCGAAGGCGCCGATCCTGTGTCTCGTCGGTCCGCCTGGCGTCGGCAAGACGAGTCTCGGCCAATCCGTCGCGCGCGCGCTCGGCCGCAAGTTTGAGCGGGTGAGTTTGGGCGGCGTGCATGACGAGGCGGAACTGCGGGGCCACCGGCGGACCTACGTCGGCGCCATGCCCGGCAGCATCATCCAAGCGTTGCGGCGCGCGGGAGTCAATAATCCGGTCGTGATGCTGGACGAAGTGGACAAGGTGGGCCGTGATTTTCGGGGCGATCCGGCCGCGGCCCTGTTGGAAATTCTCGATCCGGCGCAGAACCACACGTTTCGGGATCACTATCTGGATCTGCCGTTCGATCTCTCCAAGATCATGTTCATCACGACCGCGAACACCTTGGATCCCATTTCGCAGCCGCTCTTGGACCGGATGGAGGTCATCAGATTGCCGGGCTACAGCGAGCAGGAGAAGTTCGAGATCGCGCAACGTTATCTCTGGCCCAGGAGGGTTCAAGAGGCCGGCCTCAAGCAGGAGTTGGTCCGGCTCTCGCCGGAACTCCTGACGTTGGTCATCGCCCGCTACACCAGAGAGGCGGGAGTGCGCCAGCTCGAACAACAGCTCGGCAAGCTCGCCCGCAAGATCGCGCTGAAGATCGCCGAATCGCCGGCGGATCAGGCGGAGTCGGCGATCGAGATCACGAAGGAGGAGGTGCAGGAATGGCTGGGGACCGAACGGTTCCAGCCGGAGGAAATCCGGAAGGAACTGCCTCCCGGCGTCGCAACCGGCTTGGCCTGGACGCCGACCGGCGGCGATGTTCTCTACGTGGAGACCAGTCTCCTGCCTGGCAGCCACGACTTGACCTTGACGGGACAACTCGGAGAGGTGATGCAGGAGTCGGCGCGGGCCGCGCGGAGCTACCTCTGGTCCCACGCCGAAGGCATGGGGCTCGACATCTCCCGCTTCAAGCGGAACGGGTTGCACATCCACGTTCCGTCGGGCGCCATCCCCAAGGACGGCCCATCCGCCGGGGTCACGATGGCGACGGCCTTGGCTTCAGCCTACACGGGGGTGCCGGTGCGGCGGGATACGGCCATGACCGGAGAGATTAGCCTGAGCGGCCTGGTCCTCCCGGTGGGAGGCATCAAGGAAAAGGTCCTGGCGGCTCACAGGGCCGGCATTACCCGCATCATCCTTCCGAAGGCCAACGAGAAGGACCTCAAGGAGGTGCCGGAAGAGGTGCACAAGGCCGTGCAGTTCATCCTCGCCGAGCGGATCGACGACGTGCTGCGCGCGGCTATCGAGGAGACCGGCGAGGCGGCAGCAAAAAAGACCGGTCAGGCGGCTGCCGCCGAGACGGTCGAAGTCCTGTAAGCTGATCGGCTGCACGAAGGGGGCCGGCCATCTGGCCGGCCCTTTGCTTTTGCATCATAGGCCAGTAAGCGATTGCAGAAATCGGAAGGACCGTCTCGATTATCCGCCAGAAGCCAGCTTCCATAGTGCTGAGATTCCCCACAGCACCAATACAATCACCCCGATGACGACAAACAGGGTGGCGGCTCCCAGAGACAGGACGAAAAGCCAGTCTTGAAGGGTTGAAGGTTGCTGCTCCGCCGCCGCGTGCCGGCGCAGCAGTTCGGCATTCCGGGCGTTGCTGCGGAACCAGACGGAGAACGCATCCCCCACGAGCGGTACCGCGCCGACGATCGCATTGATCGCCATATTGGAAGACATTCGAACGAGGACGATGCGCGGGACTTGAAGCTTGGCGGCAAGAATGAGGATCGTGGAGCCAATCAGGCCGGCCAATGCATCGCCCACACCGGGCAGGAGGCCGAGCAGCGGATCAAGCCCGAACCTGATGCCGGTGCCGGGAATCTGAAATGACGTGTCCAGGATTCGCGCGAGCAGGTCCGCGAACCGGCGCAGATCCTCCCGTTGATCCTGGTTCAGATCCGGTTCCCGTTCAACAGGCCGGCGGGCTGATTGTTTCATCGCCATCCTTGTGAGAGACTGGTGCCGGTCCTGGAAACTTGGCCGACCCAGTGGACAAGACCGATACAGGGCGGCCGTTCATGCAGGAGGACGAACCATGGACATCCCCGCAACCATCGTGAAGGTCGTCAAGACCGATGAACAGTGGCGGCAATCACTGGCGCCGGAGCAGTACCAAGTCCTGCGGAAGGAAGGCACCGAGCGGGCCTTTTTCAACGCCTATCACGACAACAAGCAGGCCGGCATCTATCTCTGCGCGGGATGCGAGCTTCCGCTCTGGTCATCCGAACACAAGTACGACAGCGGCACAGGCTGGCCGAGCTTCTGGCAACCGGTCGCGCCCCACGTGATCGGCACCAAGACCGATTTCCACCTGCTGTATCCCCGCACGGAAGTCCATTGCGCGCGATGCGAGGGCCACCAAGGCCACGTCTTCAAGGACGGCCCGAGGCCGACGGGACTACGGTATTGCATCAACTCGGCCGCGATCAAGTTCGT
>DATIBM010000370.1:0-2328 GCA_035457545.1 Nitrospiraceae bacterium
CTTGCCCGGCACGATCCAGCCGTAATCCAACTCGAGACGGTCCGGCGCCACGCCGAGCAGGACGATGCGATCATGCAATCGTTCGGCCACCGGAACCGCTTCCCGTACCGTGTCGAGGAACCGCGCTTCCGGATACACGAAATGATCGGACGGAAAAATGATCACCGTTGCGAGCGGATCCCGCGCCCGCACGTAGGTCAAAGGGAGAAAGAGGCCGGCTGCCGTATCCCGGTTGGCAGGCTGAAACAAGACGGTCCCGATCCCGCGTCCGTCCAGCTGCGTCATGGCTTCCTGCTGATGGGGCTGCGCGACTACCAGCACGGACTGCTCCGCCGGCGTGAGGCCCGCCGCGCGATCCAAGGTGTGCTGGAGCAACGATCTGGTGCCGACAAACGTGCAGAATTGTTTGGGCCTGGGGCGACCTAACCATCGGTGCACGAACGATCCCACGCGCGTGCCTTCGCCGCCGGCCAAGACGATCGACCACAGGTGCGACTTCTTGCCGCTGTTCGTCATGCGCCCTCCTTCTTCCCGCATCGGGTTACCAATGGCATGCAGTCAGGTCGAAATGGTGCTACGGGCCGTTCCCGGCCGCCCCCCTTTCATCGCCCTCTCTCCCGCTATCGGATCCGAGTCGTCCCGGTCCATGGCCTCGTTCCGTGCCAGGCAGTCCTGATTCCGGTGCTGAGGTGGGCGGGCGAGAGGAGGCCGCGGTGTCGAGGTCAGGGCCTTGCGGCGGGGTCATCGCATGTCCTGCATGCCGGAGCCATGCTTCCCAGGAACTTCGAGGCGCAAACGTTCCAGCCGACAATCCGGAGGCGAGTGTCTCGTCTGTTCCCTCTGCTCCCGCAGACGCGCTTGGCGCAAGAGCGGAGCCGGCGAGCGAAATAAGCATGCAAAGGGTCAACATACCGCGATTCATTGTGATTCCTCCTTCTTCGTAAACCACCGACCGATACTGTGTCGGACATGGCATGAGCCGGTCGCACGCGTGGTTCCTGACAGGGCGCAGGCCCCTCATGACTTGGTTCCGCACAGCTTATTGAACGCATCGAGGGCCGCAACCTTGTAACATTCCGCCAGCGTGGGATAGTTGAAGACGGTTCGCAGGAAGTAGGGGAGTCCGCCTCCCAACTCCATGACGGCCTGCCCGATATGGATCAACTCCGTGGCTCCGGTGCCCACGACATGGACTCCGAGCAGCCGTTGATCCTTGCGGTGGACGAGCAGTTTGAGAAATCCGCTATCGTCCGCGAGGATTTGTCCGCGTGCGATCTCCCGGTACCGGGCGATGCCGGTTTCATAGGGAATCTTGTTCCGGGTCAGGTCATGCTCTGGCGGGCCGATCGCCGAAATCTCCGGGAGGGCATAGATGCCGATGGGAAGATGTTCGATCATCGGTCCCGTGTCCACACCGAAGGCGTAACAGGCCGCCAACCGTCCCTGCATGAAGGAGGTGGAGGCCAAGCTCGGATAGCCGATGACGTCGCCGACGGCGAAGATGTGCGGCACCGCAGTCCGAAACTGGCGGTCGACCGTCAACCGTCCCCGCTCATCAGGCGCGAGTCCAACCGCCTCAAGGTTGAGCCGGCCGGCGGCGCCGATCCGCCCGACCGAAAAGAGGACTTGATCGGCCACGATCGATTTGCCCGACTCCAGATGCACGATAGCCTGAGGTGGAGTGCCGTCCGCGACTTCCAACCGCTCGACGGCTTCGCCCAAGCGGAATGTGACACGGTGTTGTCTCATCTGATGCATGAGTTCTTCGACGCTTTCCTGATCGAGAAATTCGAGGAGCCGGTCACGCTTGTCCACGACGGTCACCTTGATCTGCAGCGCAGCGAAGATCGACGCATACTCGATTCCGATGATGCCGCCGCCGACCACGACCAGCGTCTTGGGCAACCGCTTGAGCCGCACCAGATCATCGCTGGTGAGAATGCGGTCCCCGTCAGCCGGGACGCCGGGAGGCGGGGCCGGGTACGTGCCTACGGCGATCAGAATGTGCTCTGCGGTCCAGGTACGGCGGCCGTCCGCAGAAGCCACCGCAATGGCATGCAGGCCCGTAAACGTTGCCTCTCCACGAATCAGGCGAACCTCATTCCGGCAGAGTTGCTGTTCCACCACCTGTGACTCACGGCGAGCCACCTGCTCCACGCGATGGAGAAGGTCTTCCGCGGACGGACGGGGGATCGGGTGTGGTTCGCGGCGCTGCTCCCGGCTGTCGTCGAACCGTCCCGCCCCCCGCACAAGAGCACAGACGGCTTCGCGAAACGTTTTACTGGGGATGGTGCCCATCTCCAGGCAGGTGCCTCCCACGCAGGGACG
>DATIBM010000371.1:0-24591 GCA_035457545.1 Nitrospiraceae bacterium
TTCCTTGCCAGGTTCAGCGGCAGCCCCGGTGGTGAGCAAGGCTTCGAGCTTGGCCTCGGAGATGGGCACCGCGACACTGACCACCATTTGATCCGGATCATCCAGAAACCGCACGCCCTCCACGGCCTGCAGTTCCTTGACGTGAATGCCTTGTCCGATGTTCAACCCGGACGCATCGACTTGAATGGCATCCGGGATCTGCGAAGGCAAACATTCCACGTGGAGTTCGCGCAGGTTATGGTGCAGCACGCCGCCTTCCTTCAATCCGGCCGGGGTCCCTCCGATGAGGCTCACCGGCACCTTGATGCGAATGGCCTTGTCCATGGACACTTCAAACAGGTCGGCGTGCAGGACTTCGCCGGTCACCGGATCGACCTGGAAATCGCGAAGCAGCGCCGTGCGGGTTTTGGCTCCGGAGACCGCCCCGTCGAGGGTCACGGAGATCAAGGCCGTGGTGGCTGCATGGGATTTGACGATCTTGACCAGCGAATCGGGCGACATGGTCAGCAGGAGACACTCACCCTGTCCATAGAGGACGGCGGGGATCTTGCCGTTGCGCCGCAACTGTCTCGCCACCCCTTTTCCGCCTCGATCCCTGATACCTGCCGTGACCTCGAACTTCATGACTTATTCCTCCATACCAAGCTTTGCTAGAACCGGCGGCTCTTCTTCGCCTTATCGAATATGACGCCGCCGGAGAAACGCCTCACGTGATTCTTCTCTCAATCGCCGGACCAAGCTTTGCGAGACCCGGCGCCCATCAGATCGTTCCTGGCGGCCGAAGAAGATATCCTCTAGGCAAACAACGAACTGACCGACTCCTCCGAATGGATCCGCGCGATCGCCTCCCCCAACAGGGGCGCGACCGACAACACGTGCAGCTTCGGGCAGGTCAGCTCCTTGCCCTTAAGCGGAATGGTGTTGGTCACCACCACCTCCGAGAGACAGGACTGTTGCAGCCGGTCGAGGGCGGGGCCGGACAGGACCGCGTGCGTACAGGCCGTCCACACCTGGCGGGCGCCCTTCTCGGCGCAGGCCTGCGCGCCCTGGACGATGGTGCCGGCGGTATCGATCATATCGTCGAGCAACAGCGCGCTGCGCCCTTCGACATCGCCGATGATGTTCATGATCTGGGCCTGGTTGGGCCCTTCACGCCGTTTATCGATGATCGCCAAACTCGCCTGCATCCGCTTCGCGATGGCCCGGGCACGCTCCACGCCGCCCGCATCGGGCGAGACCACCACAAGGTCTGCAATCTGTTTCTTCGTGATGTAATCCAAGAGGACCGGCGCCGCGTACAGGTGATCCACGGGAATGTTGAAGAACCCTTGGATCTGTCCGGCATGCAAGTCCATTGTCAGGACGCGATCGGTCCCCGCGGTCGTGATCAGATCGGCCACCAGCTTGGCGGAGATCGGGACGCGCGGCTGGTCCTTTCGGTCCTGCCGGGCATAGCCGAAATAGGGAATGACCGCCGTGATGCGCGAGGCCGACGACCGCTTCAAGGCGTCGATCATGATCAACAGCTCCATGATGGAGTCGTTGACCGGCTGGCAGCAGGATTGGACGACAAACACGTCCGCGCCCCGTACGTTTTCCTCGATCTTGACCCGGATTTCCCCGTCGCTGAACGAAGAGACGGTCGCCTCCCCCACCGGAATGCCCAAATATTGGCCCATCTCTTGGGCCAGTGCGGGGTTCGCCGTTCCGGAAAACAGTTTCAATTCACGGTGCATGGTGCCCTGGTAGCTCCTGGCCATGGTCCTGTCCTCCGTCCGTTCCGAATCAGTCCCGCTTTGTGGTTGATTCGTAATCGTCAGAACCCATCGGGTGGGACCCTGGAAAACAGGCCACTTTAGCGAAGGAAAGGGAGGGCTGTCAATCTCCGCGAGCCGATCAGAATAACGGCCACGCGGTCAAGAAGGTCCGCGCGAAGGGGAGCCGACTGATACGGCCAACGGCGTGGTTTCCATCTCAGCCGCCACGGTCCGCCACCCCGGCCTCCCGGCAAACAGGTTCCCGGCCCGAGTCGCCTCGGACAAGGACTCAAAGATCCCAAAGACCGTCGCGCCCGTTCCAGACAGGAACGCCGATTCGGCTCCGCGGGAGAGCAGCGTCACTTTGATCTCTCGCAGAACCGGATGACGAGGAAAGACCACGCCTTCAAAATCATTCGCCATCAGCGGCCGCACCGCCTCCCAGGAGATCGACGGTCGCCCGTCCAACTCTGCCAAGTCCTTTCCCAGCGCCGGGGCCGAGGCGCGGGTTGCAGCTAAGGTCTGATAGGCCCATTTGGTCTCGACGCCGAACCCGGGATTGACCAGGAGCACCGCCCGCCGGCCGGTCAGGTCCAGCGGACTGACCAGGTCGCCCCGCCCGCCGACCTTGGCACAGGGCGCAAAGAAAAAGAACGGGATGTCGCTGCCCAACGATGCGCTGATCTCGGCCATTTGCTGCGAAGACCAACCGAGATCGAGAAGGCGGTTCAGGCCCAAAATGGTCGCGGCCGCATCGCTGCTCCCGCCCCCAAGCCCGGCTCCCATGGGGATTCGCTTGCGCAGCTCGATGTCGAGACCGTGATCAAGTCGCGCGCGCTCCAGCACCAGCGCGGCCGCCCGGCAAACAAGATTGTCGGATCCCAAGGGCATGTCGGGCTGATCACAGGTCAACTCGATACGGCCAGGCTGCGATCCGACTCGCAGGACGACCTCGTCCTTCAGATCCACCGTCTGCATGATCGACCAGAGGTTGTGGTATCCGTCGGGGCGCCGGTCGAGGATTCTCAGGACCAGATTAACCTTGGCCGGCGCGGCGACCGACACCTGGCGTGAGGAGAGAGGGGACGTTTCCGAAGCTCCCGCAGAGACCGGCCCGAAATCAGTCGCGCCCTCCTTTGATGGCATATTTCTCGAGCCGATACCGGAATGAGCGCGTATTGAGTTGCAATAGACGGGCGGCCTTTTTCTTGACCCAGCCCGATCGTTCCAGGGCCTTCATCAGCAAATCCTTTTCTATCTTACAGATCAGGCCTTCCAAATCCAACCCTTCGGGCGGAAGATCCGTAGGATACGCCTGGGCCGCGGCCGGCTTGTGCAACCATGCCCGCACGTCGTCGGCCGTGATCGGCCCTCCGGTGGAGAAGGCCACGGCCCGCTCGATGAGATTCTCGAGTTCCCGCACGTTGCCCCTGAACTCGTGCGAGACCAGCGCCTGCACGGCCTCAGGCGTGATCGCCGGGCTCGGCTTCCCCGCCTCCTTGGAGAACCTCTCCAAAAAATGCTGCACGAGCAGCGGAATGTCGCCGGTGCGCAGACGCAAGGGTGGTAGGCGGATCGGAATCACGTCGAGCCGATAGTAGAGATCCTCGCGGAAGGCCCCTTCGGCCACCGCCCGTTCCAAGTCGCGGTTGGTCGCCGCCACGATGCGCACGTCTACCTTGACATCCTGGGTCCCGCCGACCCGGCGGAACTCCCGTTCCTGGATCACGCGCAAGAGCTTGACCTGGGTCGCCATGGTCATGTCGCCGATTTCGTCCAGGAAAATCGTGCCTCCGTTCGCGATCTCGAAGAGGCCGGCCTTGTTCGCCATGGCGCCGGTGAAGGATCCCTTCATGTGGCCGAACAATTCGCTCTCCAGCAGGGTCTCGGGCATGGCGCTACAGTTCACGGCCACGAACGGCATCTGGCTTCTGGCGCTGTTGTAGTGGATCGCCCGGGCCACCAGTTCCTTCCCGGTCCCGCTTTCTCCGCAAATCAACACATTGCTCCGCGTATCGGCCACCTTGCGGATGACGTCGAACACCTGTTGCATCGCCTCGCTTTGTCCGATGATGCTGGAGAGCGAGGAATGGCTCGCCATTTCCCGCTTGAGCAACATGTTCTCGGCCGAGAGCCGCCGCTTTTCGAGCGCGTTCCGGATGATGAGCTGGACTTCATCGACTTGAAAGGGCTTTGTCAGATAGTCATAAGCCCCGAGTTTCATCGCCTCGACGGCTGTGTCGGGTGAGCCGAACGCGGTGACGACCAGCACCACCGTGTCCGGGGAGGCGGACTTCACGGCCTTGAGGACTTCCATCCCGCCGACGCCGGGCATCTTGAGATCCGTGATGACCAGATCATAGATCTCCTTGTTGACCTGCGAGACGGCTTCTTCCCCGTCGGCCGCCAACGTGGTCGTATAACCCGCCTTTTTGAGCATGATGCCCAACACGTCCCGCAAACTCGGCTCATCATCGACGACTAAGATTTTTTCCACGGTTCCCGTCCTTCGTGCCACAATCGCGGCCCGGCTCCCGCCGTCCGCGGCAAACAGACGACAAACTGCGAGCCTTGGCCCGCCTGACTTTCCACCCTGATCCACCCGCCGTGCTGGTCGACGATGCGATGCACGGCCGCCAGTCCCAACCCCGACCCGTGGCGCTTGGTCGTGAAGAACGGCAGAAAGATCTTGTCCAGATGCTCTTTCGCGATGCCGGCCCCCGTGTCCCGAAACGCGATCTCGACGACTTCTCCGCGCCGTTCTCCCGCGTCGATCCGCCGCCGTTCCGTCGTGATCCGCAAACGGCCCCCGCCCGGCATGGCGTCGAACGCGTTGACCGCCAGGTTCCAGAACACCTGCTTCATCTGATTGTGATCCACCTGCGCCATCGCCGGCCCGGACAGGAGCCGCGTCTCGATGGACAGATTGGGGCGCTTGTTGGCCTCGTGGCGGATAAGCTCCAGCGTGTCCGTCAGGATCGCGTTGATGTCCTGCTCGGCCAGGTTCAGGGCGGGCGGTTTGGCATATTGCAGGAAGGCCGTGATGATGTCGTCCAACCGCCGCGCCTCGCGCACCGCGATATCCATCAAATGCCGGTTGGCTTCATCGTGCGACTGCTCCCGGCTGAGCATTTGCATCGCGCCCGCCAGCGCGCCGAGCGGGTTTCGGATTTCATGGGCCATGCCGGCGGACATTTCTCCAAGCTTGGCGAGCCATTCCTTGCGCCGCATCTCTTCTTCGAGATCGCGGATCTCCGTCAGGTCTTTGAAGACGCCGACGAGACCCGTTTGCACTCCCCGTTCATGCAGCGGCGACACCGTCATGCCGAGCACCAGCCTGGCGCCGTTCGATCGCTTGCACTCCACCTCGAAACGCATCGGCTCCGCAAAGACCACCCCGTCGGCTTCGTGATCCCCCGGCCGCCAGTTGAACACCTCCCGCCAGGAGCGATGATGGATATCCGCCCACTCATAGCCGGTGATCTCGCGGGCCGCGCGATTGAAGGCCGTCAGACGGCCCTGCCCGTCCGTCGTGAACACCCCGCTGCTGATGCTCTGCACCACGCTTTCGTGGAACACCTGCAACCGGGCGAAGCCCTGCTCTTTCTCGTGCAGGGTTTCGTCGGCCCGGCGAAGCTGTTCTGCCAGCGCCCCGCTCAGCAGCCCGACGAGAAGCACGGCTAGGCCGTTGACGCCGAAGGTCCAGAGCGCTTCGTGCGCCGCCATCTTGGTGGGCCCCGTCCAATCCGACACCCTCCCGACCTCGCCCAACTGGCTGAACACCAAAACGGCGAAGAGCAGAACGGCGCTCGTCCCGGTGACTTGCGCCACCCGCTGGCCGGGCACGAGACTGGCCAGGCTGACGGTGATGACGTACAGGACCACGAACGGGCTCTCCACCCCGCCGGTTTTTGCGATCAACACCGTTTCGAGCAACAGATCGACGGCGATCTGGCTGTAGGACAGGCCGGCAATCCATCGTTCATTCCGCAACCGGGGCAGGATCCAGAGATAGGGCACGGTGATCAGGTAGGAACAGCCGATGAGTCCGTAGGACATCCGGACGGGCTGCCCGCCGGACGTCTGCAGGCCGAGCGAAAACCCCAGGAGCAGCGTCACCACGATGACGCGAAGCCCCATCAGCCACTGGAGTCGTGCGCGAAGGCTGTCCATGCACGGTGTCAGGACCGGTGCGCGAAGGCCCGGTCGGCCCGTTATCCGATGGCCGACGCCATCTGGAAGATCGGCAAATACATGGCGATCACAATGAACCCGATGATGGTGCCGAGAAAGACCATCATGATGGGCTCCAGCAGCGAGGTGAGCGCGGCGACCGCCTGGTCCACTTCATCCTCGTAGAAATCCGCGATCTTGCCGAGCATGTTGTCGAGGGCGCCGGTGGATTCGCCGACCGCGATCATGTGCGTGACCATTTTCGGAAAGACATTGCTCTTGGAAAGCGGCTCGGCGATGGTTTTCCCGCCGCTGATGCTGACCCGGGCGTCCATAATGGCGATTTCGATGATCTTGTTCCCGGCGGTCTTCGCGCAAATGGAGAGACCCTCCAACAGCGGCACCCCGCTCGTGATAAGGGTGCCCAGCGTCCGCGTGAACTTGGCGACGGCCGCCTTCCGAATCAGGTCGCCGAAAATCGGCGTCTTGAGCAACAGGCGGTCGATGGTCAACTTGCCGTTCGGCGTCTTGTAATAGCGTTTGAGCGCCACGATCGCCGCAATGGCTCCCGCGATCATGAAGAGAATGTAGCTTTTCATGAAGTTGCTGAGATCGATCACGATCTGGGTGGGCGCGGGCAGGCCCATCTTGCCGCCGGACATTTCGGCGAACATCTTGGCGAAGATCGGAATCACCCAGATCATCAGGATCGTGATGACGATGACCGCCACGCCGACGATGGCCGAGGGATAGACCATGGCCGATTTGATCTGCCCCTTCAGCTTCATGGCCTTTTCGATGTGTTTGGCCAGACGGCCAAGGATCGTGTCGAGCAACCCGCCGACCTCTCCCGCGTGGATCATGTTGACGTAGAGTTCGTCGAACACTTTGGGATGTTTGCGGAGGGCGTCCGCCAAGGTGCTGCCGCTTTCGACCGAGGTTTTCACCTCCGTCACCGCCTTGCCCAATACTTTGTTTTCCGACTGCGTGCCGAGAATATCCAGGCATTGCACGAGGGGAAGGCCCGCGTTGATCATCGTGCCGAATTGCCGGGTGAACACCACAATGTCCTTGTCCTTGATGCCCGATCCGAAAGACAGCTTGCCGAGGCCTTCGCCGCCCTGCTTCTCTTCCAGGCTCGTGACAATGACGTTCTGCTTGCGCAACTGGTCCACCGCCTCATCGCGGGTCTTGGCGGTGAGTTCTCCTTTTTTGACCGCTCCTTGCCGCGTCTTCCCGACATAGGCGAATGTAGCCATGGACGTCCTCGGGTGGGTGGACTGAACGATTCCGTCCTGCTCGCACAAGCGAGACGGACTCAGTAAAAACCTGGGTTGAGTTTCCTTCAGGCAGTCTAGTGGCGGGGCGAAACCCTGTCAAAGAAAACGCGTTTTTCGCCGCCTCGGAGGCCCGCGCCGACGGTCCGGCTCAGGCCGGACGGCGCAGCTCTGCGCGGCGCCGGTTCAGACATCCCGCGTGCTGACCCGCAGGAAACCGCGGTACAGGTAGTGGAGCCCGGACCCCAGCGTGACGGCGGCGGTCGCATAGAGCAGGGGATCGAGCTGCGCCACGTCGCGGCTTGTGGCGCGAAACAGCAGGATTAGCACGAGGTAGGACAACTGAAACACTGTCGTGGCCTTGCCCAGCACGGTGGGCGTGATGTCGAGCGGCGACTCGGTCAACCGGGCGACCAAGGTTCCCACGATCAGAATAAAGTCCCGGCTGACCACCAGAATCACCACCCAGGATGGAATCAAGTGCAACGCCGACAGGGCGACAAAGCCGGACACCATGAGCAGCTTGTCCGCCAGCGGATCTAGGATCGCCCCGAGCCGAGTCCGTTGGTTGATGATCCGCGCCACCGTTCCATCCAGCGCGTCCGTCAACCCCGCTATCACCAGGACGAGCAGGGCCCGATCGACCTGTTCATAGACGAGAAAGCCGACAAAAACCGGAATGAGCAGGATCCGCAGCGTGGTCAGACTGTTGGGGATATTCATCCGCTTACTACGAACCGGCGGGATCTGGCGCCTGCCGGCGTCCGCCGAAAACGCGGCATGATAGGAACGGCGTTCCGACCTTGTCAACCGCGGTTGCACGCCTCCCCACGCCCTCTTATAATGCAGCGCGTTACTGAAGACCGCTGTGCCACACCGGAGGAACACATGAGCACGCTTCCGCTCTCGTTGAAGAAGGAAGGCCTGGTCGAACGCCATCAGCTCGAAGGGACCGATCCGAGCGACCGCTACTTCAACCGCTCGATCTCCGTCAATCGGACCGGAGCCGGATACAAGGCTCAGGTCATGTACGAAGCGCTCGTCGTGGAGGGGCAAACACACCGAACCATCGCCGATGCCGTCAAGGACGTGGTCGATCGCCTGCGGAGCCTGGGCTTTCGCCGGATGCGGACCCGCTTGAATTTCAGAGGCAAACGCTACCTGGCTGAAAAAGAAACCTGGATCGACTACGCAGACTGACTCACCGACCCGCGACGCACTCGTCCCAGATCACATCGTGAATCTTCGGCCGGAAGGCCTTGATGGCGTCGTTGCGCCTGGTCGGATGCACGCGATTCGACAACAGCACGACAACCAACTGCTCGGCCGGATCGATCCAGATGGACGTTCCGGTAAAACCGAGATGACCGAACGAATGGGTCGAGAAATGACTCCCGGCAGACGAAGCCATGCCCGACGGCGTATCCCACCCCAGCGCCCAGGTTGAGGACGGGACGACGGTCTGCCGCGTGACGAAACGATGCACAAGATCGGACGACCATCGGCTTCGCTGCCCGCTCCAGGCCTCCAACCAGGCTTGGGCCACGCAGGCCACGGCCTGGGCGGTGCCGAACAGCCCGGCGTGCCCTGCCACGCCGCCCAGCGCCGCCGCGTTCTCATCATGCACCTCGCCTTCGAGCAGCCGTCCTCGCCAAGGGTCTTCCTCGGTCGGCGCCGCCACGGACTCCGGTCCGAAGATCGTCGCGACGGTCTGCCCGCTTGGCACAAAAGCGAGGGGCCAGGCTCCGATCGGACCATACAACCGGTCTCGACAGAATTCCGCCAGCGACTGTTGGGCGAGCCGTTCCACGATCCAGCCCAACAGCATGAACCCCAGGTCGCTATAGAGACTCCGCTCACCGGGAATATATTCCAACCGTTCGAATCGGATGAAACCCAAGACACGTTCCTGATTCGTGCGATCTCCGGCCACAGGTCCCGATGCCGCCCTGTCCTGGCCCAACCATTGATAGAACGGCCGCCAACCCGGCAGGCCGGAACTGTGCGTCAGCAAATGCCAGACCCTGGCCTCTCCGATGGCCGTGCCATGGAGTTCGTGAAGGTGGCGCGCGACCGGATCTTCCAGATGCAGCATTTCGTCCTGAACCAGTTGCAGGATCGCGCTGGTCGTCGCGAGCGGTTTGGTCAGCGAGGCCAGGTCATACAGAGTGTGAGGAGTAACCGGCTTGCCGATTGGAGAGGAGGCCGTGCGCCCGACCGCCGCTTCGCGCCAGACCTGCCCCCGGCGCCGCACATGGAGCACCGCGCCGGGAAACACTCCGGCATCGATCGCGGCTAGCAGGGTCTCCCCGACCCGATCGAGAGATTCCATTTACCGTGACGTCCGATCGAACGTCATCACAGGGCAGGAACCCGAGCAGGACCGACCCAACCGGCCCCCGCATGGAGTCGCCCCTGGGATGAATTGGGACGGGGCGGAAGGCAGGAAATCAGCATGCAGGCCTTTACTTACTGGTGATACCGAGGAGACTCGCCGGTGAGTTTATTGCTCGGCGCGGCCGGTTCGGAGGAATCCTCGTCTTCGTCTTCGATTTCCAGCATCCGCTCGAACGTGCGGATCGTCGCGCGCAACCGCTCGATCATCAGCAGCCGCTGCTTGCGAAGCTCGGAGATGTCCCGCTGGGTCTCGGCCAATTCGACCCGCGCTTCCCTCAGCAGTTCGGAGGCTTTCAATTCCGCCTCCTTCATGGCCAGCTCCGCGTCGCGCTGGGCCGCCCGTTTGACGTCATCCGCCAGCGATTGGGCGGAGAGGAGCGTGTTGGACAGGGTGGCCTCGTTCCGCTTCATATCGGCCAGTTGCTGCTCCATGTAGGAGACCCGTTCCCGGAGCGTGGCATTTTCGCGGTTGGCGGATTCGAGAGTTTGCGCCACCTCCTCCAGGAAGCGGTTGACCTCTTCCTTGTCGTATCCCCGCAGGCGCACCTGAAAGACCATCTGCTGAATTTCGAGCGGTGTCAGTTTCATGGAGCTACCTCATACGCCGGTGATCAACGAAGTCGGACGGCCACATCATGCAGCGTGGCGACGAGTGCGTATTGTAGGAAGATAATCACGAAGATCGCAACCAGCGGAGAAATATCGATCCCCATGCGCCAGCCCAACATACGGCGAATGGGCGCCAGGACCGGCTCGGTGGCCCGTTCGAGAAACTGCACGATCGGATTCCACGGATCGGGATTGACCCATGAGATGAGCGCGCGCGCGATGATGATCCACTGATACATCGTCAAGACCCAGCTCAGAATCGTCGCGAGCCCCTGCAAGACGTTGCCAAGGACAAACATCAGGCCCCCAATTCCCTCGAGCGCCGAGTCGCCGCTGCGACCGCATTGATCAAGGCCGATCCAGCCTGCGCCCTGAGCAGCGCCTCGATCCCGCTCGCCGCAGGGGGGCAATCCGCGAGGACGGTTTCCTGCCAGCGCGATGCCGCCGTGCCGCCCGCGAGCAGCCAAGCAGCAGCCCCAACAGCGGTCTGTGCGGCCCACCGCTGCGCCGACGCTCTCGGCAGCCCCATCTTGACCCCTCCGTCGGCCAGCGCCTCCAGCGCCACGCACACATAGGCCGGTCCGCTGCCGCTCAACCCCGTCACCGCATCCATGAGGTCTTCCTCGAGCACAACCGCGCGGCCCACCGATTCGAACAAACCGAGGGCGAGCCGTTCGTCCTCCATCGTGGCGCTCTGGTGCAAGGCCAGCACGGACATGCCGGCTCCGACCAAGGCCGGCGCATTGGGCATGACCCGGATGAGCCGAACATCAGCCGGCACTCGTTCCCTGAGCCATGCGAGCCGGATCCCAGCCGCAATCGAAATCACCAGCTGGTGGTTCCAACAAGATCGAAGCTCCTCCAGCACGTCTGCCACAACCTGAGGTTTGACCGCCAGGATCACCGTTTCTGCGCCTGCGACCGCCTCCCGATTGTCAGTCCCAACCTCCACACTAAATAGGTCGCGCAGCACATCCCGGCGGTCTTGGCTGAGATCGGTCGCCACGATGTGCTCCGGCGTCCACCTCCCGGCCGCCAGCAGCCCTCCGATCAAGGCCTCGGCCATCTGGCCGCCGCCGATCAGCGCCAGGCGTCCGCTCCGGTTCGTGTTGATCATGGGTGCTCCGATCTCGTCCCGAACAGGGCCGTGCCGATCCGCACAATCGTCGCCCCTTCCTCGATCGCCACGGCATAGTCATGGGACATACCCATGGAAAGCTCCCCCATGCTCACCGTGGGCCATTCAGGACGAGCCAGCGATTGAGCCAGTTCACGCAACCGTCGAAAATAAGACCGTGCACGTTCCGGATCGTCCTCGGGCGGCGGAATCGTCATCAGCCCCTTGATGCGCAACCGTCGCATCGCCAGCAGCTCCGGCATGGCCCGCTCAAGCGCGTGGGGCTCAAAGCCTCCCTTGCTGGCCTCGCTCCCGATGTTGACTTCAAGCAACACCGGCTGATCGATCCCGACCTGTTCGCTTCGCCGTTGAATTTCTTCCGCCAACTCCAGACTCTCAACCGATTGGATCAGGCGGAAGCACCCGACGACCGTCTTGACCTTCCGCCGCTGCAACCGTCCGATGAAATGCCACTCAACAGGCAGGCCCTTGAGCGAGTCGATTTTCGGCAACGCTTCCTGAAGCCGATTTTCGCCGCAGATGGTCAGCCCCGCCTGGATCGCCGCCCGAATTCTGGCTATGTCGACCGATTTCGTCGCGCCGAGCAGGCGGATCGTCGCCGGGTCCCGCCCGACCCGCCCCGCAGCCGCTTCCATCGTCCGTCTGATCTGATGGAGATGATCGGCGATGGATCGAGCATCAGATCCAGACTCAGCGATGACCACAGGATTTCTCAGTGAATCTCGCCCGGCTCCCGACCGTGGTATGCGTCCGTCCCGCCAATCCTTTTCTTACCGCGCCGCAAGGGCGATTCCGCTGATCATCGTACCCCGGACGCTCCCCTCCCGTCGATACGAATAGAACAGGTCCGGCTCGCAGATCGTGCAGTGATCCGCGGCGGAAATCGATTCCGCCCGCACGCCGGCCTCTTCGGCCTGTCGCCGGATCACCTGTCGCAAATCGAGTTTGGCCCGGTTGTCGCCGACCTCGCGCAGGACCAAGGACCAGGCAGGAAAAACCTCGCGAAGCCGGCTCAAGACCGGCTCATCGACTTCGTAACAACAGGAGGCGGCGGACGGCCCGATCGCCGCCTTCATCGCGTCAACTCGGCTTCCGTATCGCTCGCGCATGGCGCCGATCGTCTTGGGGACAATCTGCGCGAGGGTTCCGCGCCAGCCTGCATGGATGGCGGCGATCACGCGCCGGACCGGGTCGAACAGCAGCACCGGCACACAGTCGGCCGTCTTGATCGTGAGACAGATTCCCGGTTCGTCGGTGATCAGAGCGTCCCACCCCTGCTCCAGCAGCTCGCGGCTCGGAACCTGTTCTCCGACCACCAGCACGTCCGTCCCGTGGACCTGCCTGGCGGCCACGAACCGGCACTCGCCGGCGAGATCGGCCACAACACCATTCGGCTTCGATTGGGCCTCCTGCGCCAAATAATGGCCCGTGCGCTCCACATCACGATTGCCGTGCTCCCCCGGAGGAAGCTGCGCGGCGTGGCGCGTGCCGAAGAAATGATGCAGGCCGTCCCCGTTCGAGGCGAAGGACGAGAGCGTGATAATCGATGTGCGGTTCACCGCCTCATTGTGCCATGCCGGAAGACGCTCGCCAACCCAATCCTAATCGGCCTGCTTGCGCAGAAACGTCGGCACATCCCATTCGTCATCCGGCAACAACCCGACTCGCTCCTTAAGATCCCGCTGTTCGCTCAGCTTCCGGAGGAAGGCCGGCCGATCCAGATCCCGGGCCGGCTTCTCGCTGACACCGGCGGAAACCGCTGCCAGGACCTGCTGTCCCGCCCGGGCCGGACGCGCCGCCCGATCGGCCGCGACCTGATTCTTGGCTCCGTCCTCCCCATGCTCGAAGCCGGTCGCAATCACCGTCACCACCAGCTCGTCTCCGATCTCCTGGTTGATGACCTGGCCGACGATAATGTTGGCTTCCGCATCGGCAGCCTCCTTGATGATCGACGCCGCTTCGTCCACCTCGTGCAGAGAGAGATCGGCGCCGCCGGTGATGTTCAGCAGCACGCCTTTGGCTCCCTCCACCGTCCCGTCTTCGAGCAGCGGGCTGTTAATCGCTTTGTGGGCCGCTTCCACCGCGCGATTGGCTCCGCGCGCCCGTCCCATCCCCATGACGGCCCGGCCTGTATGGGCCATGACGGTTCGCACGTCGGCAAAGTCCACGTTGACATGGCCGGTGGTCGTGATCACGTCCGCGATGCCTTGGATGGCCTGCCGCAGCACGTCGTCCGCCACCTTGAACGCGTCCAAAAGCGGCGTCGCCTTGTCCACGATGGCCAGCAGCCGCTGATTCGGGATGATCAGCAGCGTATCCACGTGGCGGCGCAGGTCCCGCAGCCCTTCTTCCGCATGGCTCATCCGCCGATGCCCTTCGAACTGGAACGGTTTCGTGACGACGCCCACGGTCAGGATGCCCAGCTCGCGGGCGACGCTCGCCACGATGGGAGCCGCCCCCGTGCCGGTGCCGCCGCCCATGCCGGCCGTGACGAACACCATGTCCGCGCCCTGCATGGCTTCGCGAATCTGGTCCTTGCTTTCCAATGCCGCGTCCTTGCCGATTTCCGGTCTCGCGCCGGCCCCGAGCCCGCGCGTCCGCTCCGGCCCCAACTGGATCTTGAAGGCCGCCTGCGACCGTTCCAGCGCCTGCACGTCCGTGTTGGCCGCGATGAACTCCACCCGGCTCAAGCCCGAGTGGATCATCGTGTTGACCGCATTGCAGCCGGCTCCGCCGACGCCGAAGACCTTAATGTGGACCGGGGACAGAAGATCCTCTTGAAATGAAAACATGTGGCTCCCTCCTCTCGGAAGCATCCCGGGCTTCCGCTCCCGCTGGTGGCTACGTTACGTTAAGAAGATGTCGGTCAGCTTTCCCATTAACCTGCTGAGCGCCCCCTTGATCGGCCCTCCGCTACCGATCCCGGCGAGTTCCTGCGCCTCCGCATGCTGACGGGCATGCAGCAACAGTCCCACCCCGGTCGAATAGATTGGATTGCTGACGATGTCCCTGAGTCCCCCCACGCCGCCCGGTACCCCCCGCCGGGCCGGCAAGTTGAGCAATTTTTCCGCCGCGTCCAACATGCCCTCCAGCAGGGACGTCCCGCCGGTCAGCACAACACCGGCGCCCAACATGCCTTCATAGCCCGCGCGCGCGATTTCGCGCCGGACCAGATCGAACATCTCCTCGACGCGCGGCTCCAGGATGTCGGCGATGTCGCGCCGCGTGAACATCCGCGCCGGACGCTCTCCGACCGACGGCACCTCGACCATCTGGTGTCCCTGGAGCAGATCCGCCCTGGCGATGCCATATTGCAGCTTGATCTTCTCCGCCTCGCTCTGCGAGGTCAGCAGGCCGATCGCCAGGTCCTTGGTGAGGTTCTGGCCGCCGAGCGGCAGCACCGCCGTGTGACGCACGCTCCCGTCCAGGAAGATGGCCAGGTCGGTCGTCCCGCCGCCGAAGTCCACCATGGCCACGCCGAGTTCCTTTTCCTCGGGGCTCAACACCGCTTCGCTGGAGGCCAGAGGTTGGAGCACGATGTCCACGACATCGAGCCCCGCCCGATTGACGCCCTTGATGAGGTTCTGGGCGGACGTGACCGCGCCCGTGATGATGTGCACGTTGACTTCGAGGCGCGTGCCCAACAGGCCGACCGGATCGCGGATGCCGTCCTGATCGTCCACCATGAATTCGCGCGGCAGGACATGGAGCACGCGCCGCTCCTGTGGGATCACCGCCATGGTCCTGGCGCTGTCCACCGCCCGCTGCACGTCCTCCCGCGTCACTTCCTGCTTCTTCAGCACAACGACGCCCTTACAGTTCTCGCCGGCGATATGGCCGCCCGCGATGCCGGTGTACACCGAATGGATCTCGACTCCCGCCATTAGCTCCGCGTCATCCACGGCCTTCTTGATCGATTCCACCGTGCTCTCGATATTGACCACCACCCCTTTGCGGAGGCCGCGCGACGGGCTCGATCCCACCCCGATGACGTTCAGCGAGCCGGTTTCCGTGATCTCCGCCACAATTGCGCAGATCTTGGTGGTGCCGATATCAAGCCCCACTAGGATTTGTTCTCGTTTGGGCACGCGCTACCCCCTTTCTCGCACGATCACCCGCCCGGCGAACCGAAGATCCACATCGATCGGCGACGGATCGCCTGCAAGGCGATGTTCGGTTGCCAGGTTCGGCCTGAGCCGAGCGTAAAGACCCCATTTTTCCTGAAAACCTGAATGGCCGAACGACAGGCGCGTTTCCTTCACCGTCGCAACCAGATTCGCCGGGTTCGTCGCATCGATGACGATCCGATCGCTCGTGGTCTCGGCGAGAATCCCGGCCAGCGTCACCGCCGCCTTGATCGTCCGGCGTTCCCGACTCGCCCCTTGAGCAAGCTGCCTCGGTTCGACCCCGACGCAGAGGGGCAGCGAAGGCTCATCGACGCGACCCAGCCATTTGAGGATCTGTCCCTCTTCATCCACCAACACGTTGATATCGGATCGTTGCACGACGGCGGCCGGCCGGCGCTCCACGATCGTCACCTGCAACTGATGAAAGGGCAGCCTGGTCAGCTCCGCATCCTTAATCCATGGGTGCGTGCGCAACCGTTCGACGAGTTTCTCCGGATCGATATCGTAGAGCACCGCCTGTTTGTCGAGCCGGAGCCTCGTCAGGACTTCGGCGCGCGTCACCTGTTGGAGCCCGACTACCATGATCTCCCGCACGCGGAACAGCTCGGCCATCCAGGGGCCGGCATTGCGCCACAGGAGTGACCCGCCCCAGCCGGCCAGCATCAGGACTCCGAGCACTGCCGCCAACTTCGCCGTGCGCACGACGAACCGGACCAGCGAACGGGTTCCCGCTCTCAGCCTGCCGTCCTGACCGTGCAAACCCCGCTTCAGGTTTTCCCTCGGTCCCGCCTGCCGCTTCTGTTTGCGCCTTCCGAGCACAGGCTCTGCTCCGTTCGCGTCACGCCCGCTTGATGCGCGCGAGCGCCGACTCCAGAATCCGCTCCGTCAACCCGTCATAGTCGATCCCGGCCTGCGCTGCCGCCATCGGCAACAGGCTCGTCTCGGTCATCCCCGGCACCGTATTGACCTCCAACACAGAGGGTTTCCCTTTTGGGGTCACGCGGAAATCCACCCGCGCGGCGCCTTCGCAGCCGATCGCCTCGTAGGATCGACGGGCCAGATCGCGCAGCAGGCGCGCGACCTTTCCTGAAAGTGGTGCCGGGCAGAGATACCGGGTCTGCCCCTTTTGATACTTGGCCGAAAAATCGTAGAACCCCTCCGGCGCGGCGATCTCCACTGCCGGCAAGGCTTGGAGGGTCGAGCCCGAGCGAAGGACTCCGACCGTGATCTCATGGCCCGGGATGAAGGCCTCGACCACCGCCTCGTTGTCGTACCGATGGGCCAGCTCCAAGGCTTCCATCCATCCGGCAGGCTTGCGGACGATGCTGACCCCGATCGTGGAACCCTGCGTGGCCGGCTTCACGACCACAGGCCATTTCAACCCGCGCGGCAGCGGAGGCCGTTTCCCCTTGGCCCTTTCTTTCACGATCACCCCGCCCGGTGGAACAGGAATTCCCTGGGAGGCCAGCACGACCTTCGTCAGCACCTTGTGCATGGCGACCGCGCTCGCCCGTACTCCGGAGCCCGTATAGGGAATACCCAGTGATTCGAGCAGCCCCTGTATGGTGCCGTCTTCGCCGCCCGGTCCATGGAGGGCGATGAAGGCCAGCCCCACCTTCAGCTCGTGCAAATCCCGCGCGATGTTCGGGCCGACGTCGATGGCAACCGTGTCGTAGCCGCGGCGGACCAACGCCTGGTGCACGGCCTGCCCGGTACGCAGGGACACATCCCGCTCGGCGGACTGGCCCCCCATCAGCACACCGACTCGCGCCGTAGTCAACGGCATAAAATCCCTCTCATATCGGACGATGGTTGAGGGAGCGTCATGAGGCTTCTCCCACGACCTTCAGCTCAAGTTGCAGCTCCACTCCGCTGGCTGTCTTGACCCGGTCCTGCACCAGCCGGATCAAGGCCAGCACATCCGATGCGGAGGCCCGGCCTGTGTTGACGATGAAGTTCGCATGTTTGGTGGAGACCTGGGCCCCTCCGATCTTTTCGCCCTTGAGGCCGGCCGCTTCGACCAATTGACCGGCCGTCCGGGGGCCGGGGTTCTTGAACACGCAGCCGGCATTGGGCTCGGTCAGCGGCTGCGTGTCCTTGCGGTAGCGCAGGTAGTCCTTCACGACACGCTCGATCTCCCCCTTCGGGGCCGGTTTCAACTGGAGCCTGGCTCCCACGACGATGCCCTCCGGCAAGAGCGCCCGCCGATACTCGAAGCCGATCTCGGTCCGGGCCAGATCACGGAGACTGCCGTCCGGAAACGCCATCCGCACCCCGGAGAGCGCGTCCTTCATCTCACCGAGCCTGGTGCCGGCATTCATCACGACACAGCCTCCGACGGTTCCCGGAATCCCCGCGGCCCACTCCAATCCGCTCAGCCCCAGCGTAATGGCCCGCTTGATCAGGGTCGGCATGCCGACTCCGGCCTCCGCATAGAGCACATGACCAGCTTCGAGGCGGACGGTCTTGAGATGCGACAGTCCGACCACGATGCCGCGAATCCCCCGGTCCTGAATCAGCACGTTGGTGCCGCCCAATATGAAGACCGGAATCCCCAACCGATGGGCCTGACGGAAGAGCCGCGCCAGGTCCTCCTCGTCTTCCGGCGTCACGAACACATCGGCCGGTCCTCCGATGTTGAAGGAGGTAAACGGCTTGAGCGGGAGATTGAACCGTACCTCCCCTCGCACCCCCTCGAGCGCCTCTTTCAAGGCCGACCGCGACAGATCCTGTCCTGTCGCCTTGCGTGAACGCGCCCTTCCAAGACCTTGCTTCATGAAAGAGTCTCACGACGGCAAACGGTCCAAGATTCCCAACCCGGCCTTCCAGATGTCGCCCGCCCCCAAGGTCAACACCATATCGCCCGGTTGAAGCAGCGGCATGGCACGGTCCGGCAAGTCCTGCTTCGTCGGCACATAGGTGACGTTCGGATGCCCGGCGGCCCGGATCGCCTCCACCAACCGTTCGCCGCTCACCCCCGGGATCGGCTGTTCGCTCGCCGGATAGATGTCCGTGATCAGCAGCAAGTCCGCGTCGCCGAAGGCGCTCGCAAACTCGTTCAGCAAATCGCGCGTTCTCGTGTAGCGATGCGGCTGGAACAGCACGACCAGGCGCCGGTTCCACCCCTGCTTAGCCGCCGCGAGCGTGGCCTTGATCTCGGTCGGGTGGTGCCCGTAGTCGTCCACCACCATCACGCCCTGTTTTTCACCGCGCAGGTGGAACCGCCGTTCGACCCCCGTGAAGGCGGCCAGTCCCCGCCGGATCAAGTCCACCGGCACGTCCAATTCGACCCCGATCGCGATCGCCGCCAGCGCGTTCGACACGTTGTGGATCCCGGGGATGCACAACCGGAACGGCCCGAGGTTCTTGGAGCGGAAGTGGGCGCGAAATTCAGCCCCCCATTGTTTGAGCACGATATCGGTCGCCCGGTAATCGGGCGGAGCGAAGCCCTCGTGCTCCTTGAGACCGTAGGTTTGATAGCGCTTGACCACGCCGCCGAGCAAGCCGCGAAGCCGTTCGTCGTCCAGACACAACACCGCCAATCCGTAGAACGGGATGCGGTTGATGAATTCCAGAAAGCTTCCGGTGAGCCGCTCCATCGAGCCGTAGTGGTCAAGATGCTCGCGATCGAGATTCGTCACGGCGACGACCGAGGGCGACAGCCGCAGAAAGGACCCGTCGCTTTCGTCGGCCTCGGCCACCAGCAGCTCGCCGCGCCCGAGCCTCGCATGGCTGCCCAAGGCATTGACCTTGCCGCCGATCACCACCGTCGGATCGAGCCCGCCTTCGGCCAGCACGCTCGCCACCATCGAGGTCGTGGTGGTCTTGCCGTGTGCGCCCGCGATCGCGATGCCGTACTTGAGCCGCATCAATTCGGCCAGCATTTCGGCCCGCGGAATCACCGGAATCGGCTTGGCCTTGGCCGCCAGGACTTCCGGATTGGCCGGCGAGACCGCGGAAGACACGACCACCACCTGCGCCTGGCCGATGTTCGATTCCTGATGGCCGATGAAGATCCGCCCGCCGAGCTCTTCCAGCCGCCTGGTCGTGTCCGACGCGCTCAGGTCCGAACCGGTCACCTGGTACCCGAGCGTCAGCAGGACTTCGGCGATCCCGCTCATCCCGGAGCCGCCGATCCCGACAAGGTGGATATGTTGGATTTTGCGAAACATCGACGTTCGGACTCCCCGTCTTACCTGCCGGCCGTTGCCCGGCTCGCGCGCCTCGACTCCATCACGATCCCGTGACTCCAATAGACTCATCGGCTTCATGAGACCTCCCTAGCAGCGACAGGCATTCCTCCACGATGCGCCCGGCCGCATCGACACGCCGCAACGCCAGGCTCCGGGCCCGCATGTCCTGGAGGCGCTGTGAATCGGTGAGGACGCTGCGAATGGTGGATGCCAACCGCTCTCCCGACAATTCATACTGCGGCAGGACGATCGCGGCGCCCGCCGATTCCATCACGGCGGCGTTCTTGGCCTGATGGTTGTAGATGGCCTGGGGCAGCGGCACGAGAATGGCCGGACAGCCGCAGGCGGCCAACTCGGCGATCGTCATCGCGCCGGCCCGCGCAATGACCAAATCGGCCGACCGGAGCACCAACGGCATGTCGTAGAGAAACGACCGGACGTCCGCGCGCACCTTGTGCTTCGCATAGCCCTGCGCGACGGATTCCCGGTCCGTCTCGCCGGTTTGGTGGGTGATCAACAGACGGTCCCGCAGGTCCGTCAGATAGGGGAGCGCATCGACCATCGCCCCGTTGATGGCCTTGGCGCCCTGACTGCCGCCGAAAATCACCAGATGCATACGCCCATCCTCACTTCCTTGCGTCCGTGCCTGAACCGGTTCCAGAAATTCCTGGCGAAGGGGAGTCCCGACGACCCGCACCTTGGCCTGTGGAAAAAATTCGGCCGCCGAGCCGAAGGCCAGAAACACCAACTGAGTCAGCGGCCCCAGCAGCTTGTTGGCCAATCCCGGATAGGAATTGGGTTCCAGGATCACCCTGGGCTTTCGCAAGAGCGCCGCCGCCAGCAACACAGCCGGAGAGGTGTACCCGCCCACGCCGATCACCAGATCGGCGCGCTGCGCTCTGAGCAACCGCACCGACTCCCAAATGCCCGTCGGAAGCGCCAGCAGCGCCTTCGCCGCGCCGAAATGTCCCATGCCCATGAAGGGCTTGGCGGTGATCAGTCGGAGCGGAAACCCTTCGTGCGGCACCACGCGGGATTCCAGTCCGCGGGTCGTCCCGACGAAGAGCGCGGAGGCGCCGGGCCTGACCCGCTGAAACTCCCTGGCCAGCGCGATCGCCGGATACAGATGCCCGCCGGTCCCCCCTGCCGCGATCACAATGTTCATTCACCGGCCCGTTCACCCGATCAGTCACGTCACCCGTTGCGCTCCTGCCCGCCGTACCGGTCACGCGAGATGCTTAAGAGAATCCCCACGCCGATCAAACTGATCACCAGCGACGATCCGCCGTAGCTCACGAAGGGCAGCGTCAATCCCTTCGTCGGCAACAACCCGGTGACCACGCCGGCGTTGATGAGCGTCTGGGTCCCGATCAAGAGCGTGATCCCCATGCCCAGGAAGTAGCCGAACGGCATGCGCGCGCGGGCGGCGATCGAGAAGCCGCGGATCACGAAAGCCAAGAAGAGCATCATGAGGGCGGCGGTCCCGAAAAAACCGAGTTCCTCCCCCACCAGAGCCAGCACGAAATCCGTGTGCGCTTCCGGCAGGAAAAAGAGCTTCTGCTTGCCTTCCCCCAATCCAACGCCGAACGGCCCTCCGCTGCCCAATGCGAGGAACGATTGCGTGACTTGAAACCCGGCGCCCGACGCGTCTTTTTCCGGGAAGAGAAAGGCCACCACTCGCTTCCACCGGTAGGGTGAGCTGACCACCAGCGCCAGGACCGCCGGGACGGCGCAGAGCACCAGCCCAAAGAGATGACTCAGCTTGGCCCCGGCTAGAAACAACAGGCTGAACATCACCAACCCGATGACGACCACGCTCCCCAAGTCGGGCTGGAGAAAAATCAAGCCGCAGACGGCGCCGACCAAAATGAGCGGCGGCAGGACCCCCTTCTGAAACGACTGGAGCCGTTCTTCCTTGGCCGCCAGATAAGCCGCGAGGTAGATCACCGTCATGACCTTCGCGATTTCCGTCGGCTGAAGCAGGACCGGTCCGGCCCGCAACCAGCGCCGCGCGCCCTTCGCCAGCACGCCCACAGAGGGAATCAGCACCAACAGCAACAGGCCGCCGGTGACCGCCAACAGGGGGACGGCGAGTTTCTTCCACACGGCATAGTCGAGGCGCGAGGTGATATGCATGAGGGCCAATCCCAGCGCCAGCCACGCGAGCTGCCGCTTGAGGAAATACCACGGGTCCTGAAATCGGTTGCCTGCCACCACCGCGCTCGCGCTGAAGACCATCACCAGCCCAACCAAGGAGAGGGCGAGCGTGATCACGACAAGCGTATGGTCCGACGCCACGAGCTTGCGGGCTCGGTGGCTCGAACTGGGCCATGGAAGCGCCAAGGTTCCCGCTGTCTTGCCGGCCATGACTCTCCTGCCGATGGATCAGGCGAGGCACTATGGCAGCGCCGACACCGCCGCCTTGAATTGCCGTCCCCGATCCTGATAATCCGCGAACATGTCGAAACTGGCGCAGGCCGGAGACAGGAGCACGATGTCGCCCGCTTCCGCCTGTTCGGCCGCGAGCCGCACCGCCTCCTGCAATGACGCGGCCTGCTTGATTCGATCGTAGGGGTGAATGGCCGCCTTGATGAGCGGCGCCGCCTCCCCGATCAACACGACGCCCTTTACCTTGCGGGCAATCGGCTCTTTGAGCCGGGCGAGATCTCCGCCCTTGTCCTTGCCTCCCGCGATCAACCAGATCGGCTGGTCCAGACTGTCCAGGGCCTTGACCGTCGCATCGACGTTCGTGCCCTTGGAATCGTTCACGAACCGGACCCCGTTGCGCTCCCGGACGAGTTCCAGCGCATGTTCGAGCCCGGGAAAGGAGCGCAGGACCCGACGCATGGCCTCCAGATCACAGCTACAGAGGAGGCCGATCGTCGCGGCCGCCAGCACGTTCTCCACGTTATGCGTGCCCAATAGCCGGATGTCCCGGCGGGAGGCGATCGTCCGTCGCTGCCCGTCAAGCAACACCACGAGGTCTTCGCCGTCGAGAAAGGCCCCGCCGGTTGAAGCCGCGGGGATGGTCTGGCGGCGGGTGAAGCCCACGCAGCGGGCTCGAACCGTCCGGCCGATCGCCGCCACTCTGGGATCGTCCAGGTTGATGACCGCATAGTCCGTCGCCGTCTGGTTCTCGAAGATCCGGCTCTTCGCCCGCACATAGTCGTCGATCGACTCGTAGCGATCCATGTGGTCGGTCGTGATATTGAGCAGCGCCGCGATCCAGGGTTGGAATCGCTCGATCGTTTCCAGTTGAAAGCTCGACACCTCCGCGACGACGACCTCGTAAGGCGATCGGCCAACGCCCCCCTGCTCTTCGGCATCGAGGCTCGCGAGGGCCGCTTCGGAGACGGCCGTCCCCAGGTTGCCTCCCACGAACGCCTGTTTCCCGCTTTCCTGCAGAAACTTTCCGATCAAGGTCACGGTCGTGCTCTTGCCGTTGGTGCCGGTCACGGCAACGATTGGGGCTGACAGAAAGCGCGAGGCCAGCTCCAGCTCCCCGATCACCCGAATGCCGCGTCGGCGGACGGTTTCCAGGACAGGCGCGCGGGTCGGCACGCCGGGGCTGATGACCACGAGATCGGCCTGCTGAAACGCGCGCTCGTATTGCGACCCCAGGGCCAGCCCGATCCGTTCCACATCCAGCGTGCCCAGAACTTCCTGCAACTCCCGCTCATCCTTGCGATCCGCCACGGTGACGCGCGCCCCGATCCGCGCGAGCAACGTGGCCGCCGCCACCCCGCTCCTGGCCAATCCCACCACGACGACGGCCTTCCCGGCCAACTCCTCTCCCTTGCGTGAATGGACGGGCATGGTCATCATCGCAGCTTCAATGTGCTGAGGCTCAACAGCGCCAGGAGAATCGCGATGATCCACAAGCGGACCACCACCTTCGGTTCCTCCCAGCCCTTCATCTCGAAATGGTGATGGATCGGGGCCATGAGAAAGATTCGCTTGCCGCGCGACTTGAAGGACAGCACCTGAAAGATCACCGAGACGGCCTCGATCACGAACACGCCCCCGACCAGCAGCAGCAGCAACTCATGCTTGCTGATCACCGCCACGGTCCCGAGCGCGGCGCCCAAGGGCAGCGAGCCCACGTCGCCCATGAAGACCGTCGCCGGATAGGTGTTGAACCAGAGGAAGCCCAGGCTCGCCCCGAAGATCGCCGCGGTGAAGACTCCGACTTCCCCGGCCCCCTCGATGTGGGGAATCAGCAGGTAGTCGGCGAACAGGCGGTGCCCCGCCGCATAGGCCACAATCGTATAGGCCATCGAGGCGATCATGACCGGACCGACGGCCAACCCGTCAAGACCGTCCGTGAGATTGACCGCGTTGGAACTGCCCACGATCACCAGCACGACGAACGGGATGTAGAGCCATCCCAGCTCCGGGGTGAAATTCTTGAAGAACGGCACGCTCAACTTGGTGGAGTAGCCCGGGAGAAAGAAGTACAGAATCAGGCCGATCGCCAGCGCGATCGCCACCTGCCCCGCGAACTTTTGCGACGCCGACAAACCCTTCGATTGGGCCTTGATGAACTTCAGATAGTCGTCCACAAACCCGATCAGTCCGAAGCCCAAGGTCGAGAGGATGACCAGCCAGACGTACTTGTTCGTGAGGTCGGCCCAGAGCAGGGTGGCCAGCACCACGGCAAAAATGATCAGCAGCCCGCCCATCGTCGGGGTGCCGCTCTTGGCCAAATGCCGCTTCGGCCCGTCGTCCCGCACCTGTTGCCCCAGCTTAATCTCCTGAAGCTTCTTGATCAGCCATGGGGCCAGGACGAAAGCAATCAGAAAGGCCGTGACGGAGGCGTAGATAATCCGAAAACTCAGGTATCGGAAGACATTGAGGATGGAGAACTCGGTGTGAAGCGGATACAACCAGTTGTAGAGCATACCGATTCAGCCCGCCCAA
>DATIBM010000372.1:0-14143 GCA_035457545.1 Nitrospiraceae bacterium
CGCTCCTTGTTAGGTCTCACCGCAAAGGTCGTCTCGCGTCTACAATTTCGCGATCGAGCAGGTCGGAATGGAAAGTGCCGGCAGAAGAGTGATGGCAAGCCTCTGAATCAAGGGAGATGGTTGCACATCCGACGCCCAGAGTCAAGCATTGCCGGCTCCGCAGCCCGCTAGAAATAGAAATGCAGTCCGACGCCCAGCCATTGCGTCTTCTGCGTAAAAAATTGCCCGTCCGGAAACGGCCCGCCGTAATGTTCGATCAACAGTTGAATCGCCCGCCCGTCGAGACGAAGATTCTCAAACTGCACACCAGCCATCACCGAATGGCCCACGCTCCATTCGGTCCGTCCAAACAATTGCACATCTCCATAGGCGACCGGCCTCAAGCGACCCTGCCAGTAGGTCACCGGACTGGTCAGTTCGACCCCGACCTGGACGGTGCCGTTGCCCAACCCATCCGGCGATTGCCGCAGCAGCACGCCTCCGCCTCCGTAGACCCGCAGCCAGTTCCAGGCATCATAGGACAACTTGAGATCGAGACGGTCATAATTGACTTCCACCCGCTTCGTGCCGGAATTCTCAAGAAATTCATCCCCGATGTGCGAGCTTTGATGGTTCAACCGCAGCAGCGTCGACCACTTGCCGCTCCGGTACGCGTAAAAGAGCGCAAGCGTGTAGTCGTTGTTGAGCAGATCGTTGGACCCGGAGGAAGAACTCAGATCGAACAGGCTGAAGAGCCCGGCTTGAAATCCGACTTCCCACTGGCCCCTGGCAGAGGGTGCGCCGCGATAGACCGAGACCGTCCCTCCGACGTTCGCCGCCGCGCCGTTCTTGAACTGGCTGTTGTCCAAAAATCGGCGGTAGGTGACGGAGAAGTGCGGCCATCGAGGGTCCGCGTGGAGCGGATCAAAGAGCAGCCCGCGCGGGAACCAGCGGGAGAAGGGTTGGCCGACGCTCGCCCCGGCAGCGGGAACCGTTCCGGCCGGGACCGTCGCTGAGCCCTCCGATACCATTTCGATCTCGACCCTGACCACCCCCGGAATCCGTTCGAGCGCCGCCCTGAGTTGCTCGGGCCGTAGCCCCCCGAGATCCCGGGCCCGAAGGAGCAGGACCCCGTCGGTCACGGCCACCGTCGCTTCTTTCAACCGGAATTCCTGTTCGAGCATTCCTGTCGCATAGCCTGCGATGAAGGCATCGTCCACCGCCTCTGCAACGCCCAGCGGACACAACACCAGCGCGACGGTCCAGACCAGAGCGGGCGCCTGCGCACGGAGCCGCTTCCATATCTCACAAGCTATCGTTCCACGATGCGCAATCCCATCCTCCCCTGCCACTCCCGCCTGCACACACACCTCTCCGCAGTGCATGCTTGTCCTTTCTTCCCCGGCCCGTTCCCATTTCAGTCTGGAGTGTACGGTCAGTACGGAAAATCCAGCCCTGCAAACACCGCTCCCCCTTCGGGGCTGTATCCGTAATCGACGCGGCCCACGACGTTGGGACGGACAATGCCGCGAAACCCGATCCCCGGCGTGACCTCGTAATCCCGGTTGATGCGCTGGCTGAACGAGCTGAACACCTTGCCAGTATCGACGAAAGGGGCGATTTCGAAATCCGCCGCCACATTCGCCACCCGAGTGCGCAGCACGTGGATGCGCTGCTCGACGCTGAGGGCCACCAGATGCTTGTCGATGAATCGATCGACCCCGTAGCCGCGCAGATTGTTCTGCCCTCCCAAGGAGCTCTGTTCATAAAAGGGCACCTGATCCCCGAAAGTCATCTGCAGATCGGCCCGTACGACGAGAATGAGATGCTTGGACGGGCTGGGAAAGAGCTTTTTGATCTCGATCTCATAGCGTTGGAAGAACGGATCGCCCGGCAGGCGATAGTTTTGATTGATCTCCGCATAGGCCGTGATCTGCGCGCCGTCGGTCGGTGTCACCAAATTGTCGCGGGTGTCGTAGTGGAACGTCAGGCGATTGCCGAAGATCGTGGCGCCCTCCACCCCGTCGACGGTGGGAAAGACGTCCCCGGTGAACGGCAGATCCGTGGCCCCCCGTTCCAGCCGCACATCCCGGAATCGCTGCCCGAACGCCAGTTGGGTCACCTCGTTGAAATAGATCCCGAACTTCCACTCCGCGCGGATCTCGCGATCAGTGTAGTTGGTCTGGTCCGCCTCGACCGTCTGCTGGCTGATGCCGAAAAACCGGGCGGTGGCGTTTTTGAAGAAGGCGCCCCCGACGGTGAACGCATAGCGCCCGTTGGCAAACGCCGGGTCCGTATAGCTCAGTTGGAGCCGGCGCTCGATTTGTTCGGCCATCGAGCCGATGAAACGGAGCTGACGTCCTCCGGAGTCGTACCGGAACAGGTTCAGGGCGGCTCTGGTCCCGACGATGGAGTTGTGGATAAGGAGCGGCGCGACAATGTATTTGAGATCGCCGCTTGGCTCGGTGATGAGGATGGGAACGATGAGGCCGCCGTCGCTGCCATCGTTCTTGGAGGTGCCGACGGCCGGGACCGGAAAGTATTTGACCTCAGCCCAGAGGGGAGCCGCGAGGCACAGGACCACCCCCACCCAGATCCCAACGACCAGGGTCTCCAGAAGACGGCGAGCAGACATGACGACTAGCGCGCATTATTCATGACGGTTCGTTGCGTTCCACCCGTCGCAATGGAAAGCTCCACAGGTACCCGGGAGTCGCATTGCTTTGGACCCATTGCATGTTCGACCCGCTGCATTTGAACAGGGCGCACCGGGTCCCCCGGCAATGGGTGCCCCGCGTGGAGCCTCGAGGGGCCGAGAGATACTGGGAACAGTATGTTGAGGCCGTGAGAGGCGAGCCCGCTCGCTGGCATGCCAGTAAGCCGCATGCCTGCTTGTCGCAGCAGCGAGGCCGCAATTGCAGTAGAAGCGTTCATGAATAATGCGCCCTAAGGAGTCTTCGACGAGGCGGCGAGCTTGTCGGATTTCTTGCGGAGCTGCTCGATCAGGTCCTGGTACGATCCGTTCTTGAGAATCTTGCTGAACTGGCCCCGATAGTTGCTGACCAGGGAAATCCCATCGATCACGACGTCGTAGACGCGCCAGTCTCCGGCCCGGTTGATCAGGCGATAATCCAACGGCACTTCGGCCTGTCCCAGCATGACCTTGGTGCGCACTTCACCGTACTCCTTCTCCACCCGCTCGCCCACGTAGTTGATGGGCTCGCCGGAATAGGACTCCACGCGGTCCGCATAGGAATTGATCAGCAGGCTTCGGAATAATTCCACGAACTCCTGCCGCTCCGCCTCGGACAGTTTCGTCCATTGGGCGCCCAGCGCCCGCCGCGACATTTCTTCGTAGCTGAACCGGGACGACACGACCGCCTCGAGCTTTTGACGGCGTTCCTTGGCCTTGTCATGACCTTTGAGCTCCTTGTCCGCCAAGATTCGGAGGGCGTCGTCGATGCTGCCCTTCACGGCCTCCATCGGCCCGGCCGCAAGCGCCCAGGTATGGCGCGCGCCAACCAGCCAGTCGAGGCCGACCGCCAGGCTGAGCGTCAAGGCGAGTGTCCCCACGAGGCGCGTGCTGTGACCGCTAGATTGTCTCCTTGAAGCCGTGCGCATCTCCCGTTCCTCCCGCCAGCAGGTTCCCGGCCCTATTTGTTCTTGTCCCCGACGTTCCCATGCACATATTGACTCACGAGTTCCTCGAGGTCCAGCCCTGATTCGGTCTCGCGAATCTTTTCGCCCGGCTTCAGCGGATCTCCGCCGCCGCCCGGCGAGATCGACACGAATTTTTCTCCGATGATGCCGCGGGTCTTGATCGACGCAATGGTATCGTCGTACAGCTTGACTCCGTCCTTGATCTGGAAGGTGACCAGGGCGCGATCATCCGTCAGCCCGATGTCCTTGATGCGGCCGATTTCCACGCCCGCGATTTCCACCGTCGCCCCCGGCTTGAGTCCCGAGGCGGAATGGAACTCGGCCTGGACTGTGTAGTGTCCGCCGCCGATCAATTCCAGCTTCCCCAATTTAATGGACAGGTAGCCCAGACACAACAGCCCGCCGAGCACGAAGAGGCCGACCACGAATTCCAATCGCTCATGTGTCATGCGCGTGCTCCCCTCATCCCGCCGTCGAAACCGGATGGAGTCCGCCTACGGAAATGAACTCGCGGACCACCGGATCCTGCGTCTTGATGAATGCATCGGACGGAGCCATCTCCGCGATGACACCGGCATGGATCATCGCCACATAATCCGAAAAGGAGAAGACCTCGGGGATTTCGTGGCTCACCATCACGGCCGTGAATCCGAACGTGCGCTGCATGTCGCATATCAGCTCGTGAATGGTCTTGGCCATCAGGGGGTCGAGCCCCGTCGTCGGCTCGTCGAACAAAATGATCTCCGGCTCCATGACCAGGGCGCGCGCCAGGCCGGCGCGTTTCTTCATGCCCCCGCTGAGCTCGGCCGGAAACTTGTGTCCCATGCCCTTGAGCCCCACCTGTTCGAGCTTTTCGTCCACCCGGCGGTTGACCTCCGAGGCCGGCAGCCGCAGCTTTTCCCGCAGCGGAAACGCCACGTTGTCGAAGACCGTGAGCGAATCGAACAGGGCGGCGCCCTGGAACAGCATCGCGAACCGCTTGCGCACTTCGTTCAACGGCTGAGCCCGCAGCCTGGCGATGTCCACCCCGTCCACCCACACCTCGCCGCGGTCCGGCTGGAGCAGCCCGATCATGTGTTTCAACAACACGCTCTTGCCTTCACCGCTTCGCCCGATGATCGTCGTCATCTTGCCTTTCGGGATCGCCAGCGTGATCCCGCGCAGCACCTGCTGCTGCCCCAGGGTCTTGTGGACGTTGTTCAGGCGGATGATCGGCTCCGGCGGCATGGCGCGTTCCTCAGAGTAACACCGACGTCAAAAAATAGTCCCACACGAGAATCAACACCGAGGACAACACCACCGCTTCCGTCGTGGCCGCGCCCAATCCTTCCGCGCTCATCCGCGTGTAATAGCCTTTATAGCAACAGATCCAACTGACGATCAGCCCGAAGCTGATCGACTTGAGAATGCCGCCGTAGACGTCTTTCCACTCCACCGCCGACTCGATCGAGCTCCAATAGGACCCGGAATTCACGCCCAGTAGCTCGACGCCCACCAGATGCCCGCCCCAGATCCCCACCACGTCGAAGATCGCCACGAGCAGCGGGACGCCGATCAGGCTCGCCACCACCTTCGGCGCGACCAGGTACTGCAAGGGATTCACCGCCATCGTATCCAAGGCGTCGATTTGCTCGGTGATCCGCATGATCCCGATTTCCGCCGTCATGGCGGAACCGGCCCGCGCCGTGACCATCAGCGCCGCCAGAACCGGCCCGAGTTCCCGAATCATGCTGAGCGCCACGGCTGATCCCAACAGCGCCTCCGAGCCGAACTTCCTGAGCGTGTAATAGCCCTGAAGCGCGAGCACCATGCCGGTGAAGGCCGCCGTCAGCACGACCACGAACGAGGATTTGAAGCCGATGAAATGGAGCTGCTTCATGATCAGCCTGGGGCGAAAGGGCGGGCGGACCTGCCAGGCCGCCGCGCCGAGAATGAACAACAGCATCCGGCCCATCTCCGCCAGAATCCCCAGGCTGGCCCGTCCCAATCGGCGAATCGTCCGCGGCATCACGGTGGTCATGACATCGGCCCAAAAGATCTTTATACCAAGACCGGAAGGAACCGTTCAAAAAAACCCGCCAATCGCGCTGCCGCCTCGCGGCTCTGCCGATGCAGCCGAAGCAACCGGCTCCAGCGCTCGGGGCGGAACAGCAGCGACGTCACTTCCCCGGCTTTGTGCAGCCAGGATGCGCCGGGGTCGATCCACCGATTGAAATCCATCGGCAGGGTGTCGTCGAGGAGATCCGACGCCGCGCGTATGATCACGAACGGCACTCCGCAGGCCCGCGCCGCTTCCGCCAACGCCGCGCTCTCCATATCGAGCGCCATCCCGCCGAACAATTCCGCCACGGCCCGTTTCTGGGCTGACGTCCATAGCACCCGATCGCTGCTGAGATAGGGGCCGATGCGTCCCTCGAATCGGTACTGCGCGAGGACCGCGGCGGCCTGCGCCAGCAACGACCCATCGGACGGAATGTCGGACCAGGGTCCCGCTGCGCCGCCGGCGCGAGGCAGCGCCCGCACACGGTTGCCGATCAGCAGGACCCCGGCCGGGCCCTGGTCCAGATCGCAGGCGAATCCGGCCGACACCACGGCGTCCCAGCGGGCCTCGGCAAGCAACTGTCTGGCCACCGCTCCGGCGACCGCCGGCCCGATGCCAGACTGGATCAGATAGACCCAGAGCCCGCCGCAATGGCTCACGAGGCAGGGAATTGTCCCCAAACGCGTCCGCTCGCAACTGCCGAGCGCGGCTTGAACGGCTTTGGTTTCCCAGGTCGTCGCCGCGAAGATGCCGACGCGGTGCACGTGTCAGGCAAGGAGGATCAGGCGAGCCGCAGCAGGGCCGCAGTGGGTCATGGCATCAGACCCGATACTCGCCGGAGGTTCGCGCGGCCTGCTGAAGCTCGTCGGCTCGAGCACAGCCCCGGGCTTTGATGTTGCGGTACATCGCCAGCGCCCAGAAGGGAAAATACTGGCAGTACCAGTGGTAGCGCAGATAGAAGACGCGCGGGAAGCCGGTGCCGGTATGGCGGACCTCCTCCCACGACCCGTCTTTCGATTGATGGCGAACCAAGTAATTGATCCCCCGCACGACGCTGAACGACTCCGCTTCTCCGGCGCAGAGCAGGGCCAGCAGGGCCCAGGCGGTCTGCGAAGGGGTGCTGTCTCCCCGGCCATGGTGCGCGCCGTCGGCATAGGAAAGGCAGGACTCGCCCCACCCGCCGTCGGGATTCTGGTGAGTTTCGAGCCAAGCCACGGCCCGACGGACGTACGGCAGCGACAGGTCCTCCCCGATCGCCTTCAATCCGGCGAGCACGGACCAGGTTCCATAGATGTAGTTCACGCCCCAGCGGCCGTACCAACTGCCGTCCGGCTCCTGCTCCCGCTTGAGAAATCGCAGCGCCGGCGCCACAGCCGGGTGGGATTGGTCGTACCCAAGCGCCCCGAGCATCTCAAGACAACGGCCGGTGAGGTCCGCCGTGCTGGGATCGAGCAACGCCCGGTGGTCGGCAAAGGGAATGTAATTGAATACCATGCGATTATTGTCTTTGTCGTAGGCTCCCCATCCGCCGTCCGACCCCTGCATGGCCATGACCCATCGGAATCCCCGCTCGATGGCGGCGCGCTTGGCCTCTTCGTTCGCGCCCTTGGCCTTGGCCAGCGCCATAAGGACCACCGCCGAATCGTCCACGTCCGGATAGTGCTCATTTTCAAATTGAAAATACCAGCCGCCGGGCTTGGCGTGAGGCGCGGACACCTGCCAATCTCCGACGGTGCGCGCCTGCTTGGCCAGCAGCCAGTTCGTCGCCTTGACCATCGCGGGATGATCCGGCGCAATCCCGGCCTCGACCAGCGCATTCATCAACAGGGACGTGTCCCAGATCGGGGAGAAGCAGGGCTGAAGGTGCAGTGTGTCCACCGGCTGTCCCTGGTCGAAGGCGGTGCCGTGGACTTCCAGCTCTTCGATTTCCTTCAACGCCTTCACGACCAGCGGATGGTGCACGTCATACCCCAAGCAGCGGAGGGCGAAAATGGAATTGGCCATGGCCGGATAGATGGCGCCCAACCCGCCCGTCCCGTTGAGCCGCTCCAGCATCCACTTCGCCGCGCGCTCCAGCCCATACTTGCGGACCGATTCGACCGGACGCCCGTCGTACCATTTCAACAACCCGTCCAACGTGATAAAGACGTTCCGCCACGTGAACCACCGGGCATCCTTCTTAAAGGGCGGGAACTGGCTGAAATCGAGCTGGTCTTTCGGCGTGACGTAGAGTTCGTCGATGCCCTGCTCTTTGGGAATCCGGCAGAGGGGCCGATGGGCGAACACGATCAGGAGCGGGATCAGCACCGCCCGGGACCAATAGGAGATGGCATAGATGCTGAAATAAAAGTCCTTGGGCAGCAGCATGATCTCCGGCGGCATGCTGGGGACGCCCCGCCAGTCGTATTGCCCGAACAGGGCCAGGGTGATCTTCGTGAACACGTTGGCCGAGACGACTCCGCCCATGGCCAGAATCCGCTCCCTCGCCTTGACCATAAAGGGTTCGGACGCCGACACTCCGGCCAATTTCAACGCGAAATAGGCCTTCACGGAGGCGCTGATCTCGGCCGGCCCGCCGTAGTAGATGGCCCAGCCTCCGTCGGCCAACTGACTGTGTTTGAGATAGCTCACGACCTTGCGCTCGCGCTCGGGGTCCGACAGCCCGAGAAACCGCCGCAACATCACGTACTCGGAGATCAGGGTTGCATCCGCCTCCAGTTCCGCGACCCAGAAGCCCTCGCGGGGATCTTGCCGGGACAGCAACCACGCCTGACTCCGGCGCAACGCCTCATCAATGGAATCGGGCTGGCTGAGGGCCGCGCCGGTCGCTCGGCGGGGATGGGTTTCCGTGGCGGCGCCCAGACGCTCGTTCCTGGCGATCAGGCGGAGCAGGGGCAGGCGAGGCCGGGCCGACCCGGTCCGCAAGCGAGCGGGCATGGCGCCGAGCAAGCTCCCCGACAAGCGGGAAAACAAGTTCTTCAACTTCGTGATTTCAGTCGTACCGGGCGTCATTGACCAGAATAGCCCCCTTGCGCCTCGAAGGCTTCCATGGAATCACCCTCTGCCTGGCGGTGGGATGAAGGAAAGCTCCGAAATTATAAGGGCATATAAACAAACGGCCCCCGTCAAGTCAAGGGAGAAGGCAATCCCCAGCCCCGGCGGCAGGTGGCCGGACCGATCAAGAAGCATGTCGAAGGCTACGCAGGCTGCAAATCGGTCAAGCGAACCGAGACGAGCTTCGACACCCCCGGCTCTTCCATGGTCACGCCGAACAGCGAATCGGCGATGGACATGGTGCGTTTGTTATGGGTGATAACGATGAACTGCGCGCTGGCCGCCAGTTCCCGCAAGACCCTGGTGAACCGGCCGATGTTCTCCTCGTCCAGCGGCGCGTCGATCTCGTCCAGAATGCAGAACGGCGTGGGACGGATCAGAAAGCTCGCGAACAAGAGTGCCATAGCGGTAAGGGTTTTTTCGCCGCCGGAGAGCATGGCGATGCTCTTCAACCGCTTGCCGGGCGGCTGTGCCACGATGTCGATGCCGGGCTCGGCCGGCCCATCGCTCTCGCCCTCCGCCTCCGGCTCTGGCTCGACGGACACGAGTTCGGCTCGCCCCCCCGGAAAAACCTTCTGAAACAATTCACCGAACTTTTCCTGCAATTGCGCAAAGGTTTCCTGGAACAGTTCTTTGGTCGTCCGGTTGATCCGTTGGATGATTTCCTTGAGCGACTTGATCGATTTCGTCAGGTCCTCTTCCTGGCTGGTCAGGAACTGATAGCGTTCTTCAAGCTGGCGATGCTCGTCAATCGCCGCCAGATTCACGCCCCCGATCTTCGCGAGGCGATCGCGAATCTTCTGCAGCCGGTCCCGCAAGGTCTGGCGTTCCTCTTCACTGACCATCTGGGACTCGATTTCAGCCGGCGCGCCGTCGGCCTCCCGATCCGCGGGGACGGTTCTCGGCAACTCGACCTGATACGTTCCGGCGAGGGTTCCTTCGACCACCTCCAATTGCATCTGCACCTGAGCCCGTTTGACTTCGACCTCAAGCCGCCGCTGCCGGACGGACTCCATGCGCTCCCGAAGCTCGGCGACGGCCCGCTCCACATTCTTGAGCAGTTCCGCCCGCTGGGCCAGCGCCTCTTGGGCAGCGACCGACCGAGCCTGAATCTCATCCGCCCGCCGCCCCAACTCCTGACAGATTCCCTGGTGGCGATCCCGCTCGGACAGACTCACCTGCAAGGAGGCCTTCAATTCCTCCCGCGCCTGCGCCAACTGCTCAAGCCTCACCCCGCACGCTTCCAGATGCCGTTGGAGGCGCTCACGGTCCGCGGCCATGTGCTCGCGGCGGGCCCGTAAGGCGCCGACGGCCAGCCTGGCCTCGGTGGCCCGCTCCTGTGTTCCTTCCATCTCCTGCTGCCACTGTTCCTGCCGCTGCCGTAACTCCGTCACCAGCCCGGCCATCTCATCACGCTGCGCCACGGCTTGCCGGCACTCCTGCTGCTTGGCGGCGATCTGGTCCGCCAGACTCTGCGCGTCAGTTTCCAACTCCCGCCGCTCCTCGCCGATCCGATCCATCCGCCCGGTCAGCTCAACCAGACTCTGCTCCGACCCGCTGTGGTCCTTCGAAAGCGCCACCGCCTTCAACTCGATCTCCCGGAGATCGACTTGGAGCGCCTGAGCCCTGTCCCGCAGTTGATTCAGGTGCTGATGCAGGCGCTCGCGCGTGGTCCGGAGCGTTTCGACGCCGGCAAGCAGCGTCGTCCGATGCTCCTCCAACTGCTGCACTTCGCGGCGCCGTTGAAGCACCCCTCCCGACACCTGGGCCGACCCGCCCGTGATCACCCCATAGGGCTCCAACACTTCGCCAGCCAGCGTCACCAACGTCGGGCCGGTGGGGCCGGTCCAGTCTCCCTGCTCCCACAGCCGGAGGGCCTGGTCCACATCGCTCACGATCACGGCTCGCGCGAATAAGGAGGCCAGGGCCTGCTGAGAATCGCGCTGGACTTCGACGACGTCCGACGCTCGTCCAAGCACGCCAGGTTGGTCCGAAAGCGTCGACCACCACCCGGGCGCGTCAACCGGCTCGGCTTGTTTCTCCGAGCGGAAGCCGAGAGGCAGGAAGGAACCCCGTCCGAGATCCTTCTGCTTCAAGAAGGCGATCGCCTCGGACGCATGGCGCGGACTATCGACGAACCAGGCGCGCACCCGCTCGCCCAACAGCGCTTCAATGGCTCGGTCATAGCCGTTGGCCACGACCAGACATTCGGCGATCGCATCGCGAATCCCCTCGCAGGCACGCACGGAAGTCGTCGCCTCCTCGCCTTCGCGTCCGTAGCCCATTTCCTCCCGCACCACCGCCTGTAACGTCCGCAGCCGCGACTCGGTCGCCGCCAACTGTTCCAAATCACGCGCACGGCGCTGATCCGCCGCCGCCAACTGTTCGCCTGCCTGCGTCAGCTCGCGCGCTGTCGCCTCCTGCTCGGAACGGATCGCCGCCTGCCGCTCTCCGGCGATCTGACGATCTTTGCTCAGCAGGCTGAGTTGGTCGTGCAGGTGTTGCCGACGCTGGCTCAGTTCGTCCGCTTCTCGGGCGAGCCGGGCGGCTCGCTCCCTGTTTTCCTGGAAGCGGGCCTCCAACCGCGAGATCGTACTCTCTCCCGCCACCACCAGGGACGAGGCAACCAGCAGATTCTGGTTAGCCTGGCGTTGTTCCGCCTCCAGTTCCTCCTGGCACCCCCTCAGGTCTCTGAGTTGACCCTCCAACCGGTCCGCCTGGGACACCCGCTCCCCCAACTCGGCCTCCAGAATGGCCAACTGCTCCGCCAAGGCCTCCACCTCCCGCATGGCCTGGGCGCGATCCTCTTCGCATCGGGCGGAGTCGGCCACCGCCTGGGCCTGTTGTTGTTCGAGCAGTTGCGCCCGGTTCCGCTCGACCTCGACCTGGCCGAGGGCCTGCGCCCGTTGCGTCTCCACCGAAGCCAACTCCTGTTGGACCGTCTGGAGCAGCTCATGGTCCCGCTGCATGGCCAATTTCAGCTCCTCCGCCTCTGCATCAAGACGCCCATGCTCGGCCGATAACTTCGCCTCATGGTCGGCCAACTCCTGCGCCTCCAGGTCCACAGCTTCCCGGCTCGCTATCAGCTTTCGATAGTCGTCGGAGAGCAGGCGGATCTCGATCGTCCGCCCTTCCTTCTGGAGCGAATCGTAGGTGCGGGCCTGCTGAGCCTGCCGTTCGAGCCAATTGAGTTGCTTCTTGACCTCTCCGATGACGTCCCGCACCCGGACCAAGTTTTGTTGCGTGGCCTCGAGCTTGCGCAGTGCCTCGGCCTTTTGCTTCTTGTAGCGGACGATCCCGGCCGTCTCTTCGATCAGCTCTCGGCGGCCCTGCGGGCTGGCGTTGAGAATCTGATCGAGCTGGCCCTGGGCGATCACCGTATGGCCCTTGGTGCCGGCCCTCGTATCCAGCATCACCGACCGGACGTCTTTCAACCGGCAGAGCGTCTTGTTCAGCAGGTATTCGCTGTCGCCGTTGCGGAAGAGCCGGCGGGTGACCATGACCTCGGAATAGTCGCTGAGCAGGCTGGACGCATCGCCCATCCCCTGCAAATCGCCCGGTCGGATGCCGGCGATGACCAGCGTGACCTCGGCCATCCCCATCGGCTTGCGGATTTCGGTGCCGTTGAAGATCACGTCCTCCATCCGTTCGCTGCGCAATGTCTTCGTGCTTTGCTCGCCCAGCACCCACAGAATGGCGTCCACCACGTTGCTCTTGCCGCTCCCGTTGGGGCCGACGACCGCCGTGACTCCCCGTGGAAACTCAATCTTCGCCTCCGCGAAGGACTTGAACCCGACCATCTCCAGGGACTTCAGAAACATGCGGGCCCCTCCTCTATGAAATGGATAACGGCAACCGAGGCAGGTACGAACAATGAGCGGCTTGTAACACAGCCGATGCGACAAATCAAAGAAAAATACCGTATACGGGGGATTCGAAAACCATGGCCCACCAGATATAGGGCCGGTTGGACTGATGACCGGGCTAAGACAAACCTGTTAGCTGGTTCTTCAGGCTGGGGCCATGACCAGAAAAGGGCGTGAGTACGTGAGAGAACTGATTCAAGGCCGGGTGATCAAGCCGATCCGCCGCGTCGGGCGCCGACCGGCTCGATGGACACGAGTTCGCGGGGCAGTTGGAACTCCACGTCCTCCTCGATCACGGTCAAGTCCTCCACCTCGGCGGGGCCGTATTGTTTGAGAAAATCCACGACCTCGCTGACCAGCACTTCGGGCGCCGAGGCGCCGGCCGTAATGCCGACCGCCTGGACGCCGTTCAACCATTCCGGGTTGATGTCCTGCCAGGAGTCGATGAGATAGGAGGTGATCCCGCAATCCTCCCCCAATTCCCTGAGCCGGTTGGAGTTGGAGCTGTTCGGCGACCCGATGACGAGGATGAGATCCACGAGCTTCGACAGGGCCTTGACCGCGTTCTGGCGATTTTGGGTCGCGTAGCAAATGTCTTCCTGGTGCGGGCCCTTGATGCCGGGAAATCGGCGGTTCAAGGCGGCCACGATATCCCGGCATTCATCGACGCTCAGGGTCGTCTGGGTGACATAGGACAGGTGCACGGAATTCCCCACCTGCAACCGCTCCACGTCGTCGACCGACGATACAAGGTGGAACTTGTCCGGGATCTGGCCGAGCGTCCCGATGACTTCCGGATGGCCGGCGTGCCCGATGAGGATCAGTTCGTAGCCCTGCGTATAGTCCCGGTTGACCTCGTTATGGACCTTGATCACGAGCGGGCAAGTGGCGTCAATGACCTTCAACCCGCGCCGGTTCGCTTCCCGCCAGACTTCCTTGGCCACGCCGTGCGCGCTGAAGATGACGATCGCCTCGTCGGGCACTTCATTCAGCTCCTCCACGAACACCGCGCCCTTTTGCCGCAGCGAGTTGACGACATGACGGCTGTGGACGATCTCATGGCGGACGTAGATGGGCGCCCCATATTTCTTCAACGTCAAATCCACGATGTCGATCGCGCGATCGACGCCGGCGCAAAAGCCGCGCGGGTTGGCCAGATAAATCTTCATAAGGCTTATCTCCTTCGGGCCGGAACCGATGCCGGGCATCACGCCCTCCTCTTCTTCCGGGACGCCAGGGCTCACGATACGCCAGATCTCACGGAGGCGTCAACCGAATTGACGGCTGCCCGACGCTCCAGCCGTACGACTCCCCATTCCTCATTTCTCATTTCTTATTTCTTATTGTTCACTCCTCATGGCCACTGGCTCCCCGCGCGACCACCCCGACAGCCCCGGAGGAACCTGTAATCCCAAAATGATAATGTCCGCTTTCGCCAAGATAGAAATGTCCTCTTCATCGGTAGACTGCCGGCTTGTATCAGGAGGGCCGGATGGTCGGAGAGGACAGAGTGATCATGAGGGGGAAGGAACTGCGGCGGGTA
>DATIBM010000373.1:0-4397 GCA_035457545.1 Nitrospiraceae bacterium
TACCCGCCGCAGTTCCTTCCCCCTCATGATCACTCTGTCCTCTCCGACCATCCGGCCCTCCTGATACAAGCCGGCAGTCTACCGATGAAGAGGACATTTCTATCTTGGCGAAAGCGGACATTATCATTTTGGGATTACAGGAGCGAGACAACGACTCGTGTGGCGCCTGCGACTGTCTTGTGTTCAACGACGAGTGCTTTACGACGGAGGGTAAACCGGGTACGGTATCGATCCCGTTCACGGTCAATCCAGGGGTCCCCATGTCCGATCCGCAGACATCGGCCGGAGAGGAATCGCCCACGGCCCAGCCTTTTCGAATGTTGCCCCTTGGCGATGCGGCCCTCACGGTGGAATTCGGCAACGAGATCGATCCGGCCTTGAACGAACGGGTCATCGCCTTCGCCGACGCCCTGCGCGCACAGGGCTGGCCCGGTGTCAGCGACATCGTCCCCGCCTGTCGCTCCATGACGATCCATGTGGATCCGCTCCGCCTGGATGTGGCGACCTTGTCGGATCGACTGTTTCAGCTCGCGCGCAGCGTCCCAACAAGCCGTCCCTCCGTCGGGACAAGACACAGAATTCCGGTGCTGTACGGGGGCGAGTGGGGCCCGGACCTGAAAGTACTGGCCGATTGTGCCAAACTCTCGGTGGCTGACGCGATCAGCCTGCACGCGTCCGTCGAGTATCGGGTCTATATGCTGGGCTTTAGTCCCGGTTTTCCCTATCTCGGAATTGTGCCGGGCCCCTTGGCCATGCCTCGCCTCGCCACACCGCGCCCGTCGGTGCAGGCAGGCTCGGTCGGGATTGCCGGCAGCCAAACCGGCATCTATCCCAGCGCGACGCCGGGAGGATGGCGGCTGATCGGGCGCACGCCGATCCGGCTCTATCGGCCGGCCGATGCCAAGCCGTTTCTCTTGAGCCCCGGTGATCTGGTCCGGTTCGAGCCGATCGGGCCGGAGGAGTTCGATCGTTTCCAGCGCAAACAGGATGATGACGCGCATTGATCTGAACAGCGACATGGGGGAGCGCGAGACGCCGGAAGGGCTCGCCATCGACGCCGCGCTCATGCCGTTCATCACCTCGGTGAATATCGCCTGCGGAAGCCATGCGGGCACGCCGGCCCTCATGCGCCGGACGGCGCAGCTCGCAGCTCAGCAGGGAGTCGCAATCGGCGCCCATCCGGGATTGCTCGATCCGGAGCATTTCGGGCGAGCGGAACGGATCGTGGCCCCTGATGGCATCGAGACCCTGGTGATCCGTCAACTTGACCTGCTGGCCGAGGTCCTCGATCGCGACGGCCTGACCTTCACCCACGTGAAGCCGCACGGCGCGCTGTACAACAAGGCCGCCACAGACCCAGAGCTTGCCCGTGCGATTGTGCGGGCGGTGCAAGCCGTCGAGCGCACGCTCCTGCTCTATGCCCTGGCCGGGTCGGAGTTGGTCGCAGCGGCACGGGCTGCGGGGCTGGCGGTCGTCAACGAGGCCTTTGTCGATCGGGCCTATCGCGCGGACGGCAGCTTGGTGCCGCGATCAGAAAGAGGGGCCGTGCTGGAGACCGAGGATGCGGTACGGCGGCAACTGCGCCAACTGATGACGGGGGTGGTCACGAGTATTGAGGGATCACCGGTGACGATCCAGGCCGACAGCCTCTGTCTCCACAGCGATACGCCGCAGGCTGTTGCGCTGGCGCGGGTGGTCCGGCAGGAACTCGCCGTTGCGGGGATTCTGGTCGCGGCGGCGCGGACGAGATGATGGCGGACGGATTGGCCCGGATCACGGTGGTCAAGCCCGGATGGTTCACCACGGTCCAAGATGGGGGACGGTACGGGTACCAGCAATATGGCATGCCCGTCAGCGGGCCGATGGACCGACGGTCCCATGTCATCGCAAATCGGCTCGTCGGCAATCGCGATCAGGAGGCGGCGCTCGAAATCACGCTCAAGGGGCCGGAACTGTTGTTTGAAGCGGCAGCGGTCGTGGCGGTCACCGGCGCCGATCTCAGTCCTGCGATCAACGGTGTTGCCCTGCCGCTCTGGACCAGCGTGCTGGTGAAGGCTGGCAGCAGGCTCGCGTTCGGAACCAAACGATCCGGCGCTCGCTCGTACCTTGCCGTCGCCGGCGGGATTGACGTTCCGGTTGTGCTGGGGAGCCGGTCTACCCATGTGTCCAGCAGGACCGGCGGGCTGAAGGGCCGGTCATTGGCCGCGGGTGACTGCCTCGTCGGTGGAACAGCCAGACCGCATCAGCATGCGACGATCGAACGCGCACTGCCGGAACGGCTGCGTCCGGTTTACTCGACGCCCGCCACGCTGCGCATCCTGCCTGGTCCTCATCTCTCATCGTTTGCGCCACAGGCGGGTGACCGGCTCACCGCCAACCCCTACCGGCTCTCCAGCCGATCGGATCGCATGGGCTTTCGTTTGGAAGGGGCAAGACTGGTACAGGCACGGGCGGAAGCGAGGATCTCCGACGGGACGGCATTGGGGGCGCTTCAAGTCCCGCCTGACGGACAGCCGATTCTCCTGATGGCGGATCGTCAGACGACCGGCGGCTATCCCATCATCGCGGTCGTGATCTCGGCGGATCTGCACCTGGCCGGGCAACTGCTGCCGGGCGACACCGTCTCGTTCACACCGACGACCCTCCCCGAGGCCCAGAGGGTCCTGAAGGCGCAGTGGGAAGAGCTGGACCGGGCGGTTCCGCCGTGCCGCGATTCCGTTCCATAGGCCGGATACTCATCAGGTCACGCAATCACCTCTCGGTCACCATCTGCCAGACCTCGGTTAATCCAAGCGTGCTCGCACGTGACGCGAGAGCCTGTCGCTCATCCTCCGAAGGCTGACGCACAGCGAGAATGTGTTGCACATCGAGGAGGTCCTGTGGTCCAGCCGCATACAACTTAAGCAGGATCAGTGCTTGCCAGGATACAACCGGGACAGTGGCGCCCAACAGCGAGAGGCTTTCGACACGATCAGAGATAATGGGGTTCCAGACCGGTGGAAGCAGCACCAATTGAATGGGGACTGAAGCCTGGCCAACGACCACATCGGTGCGGAACACACCGCGCAGCGGATCGTCCGTGTCACCTGGATGGAACTCCGCATGAAGGTGACATGCAAGACGTGCAGCGTCGGTGGTCCCAAGCGCCAGCGCGAAATCAACACCATGAGTGGCTCGCGGAACCCCCCCAGGCGGACACGGCAAATCCGCCGATCAATGCGTACTGATCCAACAATCGTCGTGCTTTGGCGTTCTCGAGGCGTCGAACGATTTCACTTAGGGCTTGAGCGAACACGAGCGTTCTAACTCGTGGCAGGTGTCAGAAAGGTCGAGTGCGATGAGCAGACGCTGGACAGGCGTCAAGAGCCGGGCTTCGTCCAACTTCTGCTGGGAGAGATGTTCTCCCACGCGACTGGCCCGCCGTTTAGCCGGACGGGCCGTCGGTGAGGTCACTGAACGAGCCATGCCGCGATTTTACACGAGCCGCGGACCGAGCGCTACCGTACCTCGGCGATTCTCTCGGGCGAATCGTCAGCCGTCCAGCTTAGGCTTGCCCATCACATTATTCATGACGGTTCGTCGCGCTCCACCCGGATTCCAAGAGGGCAATGGCTTCCTGCGCCGACTTCTGATCGAAGAGCCGAGAAAGGGAGCGGCTCTTCCGCATGTTTGCAAGACACCGATCCGACGGTTGCGTCACGGGATTCCAACAAGAAGTCTTGACCCTTCCGTTATGCCCAGTTCTTGATCCGGGACGTATTGCGGTCTTCATTGCGTCCGAGCAAGGTAGCGATGCGGTCGAACAGGTCCTTCTCGCCGGTGTCCCGATCGGGATGGGGGCCGACCGTCACGATCTGGCTGGTACGCTGGTCTTCGGCCCCGCATTGGACGGCGCCCTGAACAATCCAGGTCCCGTTGGGATTGGCATGATAGGTCACGTGGACGGGACAACCGGCAATCTTCATGTCCTTGCGATCGCCCGATTCATCAACCCGGCTGTTGCCCGAGGTGTTGTGTCGTCGCTTATTCGCCTTCTCTTCAGGCATGGCATCACCATTTGAGGGGTGTCGAGGAAAGTCCCGGTGACAGAGCCTACTGCTACAGATATGGGACCAGTACTGGGTGAAACCCCTGCCGGCGGGCCGCCGAAAAGGATGGCGAATCCCGAAAGCCCAGACCAGGGTTCCTCCGAGTAACAGAACAGGTCGAGGCGGGCGAAGCTCGGGCCTTCACCACGGAGGAGCTGTCATGCCCAACACCAACGCCTCGTTCTCACCGCTGACAAGGAGCGATCAGCTCAAGGCACAACTCGACAAGTTCGAAGGGTTGGATCATCGGGCGCCGGTCCATCCGACGTTTCAGGCCTTTGACGCTGAAACGGAAGACCTGCTCGTCCG
>DATIBM010000374.1:0-7538 GCA_035457545.1 Nitrospiraceae bacterium
GATCGGGTGATCCTGTTACATCACCCCAGTTTCAGGTATGCCCTCGAAAAACAATCTGCCGGAATGCCGAGGTAGCTCAGTTGGTAGAGCACAGCCCTGAAAAGGCTGGTGTCGACAGTTCAATTCTGTCCCTCGGCACCACAACCCGTTCAAAATCCTTCGAAGTCCCGCGCCAGATCAGGCAATGCGTGTTAGGCCTTTTTTGAGGCTTTTGGGGGTCTTTCGAAAAAGTGGTTGTCCAACCGGTTGTCCAAGGCAGCGGACGACAAATCACACGGGACTCCCTCCCGTTGATCCAGGACCCGAGGCAAAGCATGTTGCGGCACACGCACCGAAGGCCAGGATTCTCTGATCGATACAATGGGGCTGCACGGATCAATGCAACGGCAATACAGGGAAGCGACAGTGACCTGCCCCTCCCCTTGTTTCATGCATGCTGAGAGTCCAAAGGTCGTCGCCCCGGCGTCCATGCGGGTGACAGCCCAATTCTCAGAGTCGTTCACAAAATCGCTCTCTGGATTCGGCTCAGGATCGAACGCATCAATCCGTTTGCAACGGGCCTGTTCACTTCATTAGAATCCCCAGGAACTCGTCGGAAGCATCCGATGAACAGCGGCGAGGTTGTGCGAACACAGGAGGGAACGATGAAAGGCAGGCATTCCCACAAGCATGTCCATGCCCACAAGCACCGTCATGGCCTGGCACTGACGCATAGCCATGAGCACACCCATCTCCACGCCCATGCGCATGCCCATGCCCGAGGGACGGAAACCCACGACCATAAGCACGGCGGCGAGCATGGGACCCACGTTCACCGGCACCGTCGCTAATAAGCAGGAGTGCGGAAGAGACCGGAGGAGGTCTGAGCCAATCCCCGCGAGAGGCGCCTTGCACATCAGATGTCGATGAAAGAGCCGCTGAGGGCAGCGTCAGTATAGGATCGCCTCATCCGCCCTCTTCACCTGCTTGCGGAGCCAGCTATACCAGTCCTGCATCCCTTCGCCAGAGATGGCAGACACAAGAAAGATCTCCACGTGCGGATTGACCGTTCTCGCATGTTGGAGGCAACGCTCCACGTCAAACCTGAGGTATGGCAACAAATCGATCTTATTCAGAAGCATGACCTGCGCGGTCCTGAACAGATGGGGATACTTGAGGGGCTTGTCTTCCCCTTCCGTCACGGACAAGACTGCCACTTTCGCCTGCTCTCCCAGATCGAAGAGAGCGGGACAGACCAGGTTCCCAACGTTCTCGATCATGACGAGGGAATGAGGCGGTGGGGCCAACTGCTCGATCCCCCTCGCCACCATGTCCGCCTCCAAGTGGCACCCTGTCCCAGTGTTGATTTGAACCACCCGACAGCCAGTCTTTCGAATCCGTTCGGCGTCATTGACCGTTTCTTGATCGCCCTCGATCACGTGAATCGGGAGTTCGCCTTTCAAATCACGGATGGTCTTTTCTAAGACCGTTGTCTTTCCGGAGCCGGGCGAACTGACGAGATTCAGCGCTACCACATGGCGGGCTTGGAGCCAGCCGCGATTCCGCTCGGCCAGCCGGTCGTTCTTGGCCAGCACCGCCTCTTCAAGCACAATGGTCTTCCCTTCAACATGAACATGATCGCTCTGGTGGTGATCGTGACCGTGCTCATGATCATGACCGTGCTCATGATCATGACCGTGCTCGTGGTCATGCTCTCCGTGATGAGATCGCAAGTCCACAGTCAGCCCCGTGTTCGGATCGGTCATCCGCGGGGTCGCATCCTCGGAGCATCCGCATGTCGTACACATCAGACGGTCACCATTTGTTTGATCCTGAGTTCCTCGCCCGACAGCCGATCGAGATCCGACGAGCCGCAGGGGCAACGTTCGACGAGTTGTCGCAACTCGATGTCGAGCCCACAGTCTCGGCACCGGCCACGCCCGGGCACCTCAATGACTTCGAGCCGTGCACCTTCCAGCACCGTGCCTTGGGCCACAACGTCAAAACAGAATCGGATCGCATCCGGCATAACAGCGCTGAGCTTTCCCACTTCCAGGGTAACTTGAGTGACTCTTGCTCCATTGGCATATTCACCCACAATTGCGACGATGTTTCTGGTTATGCTCAGCTCATGCATGCGTGTCCCGACTTCTCGGCTTGAGGAGCGAACACGATTACATGAAAAAGCTCGTCCAATGACTTGCCCCACAGCTTTTCCATGAGTTCTGCTTTCAAGCGTCCAAGCCGCTCCTGATCGCCAGGCTGTTCCATTGGTGTTTCGATGCGATCCACCAAAGCCAGGAATTCCCCCGGCACAAAGTCATCGCGCAAGGTCACCAACACCGTTCGTAACCCGTCATCAATCCACCAGACAAACTGCATGTCTTTATGGCACCGCCCTTCGAGTGTTGGCTGAGTCAAGCGGTATCGGCCCCGGCTGACACAACGAGTGACGTACTCGACCGCATCTCTTACTCCAGGACCGGGATGTGCGCTGGTCACCATCAACGACCGCCGATCCCACAGCATCGGCTCCGACAGACATTGCTTCGCTCGTTGCAGGGCACGAAAGGCGACACCCGCGCCCCAGATGGCTCCTCCCTTGTGGAACCGAAACAGGCCGTCGTAGTCAAGCCGTACAAGCCGTCCGTCATCCAGGATATCGAGGGTCCGCCCTTGTTCAGCGGACATAGACAAACACCCTTCTCAACAGATCCTGGGCAATTGATCGCCGACCAGGGTGTCAACGACGCGCATTCCCCCAAAAGCAGTCGCCATCAGGACGGCGCCCTTCGGGCTGTCTTTCACTTCTCCGACGATCGCACTGCCTCGCCCCGCCGGATGCCGGCGCATTGCCTCCAAAACCACGTCCGCTCGATCGCGCGGAACGACGGCAATCAACTTGCCCTCATTGGCTAAGTACAGCGGATCCAATCCCAGAATCTCACAGGCGCCTCGCACGCTTTCGTGAACTGGAATCTCCGACTCCGTCAGATGGATTGCGACTTCGGACGCGGAGGCAAACTCGTTGAGCACCGTCGCGATACCACCCCGCGTGGCATCCCGCAAGCAATGAATGTCCGGACAGACGTTGAGCATCGTTCGCACCAACCCGTGGAGCGGCTGCGTATCGCTCTCCACCGCGGACTCTAGCGCCAGTTCGTTGCGTGCCAACAAGATGGCAATCCCGTGATCGCCGATAGCTCCGTTCGTGATGACGACATCTCCCGGCCTGGCGCGCGCGGCTGAGATCTCCACGTCTTCTCGGATGACTCCAATTCCGGCCGTGTTCACAAAGAGCTTGTCAGCCGCTCCGCGTTCCACCACCTTCGTATCCCCTGTCACAACGGCAACCCCGGCCAGTAAGGCGGCCTGTCTCATTCTGCCGACCACTCGTCCCAGAGTCTCGATCGGGAGGCCTTCCTCCAGAATCATTCCGCAGGATAAGAACAGCGGTGTGGCTCCGCTCATGGCGAGATCGTTGATCGTCCCATGAATCGCCAGTTCGCCGATGCTGCCGCCGGGGAAGAAGAGCGGATTCACGACATAACTATCTGTGGTGAAGGCCAGCTTCGCCCCCTGTCGGCGCAGGTCCTCCAATGAGACGACGGCCTGATCTTCCAACGGCGCCAGCAGCGGATTGTCGAACGCCTCCACAAAGAGATGCTCGATCAGCTCCCGCATCGCCTTGCCGCCGCTTCCATGGGCCATGGTGATGCGCTTGTCGCGCATGCGATCCAGCCAGGGCGTAAGAGGCTTCGCCTCCGACGATTCGCTCGGTTTCCTATCAGGCAATGTGCGGCTCATCGGTTCCCTTCTTCGTTCGCCGGCATCAGGCCTGCACGCTGGCCGGTTTCAGGCTCTCCCGATCAATCCAGCCGTAGTTGTAATAGGCGGCACAGGCTCCTTCCGTCGAGACCATGAGGGCTCCCAGCGGATTCTCAGGGGTGCACGACGTCCCAAACACCTTGCACTGAGGCGGTTTGATGACCCCTTTCAAGACTTCGCCGCACTGACAGGATGTCGGATCGGCGATTTTCACATTCGGCATCGAGAACTTGTGCTCCGCATCGAAACCGGCAAACGCGGGGCGCATGCGGACGCCGGAGTAATCGATGGAACCCAATCCTCGCCATTCAAAAAATTCCCGCAACTCGAACACCGCCTGGATCGCCTCGAGCGCCCGCGCATTGCCCGCTTCCGGCACGACCCGCCGATACTGGTTCTCCACCTCGCAGCGGCCGTCGGCCATTTGCTTCAGCACCATCCAAACCGACTGGAGGATATCCAGCGGCTCGAAACCCGCGATCACGATCGGCTTCCGATAGTGGTCGGCGATGAACTGATAGGGCCGAGTGCCGATGACCATGCTGACGTGGCCGGGACCGAGAAAGGCATCGACCTGCAGGTCGGGGGAATCAAGGACCGCTTTAATGGTGGGGATGATCGTAATATGGTTGCAGAACAGCGAGAAATTCGAGATGTCTTCTCGGTGAGCTTGAAGAACCGTGAAGGCCGTGCTGGGCATCGTGGTCTCGAACCCGAGCGCGAGAAAGATCACCTCTTTGCCTGGATTGGCCTTCGCGATCTTCAACGCATCGAGCGGCGAGTAGACCATGCGGACGTCCGCTCCTTCGGCCTTCGCTTGAAGCAAACTCTTTTTCGAGCCGGTGACGCGCATGGCGTCCCCGAAGGTGGTCATGATGACTTCCGGGCGCTGGGCTAGTCCCACACAGTCATCGACCCGGCCGCGCGGGAGCACGCAGACGGGACATCCAGGCCCGTGGATGAACTCCACTGCTTCCGGAAGCACCTTGTTGAGGCCGTATCGGAAAATCGTGTGGGTATGTCCCCCGCACACTTCCATGACGCCCAGCGGTCGCCTTCTGCAGAAGTCGATCCGTTCGACAAGCAAGCGGATCTCCCGGAGCAGCCATTGCGCCTTTTGCGGATCTCGGAACTCATCGATGAATTTCATGCCGCGCCTTTTCGTTCGGCCCAACCCCGTTCATTGGCCAGGAGGGTATGCACCAGATCCCACAGGATGTGATAAATGGCCACATGACACTCCTGGATGCGGTGAATGCTGTCCGTTTCCACCACAAGGCAATGATCCACGGCCGATGAGCAGGCCACCGCCCCACCGTTCCCGCCGGATAAGGCAATGGTCGTCAGTCCGAGCTCCTTCGCTTTCTCAAACGCGCGCACCAGATTCGCGGAATTCCCGCTGGTACTCACGCCGATCAATCCATCGCCGGCACGGGCCTGGGCAATCACCTGGCGGACGAACACGTGATCGAACCCCACATCGTTTCCCACTGCGGTCAACATCGCGACATCGGCATCCAGATTCACCGCCGGTAACGCCGGTCGCCCAGCCGTCACCGGATGGAGAAACTCCACGGTGATATGGGCCGCGTCGCAACTCGAGCCTCCATTGCCCATCGCGAACAACCGGCCGTGCCGACGATAGACCTCGGCGATGGCTTTCGCGGCGCCGACGACCCGCTCCCCATGCGCGGCAAAGAACGCCCGCTTCACCGTCAGACTGTGTTCGGCCTTCAGGCGGACGGATTCCAGCAACTCCTGATCGAGGCAAAGCGGCGAGGCCGCCTGCTCGTTCAGGAAGGGATACAGCCCCTCCAAGACCTCTTTCGACGACATCGGGTCACCCCCTTTGCGCCTGCCCGGACGCGCGCTTTGCCTGGACCTTGGCCTGTACGTCGCCGAGTTCCGTCAGCAAGTCGATCGTTCGCTGCGCTTCCTCCGGATCGACGCGGCTCATCGCAAAGCCTACATGCACCAATACCCACTCTCCGACACAGGACTCAGGTGGATGCTGCTCATCCACGATACAGGCGATGTTGACGGTCCGTTGGACGCCGCCGACATCCACAACAGCCAGCTTCTGCTGCTCACTGCTGATTTCCACGATACGCCCTGGAATCCCTAAGCACATGTCGACCTCACCTCTTCCGCGGCCACGCCCTTGCGGCCGCAATCACGGCCTGGCCAAAAGCGAGTCCCCCGTCATTGGCTGGAACCTGCGTATGCGAGAGCACACGAAACCCCATCCTTTCCAATCGATGTGTGACGAGCTCGAACAAGACCTGGTTCTGAAACACTCCGCCCGACAACGCGACTTCGCGCACCGTCCCTCCATTGCCCTCCGGCCGCGTCACCTTTTCCACCATGGCACAGAGCGCGTTGGCCAGCCCCTTGTGAAAACGCGCCGCCATGACAGGGAGCGGTGTTTTCAGGATCAAGTCACTGAGCAAGGCCTGCCACATGGCCAACGGTTCGAGATACGGCAGCTTCGTACCTTTGAGATAGGGGATCGTGAAAGGATAGGCCAGGGCGTCATCTTCCTGCTCAAATGCCGAACGGTCGACCGCCTGTTCAAGCTCTACGGCAGCCTGGCCCTCATAGTTCACGCGATCGCGGCAGATCCCCATCGCCGCGGCCACGGCATCGAACAGGCGTCCGCAGGAGCTCGCTGAGGGACTGTTGATCTCGCGCGCAAGCATCCGGTCGAGCATGGCGCGAGGCTTGTGCGCGAGATAGCGATACAGATCCAATTCGCCGTAGTTCATTGCAAACCGCGCCCATCCCATCTCCGCCATGAGATGGGCATAGGTGTTGCGCCAGGGCTCTTTGACCGCCTGCTCTCCCCCAAGCAGCGGCACGGGCTTGAAGGTCCCCACCCGCGTAGAGGTGCGGTAGTCGGCAAGGAGGAACTCGCCACCCCACAATATGCCGTCGTCGCCATAGCCCAGCCCATCCAGTGCCACGCCCAGCACGGGCGGGTGATCAATGGGAATCCTGTTCTCCGCCAGACAGGCGGCGATATGCGCATGGTGATGCTGCACCTCGCAGAGCGGGAGGTCCTGGTCTGCCGCCATCTCTCTCCCGATTTTGCTGGCCAGGTATTCAGGATGACGGTCGACGGCGAGCATGCGCGGGACGTGCGCGAAGAGTTCATGGTAATGCCCGAGCGCCCGTCTGTAATCGGCCAGTGTCAGTGCGTCTCCCAGGTCCCCGATATGATGGGACAGAATCGCATGACCGTCTCGAATCAGACAGAAGGTGTTCTTCAACTCGCCGCCCATGGCCAACACGGGCCGCGCCTCATCAAACCCCGGCGGCAGAACCAGCGGCGTCGGCGCGTAACCCCGACTGCGACGGAACATCCGCGCGGTGCCCCACATAACCTTGGCGACCGAATCATCGACTCGCTGCGCGATGTTCCGATCATGCAGCAGGAAGTACTCCGCCATTTCCCCCAACTGCGCCTTGGCCTGCTCATTGTCGATCCATTGCGGCTCATCGGACCGATTTCCACTCGTCAGGACGACCGGACGATCCATGCGGCGGAGCATGAGATGATGGAGCGGTGTGTTCGGCAACATGAACCCCAACGTACGAATTCCCGGCGCCACGCTAGCCGCAAGGCTTCTGTCGGCTCGGCATTTCAATATCACGATGGGCGCTGCCGGGCTCTCCAGGAGTGCTCGTTCCTGCTCACTCATCTCACAATAGCGACGGATGATCTGGAGGTC
>DATIBM010000375.1:0-2850 GCA_035457545.1 Nitrospiraceae bacterium
CGGGAAAGTTCACAGAGGACCCGCCCACCAGCACGCGCTTATTCAGGTTGCCTTTCACAAAACACGCACTCAGCAACCAACACTTCCAGACCGGCGGGAAGATCGTCAGCTGCACGTCCAACCGGCGGTCCTTTGGATCAAGCCGCAGATGTTGTTCCTGCGCGCCGCGGCGAATGAGATCGTTGAAGTCCGCCGACTTCTCGTCCGTCCTGGGACCGACGAGCACACGCACCCGGCTGACCGTTGACGGGAGGGGTAGTTTGAGGGCTGCCGTGCCTTGTCCATCCACTGGCGCAGCGGCCAGTAGCTTGCCTTCGGATGAGAAGGCATAGGCGGTGACTTCTGGAGCCTTGTCCGCCTTGGCTAGGTCTACAAGGTTCGCTCGCACGTGAAGACTGAAGGGCACCTGTTCATCTTTAGCCACGATACACTCCATATAATAAAAAGGTTGATGAATACCGGCGGACCGACAGGTCACGCCTCGCACTCAATGCTTCAAGCAAGATCGAGTCCATCGGGTGAGGCTGGAGTCCTACACAGCTTCAGGGGATCTAGGAAACACGCCGTTCGCCACGCCTCCTCTTACCGTAGGCTCTGCAATACACCCTATGGGCAATTTCGGCACAGTCGTGAAGAGTGCGCGCTACCGTGGCAACAGCCTCCCTCCGATGAGGGCTTGGCTGTCGCAGATCCTGCGATGGAACATTTCTGACGTGGAAATCCTTAGTGTTGGGCCGAGGGCGTCCTCTCGGGAACAACCATCACACGGCTTTATTCGAAACCGGAGGAGTTCTCTAGTGGAATCCGATTCGTGGTGGAGAAATCATACCTGGCCGGTGGGAGGAACCGACTTGCGCCGACCGTCTACTCCTGCGGAGTCTTGGCTGGTTCTTCCGGGTGGTCGCCTGCGAGCTTCTTATGCAAATATCGCTTGCTGACAGTCGTGATGATAAAGGCGAGGCCGATACCGATAGGAACGAAGACGGCTGAGGCAATATTGGCATGGTGCATCCAGCCGGCTTCGTGCAGGCCTTTGAAGATGTAGCCGGCTAACCCCGCCAGGTAATAGGCGATGACGATCACCGACAGCCCCTCGACGGTGTGCTGCAGAATGGCCTGGCTCTTCGTGGTCTTATCGACGCTTTGAAGGAGTGTGAGGTTCTGCGCCTGCAGGATCAAATCCACGCGGGTACGGATGATCGAAATGATTCCTTCGAATCCTCCGCGCAGCGTCTCGATGCGCTTGAGCAGCTGTTGATAGCCTTCCGCCACACCCGTAATGCCTCCGAGCACATAGTCGGAGACGGGCCGATAGGAGTCCATCGGCGACTCCGCCAAGGACGCCAGCGTCGTGTGCACGATCTTGTCGTACGGCAGCGAGGCGGACAGCTCGAAATGCAGCTTACCCGAGATGCGGTTCGTCTTCAGCAGATCTTGCGTAAGGCTATTCAGCCATCGTTGCAAGGTTTCTGAATTGGCATGGCCGATATGCGCCGTGATGATTTCCCGCTGCTTTAAATGGACCTGCTCGAACTTGTAGACCTGATCGATGGCCGTCGAAAACAAGGGCTTTTGCATGAGCAACAGATGGTAATAGGTTTCGATCCGCACGATGGCGTCGACGATATCTTTCAACCGCGAGGCATGTTCCGGCATGATCCCGACGCTCACCCAATAGCGCTCGCGCCCCTCCTCATCGGGTGTGAAACTCGTGACCACGCTCGTCTGCGCATCGAAGATCCGGCTCCCATAGACCACCGGACCGGGCAAGAGGGCGCGCACCTGATCCCGCGGCGGCAAGAGGCCGGTCGTCAGCAGAATATCCAAGCGACAGACGTCGCTCCCGAGCGGCGTCACTGGAAATTCGTATTGGGGAAAGGTCAGCGGACCAAACGTGACGTCGCCCGTGGCAGCAGAGGGCAGATGCCAGAGTTGATAGTTGTAGTACTCCGTATGGGCCTGCCAGATCACGATGAGCCGATCACCGTTCTCCGCTTCCTTGATGCCATAGCCGAAGGCCTCCCGCAGCACCGTCGTCTCCGCCGGTATTTTGAACGCTCCTAACAGCGATTGAAACTCGGACCGGCTGGCTGCGCGTTGCGTCGGGGGGTCTGACATCCGAAACGCCATGTAATGGACATGGGCCGGCGCGCGCAGCCATTCGCCGAGCGGAAGGTGGGGACGCTCATGCAGCTTCTTGATTAATGCCTCGGCCGACTGCGGCACACCTGTATGATCCATGCTCCTCCTTGTCCCCCTGATCTCCGCTACAAGCCCGGGCGCTTTTCCGCCGTCATGACGATCTCCAACGGGTGATCGCCCCGGCGTACATCGAGCGATAACTCCTGCCCTGCCCGCACCTGGCATACCTGTTTGGCCTCACGCTCCGTCTTCACCGTTGCCAGTGCGATGCCATTACAAGCCACCACTCTATCCCCGACTTGCAACCCCGCTTGTTCCGCGGGCAGGCCGCTCCGAAGTTCTCGCACCCTATAGAAGCGGGCGCCCTGGTCCTCCAGCAATTCCCAGTTCACACCGACGCGTCCGGACCCGAGTAACCCCGCCTGCGATCCGAAGCGGGTCAGGATGCGATGCAGGATGAGGCGGACGGACGGTTCCGGGTCGTCGGTGGACGCATCGGTCAAGTGCCCTTCGCCGCTGAACAGCAACACTCCCGTTTCCACGTCGATGATGCGAAGCGCCAATGAAACCGCATGCCGCCGCTCCTCCACCTGCCGCTCCCATTGCTGCACTTCCCCCACAATGATGGCCTGCGCGCCGAGCAGTTTGCCGACTTTGAGGACATTGGCATCGTCGGCATGGGTCAACTGGATCACCTGCTCCTTCAAC
>DATIBM010000376.1:0-2952 GCA_035457545.1 Nitrospiraceae bacterium
CAGAGCGCCCCTCCCGCCCCTGGTGGATAGAGATGCACCCGGGAAAGCTCGATGGTTTCTTTCGCCCATAGAAATTTATACGTTTCCTTGCCGTGAAGGAGATCGTAGTCCTCCGCGCCTTCCTTGATCGCCTGCTTGATGGCAAGACCCATCGTCAGCAGTCCGACGCTATGTTGTCGATACATGGGATCGAATCCTGACTGGTAAAAATAGAACCGGCCGCCGTACAGCAACCCGTACAGGGCACCCACGGCACAGCCGTTCAGCCGGAGGATGAAGAGCCGGAGCCATCCGCGCTCCAACGCCACGCGGGTGAAGGCGTCATGAAACGCGCGCATGGCCGGCGACTGCCACGTTTCGGACCCTCCGCGCTCATCCCATCGGAGATTGTGCAGTTCGATCAAGGTCTCCAGCGCCTCACGGCGCTGCTCTTCCTTTTCCACCACCTCGAAGACGACCGTGCCCTCTTTCTGAAAATTCTTGAGTCTGCGATTGAAATTGTACCGGTGCTGCGATCCCAAGCTGGCGAGATAGGACTCCCAGGTATGTCCCTTCAAAGGAATATGCGGACACACATCGATAGGGCCGCGCTCCACCCTCCATCCGGCCTGTTGCAATTCACCGATGAGTCCGGCGGCGAGAGCCCCCTGCTGTTTCACGTGACTGAGCGTCATCACCAGCCGACGATGCTGAAAGTATTCGGCCAGGCTGCGGGACACGTGCTGTTCATGCCCTCGTCGGATGACCACGTCGAGATAATCGGACCCGACGAGCCCCGCGCCCAGGAACTGGAGCGATGGATACGGCATGAGGCCGCCGAACCGCTTTGTCTCCATGAAACACGGAGCAAGACCCAGTAAACGCTCCTGACGCCGCACCGTGGCTACAGCCAATCTCCGTTTGTGGGAGAAGTGTGCCCACCAGGTTTCAAGCCATTCCCGTGTCAGAAACACGCAGTCCGCATCGCTGTCACTGAGCAACTCCGTCCATTCTTCCGCCAGATGACGCAAGCGGCCGGGATCTTCAATGACCGTGACGAGCAGATTATCGGTCGATCGAAACGAGAGGGATTCAGCTTCCTCGGGAGGCTGTAAGCACGTGTAATCCATGATGTCGATGTCTTTACGGACGACGGTGGCCGGAGCGCCGGCGACCACCGTCCTGGGCGGCACGTCAGTCAAGACGACAGCGTTGGCTCCGACAACAGATTCTTTGCCAATCGAAATCGGCCCCAGCAAGATGGCTCCGGCTCCGATCACGCAACGGTCTTCGATGACGGGCACGCCCCATCGGCGCGAGCGTCCGCCGATCGACACCTGATGGCCAATCGTCACGAATCTGCCGATCCTGCACCGTTCATGTAAGACCGTTCCCAGGCCTCCGTACGCAAATTCAGATCCTTCGCCGATCTCCACGGACATCGGAATGACGGCATGATGAAGCAGATAGATCAACCGATAGATCAGGGTCGGAACGAGCGGGATCCGCCGCCGATAGCACCAATGTCCCAGGCGATATAAGGAGAGGGCGTTCATGAATGTGCCGGCTCCTGCCACCGCTGCTTCTGTCGGGCGCGAAGCAACAGGTCGTGATATAAGCGCTCGGTCGAGGCCACGGCTTGTTCGAGCGAATACCGGCTGAAGACGCGACGCCTGGCGGATTCCCCCAAGTGCTTCGCCAGAGTCCGGTCATCCAGCAGCTTGGAGATCGCGGCGGCCAACGCTTCGGCATCCCCCGGCGGTACCAGCAAGCCGCTCACCCCGTCTTCCACGATCTCCGGACTGCCCCCCACCCGTGTCGCCACCACCGGAAGGCCCGCCGCCATGGACTCCAAGATCGAATTGGACATTCCTTCCAAGCCGACTGAGGGTGAGACCGCGACGGATAACGCCGCCAGGAGATCCGGGACATCCAGGCGGAAGCCGGTGAACAGGACGCGATCTTCCAGGCCGAGCCGTCCCGCCAGCCGTTTCAGTTCGCCTTTATATTCAGGATCGTTGCTATTGTCGCCCACGATGACGAACCGGACATCGGGATGTTTCGACGCCATCAACGCGGCCGCCCGCAGAAACACTTCCTGTCCCTTGATCCGCATCAGTCTGGCCAAGACACCGACCACCGGCGCGCCGGGAGGAATACTCCATTCCCGACGCACCGTCTGACCATTGCCTCGCAGACGGAAGCGCGCGCAGTCGGTGCCGTTTGGAATGACGCTGACGCGCTCCGCATCGTATCCGCGCTGTAACAAGTCCCGTTTGATGGCCTCCGCGTTCACCACGACATGGTCGGCCAGACGAAGACATTGCTTTTGCACTTTATGTTGCCAATACGTCCATGTGTCCCCGATGTCCTGGATCGACCCGACGATGACAGGGACGCCCGCGAGTCGTGCCGCAGGAATCGCAAACACGTTCGGGTAGAAGCCGTAGGCGTGCAGGATGTGCGTTCGTTCCCGCCGCAGGCTCTTGCCGAATGCGATCTGTTGCTTCATCGTCGCCCAGCCATAGAGCCGGCGGATTTTATATTCGTCCACCGACCAGGAGTGCGCCTCGCATTCGGCAAGAAGTTCGCCGGCTTTATTGAACGTGGCGAACCGGAGATCGAAGCGCGACCGGTCCAACCCGTTTCCGATGTTGACCACCTGACGTTCCATGCCCCCTATGGCAAAGATGGTCACGAACTTCAGCACGCGCATGCGATCGGCGGACCCTGCAGCCGCGGATACGGTCAAGGCTGCTGATTGGGCTGTTCGAGACATGCGCTTCTCATCGAGTGCAGGACAGCACGCGCGGCCAGAGCCAGAGCCGCCAGATAAAAAAAGTACGGGTTGTAACCCACCGGGTAGAACAAGGCCGCCACGGCAAAGGCAAGAAGGCTGATATGAATGCCCTCGGCGAGATAGGCCAGCTCTTTTGTCTCGACCGTCCGGTCGGCCTGTCGGGAAACCTCGGC
>DATIBM010000377.1:0-12178 GCA_035457545.1 Nitrospiraceae bacterium
CGTGGTCCACATGGCCGTGGGTGAGACAGATGCCGACCAGTTTCAACCGACGCCGCTCCAGAAACGCCAACATTGCAGGCGCATTGTATCCGGTATCGATCAGCACCGCCTCACCGCCGTTGTGAACGATGTAGCCTTTCACCTCGTATCCGCCAATGTCGCCGCGAATGGTTTCGACCTGCATCAGCGGCGGAGTGGGCAAGGGATGCCACTGTTGCTGGGCGATTTGTTTGAGCTGATCCGGGCGCAGCTTCAAGGCCCGCGCAATCGCGCCGACTTCTTCCACATGTTGCTCGGGCTTGCCGGTTTTCAGGGCATGCAATTCGGCGAGGGAGATATCGCTCCGATGTGCGAGTTGGACTTCGCTCAACCCCTGGCCGACCCGGGCCTTGCTGACAATATCCCACCACTCGTCTTCAAGCGTCATATGCCGGCCTCATACTCCGACTCCGTCATGTGAGTTCGTTGCGCCAGGCCGCAACCATCGCGGGATCGACATCGACCAGGATCACGCGCTGAACCGATCGCGTAGAAACCGACCGGATCGCCCGGACCATGTGCCGGGCCGCCTCCTCCGGTTCGACCCCTCCCACGCCCGTGCCCATGCCGGGAATCGCGATCGAGGTGAACCCCTGTTCATCCGCCAGGGACAGCGCCGCCCTGGTCGCATGCGCGACGTTCTCCGCCGGGATGCGCATGCCGGGCTCCGGCATGGTCGGCGCATGGATGATGCCCTTGAAGAGGGTCTTGCCGCCGGAGGTGAGCACAGCCTTCTCGACGGGGATCGGAGCCTGCTTCACGGCCTCCTGTTCGACTTCGGTGCCCGCGGCCCGTTTGATCACCCCCGCGACCCCGCCGCCCATGAAGCCACGGCTGTTGGCCGCGTTGACGATGACTTCGGCATTCGCGTCCAAGATGCTGCCCTGGATCACGGTGATGTGCAAGCTCACGGTGGGACGATCCTTGTGCGGGTAGAACGGGTCACATCAACTCAGGCTCCCGATGATCCGCCGGTACTCTTCTTCGGAGTAGGCCTTCAAGGTCGTCGAGCGGACATTGCCGAGTGAGCCCAACTTCAACGCAAAACTCGCCAGCTTGTCGTTGTTCGACATCTCGACGATGAGGACCAGGTCGTAGGCCCCCAGCGTCATAAAGAAGGATTTGACCTCCCCGCCCATGTCCTTCGCGAGTTTCTTCACCGCATCCAGCCGCTTCGGCGAATCCTTGACGTTCTTGATGCCCTGATCCGTCCAGTTGAGGAGCATGACATAGGTCACCATGACGATCCTCCATACCAAGCTACGCTTGAGCCGGCGGCTATTCAGGCGCAGCCTCTCTTCATTGTCGCCGGCGGAGAAGCACCTCAAGGGATTCGTGTCGATTGTCTTCTTGCCAAAGGACGCAGATCGGAACTCAGGGGAATCTAGTCTCACATAAGAGAGGCGGGAGAGTCCACGGGGCTCTTAAGGATGAGATTCTTCACCAAGATATGGTTACAATTGCGGAGGGGGTCGAACCATGAAGATCAAACGGCTAAAAGTGGGAGTGCGTCCATTAGAGGAGGGGCTAGAGGAGTTCGGTGCGACGCTCAAGGCCCTTCAGACCGGTAAGGCCGCGCCCAACCGAACGGGAGCCTACTTTGTCAGCGTGGAAGCCATGCGACAGGTGCTCACGCCGTCATGTTTGACCTTGCTTCACCCGATCCGGACTCGCCATCCCCGTTCCATTGCCGCCCTCGCCAAATTGACCCACCGGGACTTCAAGAACGTGCATGCCGATCTGAAGCTCCTCACTGATCTCGGACTCGTGCATCTGGAACCGGGCACGCATCTCCGCGCCTCCGTCACGCCGACCGTGCCCTACGAACGGATTCAGTTTGAAATCGCCGTGTGAGTAGCTGCGTTACTCCGGCCGAATCGGTTGTAGGGCTGACAGAAAAGTATAAAGCCAGCCGGATTCCCTGATTGTCTCCAAGAAGGCGTTGCATCTATTCAAAGTGTAGGGACCAAGGGTTGTGGCGTGAGCTATCTGATTACGGTGCTCACAGATCACTTCCAGGGCATCTAGATTAGAAAGAGAAGCGAGGGTTTCATGCCCAGAAAGTCTCCTAAAGACCTGGCTGATTACCTGGCCAGCTACACGGCTTGATGAGGACAATTTGAGCAAATCAATAATGTCCCGTGGCCCGCAAGTCTTCGGAGATCGTCCCAGAGCGGATGCCAGTTCTTTTCTGTACGGCTCATACACCTTGTAGTGAAACTCTGCCTCGATCCCGAGAGCCCAGCGACGAGGTCCGGCGGATGGGTCAAGTTTCCGCATGCGGTCATCGCTCCAGAGTTCTGCGTCAATAATGTAACCTTTCGTCATAGGATGCAGGTTTTCGAAGGCTCCACCATTCTCTAGCCGGAGTCGCTCTTCAGCAAGACGACGATCCTGATCAACCGCTTGGCCCAATTCTCGGCAAAATAATTCTGTTTCCTGCGGCAAGACTTCATAATAGCGTGCATCACTGACCAAGCCGTTCTCATTAAAGGTCCGAATTAAAGTCAGAATTTCTCGGGCTCTGCGAGTAGATGTACTGTTAGTGTAATACTCGAAGAGTCTGAACAGGCATTCTTCAGCTCCATCCCGGTAATTCGGATCACCTCCGATGATCTCAGATAGAATGTGCTCGTAGACTGCAATGGAATGATCTGTTTTGCCGAGACGCTCAAAACAGCGGGTCATAACACGATCACTTGCTAAGTCCCATTCTTCCGACAAGGTGGGTGACTCGCACGAGGTCAGGAATTCCTTCCACGCCGTTTTCACGCTTTCAGGATCGACTGTCTCCTTTGCGAAGGAGAGCGAAGTCACAAGCATCTCGAAGTGCGGAACGCTCTCAATTTCTGGGTTACCAACTACCAACTCTAGGCGGTCCCTATCGGTCAGCGATCCCGGACAATCCCTAACCTTCGCTTCAAGGTGCCGCATACGCTCCCTGCGCTCGGACTCCATTTCATCAAAAATTCTTTTTACTGCATCTCTTGTCTCATCATTCATTGGTATCCCTAGGGTACTGCTTGGCTGGAAAGATGGGCGCGGAGGTGTTCGTCATAGCAGGGTGGCTCGTAATGTTACCGAGCGCGCAAGGACCCAATCAGATCTTTCACTCTGCTCAACCGGGACACGCGGGCTGGTCTTCCGATTGCGCGCATGGAGCGAGCACATTCCGATCGTGCGGGCTCTGCGAGCACGGGAAGACCAGCCCGCGGGCCCGCCCATTTATCCCTCCGGCGGCAGCTTGATCTCCTTCACGTCCCCGAATCCCGCCAGCGCCTTGGAGAGGGCCGCCGGCGACCCCACGGCCAAGACTTTCAACCGCTCGGGATGCAGGTGGGTCTGCGCGGCGCGGAGCAGATCCTCCTTGGTCAGCTTCACGACCTTGTCGCGGAGCTGCTGGAGCCAGTCCTTGGGAAGGCCGTCGTATTCCAGATCGACCTGCCGGGCGACGATGCTGGCGCTGCTGGCGAACGAGAACACGAACGAGTTGACGAAGGATTCCTTGGCCTCCTCCAACTCCTCCGCCGTCACCGGCTCCTGGCGCATCCGTTCCACGTGATCCACGAACCGGCCGATCACCTCCTGCGCGGAGGCCAATTTGGTCTCCGCGCGCATGTACCAGAGTCCCTGTTCGTAGACGTTGGCCTGCAAGCGGCTGCCGACGGAATAGGCCAATCCGCGATTCGTCCGCACGTCTTTAAACAACCGGCTGCGGAACCCCGCCCCGCCCAGGATATCGTTCACGATGGCGAGCGCCGGATAGTCCGGATGGGTTTCCTTGATCGTCAACGAGCCGGCCCGCAGGTGGGCCTGCGACGTTTCCTTTCCCACGTAGTGCACCAGCATCTTCGACTGCCCCGACGATGCCGGCTGAATCGGCGGCAAGGTCAAGGCCGGCACATTCCCCTTCGCCCAATCGCCGAAGGTCTCCCGCAGCAGCGCCAGCATCGCCTCCTTGTCGAAATCGCCGCTGACGCCGACGATCAATCCGTTGGGATGGATGGTCCGCCGATGAAACTCCACCAGGTCGTCACGCGTGATTTTGGTCACCGATTCGACCGTGCTCTCGCGCGCATAGGGATGCGTCGGACCGTACATGAGCTTGGCGAACTCGCGCGCGGCGATCGAGCCGGGCTGGTCCTGCCGGCGCCGGATGCCCTCAATGGCTTGCAGCTTCGCCAGCTCGACCCGTTCCGGCTCAAACGCCGGCGCGCGCAGCAGGTCCGCAAAGATCCGCAGGCCGGTGCGGAGATCCTTTTTCAGCACATCGAGGGTGGCCGAGCCCGATTCCTCCCCGATGCTGAAGGAAATGCCTGCGGCGATCCGTTCCAGCTCCTCATCCACCTGCTTGGCCGACATCTTTATGGACCCGCCGGTCCGCATCAGGTTTCCGGTGAGCCCGGCCAGGCCGGTCTTGTCGGCGGGATCGAGCCACGAGCCGGTCCGCATCATGGCCGAGACGGTCACGAGCGGCAGCTCATGGTCTTCCAGCAGAAACACGACCAGGCCGTTCTCCAGCACCAACCGTTCGACATCAGGCGGCGTGAACGTCACCGGCTCGAACTTCATCTGGCGCGGATCGGGCAGCACGGAGGTGTCCGCCTTGGCGAAGCCACCCGGCAGCATGGCCAGAATCCCGAGCGCGAGCATGATCAGCATGAGCGATCGCTGCATTCCCTCTATCTGCGTTTGGATCATGCGGCTCATGGTCTGACCTCCGTCTGCTTCACCGGCTTTGTCCGGGCCACCGTGTTCGCAACCGGGACCTTGACCAAGGTGGCGACGGTGCGATTGTTCTTGGTGAAGTAGGTCTTCGCCACCCGCTGAATGTCCTCCGGGGTCACCGAGGCGATCCGGTCCCGTCCCTTCACCAGGTACCGCCAATCGCTTGTGATCGTCTGATAGTAAGCCAACGACCCGGCCAGCCCGCTGCTCGACCGCAACGATCGGAGGAGATAGGCATCCAGATTGTTGAGAACCTTTTCCAATTCACTCTTTGAGACCGGCTCGGTCTTCAGCCTCTCCAACTCGGCATAGATTGCCGCTTCGACCTCGGCCGTCGTATGGGGCGCCCGCGGGGCCGCGCTGATCGCAAACAGGTTCGGGAACTGCGCCCCGGGAAAGGTCGTATCGCTGTCCACCGACACCGCGAGCTTCTTCTCCCGCACCAACCGTTCGTAGAGGCGGGAGGTGACGCCGTCCGAGAGCACCGCCTCGATCACATCGAACACATAGTCGTCGGGATGGCCGATGGCCGGCTTGTGATAGCCGATCAGCACGACCGGCTCCGCGTCGAACTCCACCTCCACCCGCCGCTCGCCCCGCTGCGCCGGTTCGACCGTGACCACGGGCGGTGGCATCGGGCCCCGTGGAATCTTGCCGAACGTCCGCTCCACCAGGCCGATGACCTCGGGCGGATTAATATCGCCCACGATCGCGATCACCGCATTGTTCGGCGCGTAGTAGCGTCTGAAAAAGTCCTCCGTCACGGCCGGCGTCAGGGCTTGGATGTCCGAGCCCCAACCAATGGTCGGCGCGTGGTAGGGATGCGCATGAAAGGCCGTGGCCGAGAAGGCCTCGTACAGGAGCCCGGCCGGGCTGTCGTCGGTCCGGAGCCGCCGCTCTTCCATGACCACCGCGCGTTCCTTGTAGAATTCCCGCATGACGGGATGGGCCATGCGATCGGCTTCGATGGCGGCCCAGAGGGGAAGGCGGTTGGAGGGCAGGCTGACTACGTAGCGCGTCACATCCTTGCCGGTCGAGGCATTCATGCCGACCCCCCCGTGCCGCTGATACAGGAGCGGGATTTCGTTTTCGACGACATAGGCTCCGGCCTGCTCCTGAAGCTGCGCAAAGCGCGCCTCCAGATCGGCCGCCTTGCCCTGCAGCGCTTGGTCCTCCGGCTGTCCCCTATCCCTCAGCGCCGCGATCTCCTTGCGCGCCTGCTCCAGTTCGGCGTTCAGACGATCCAACTCATCCAACAACGGGCGCTCCCGTTCGTAGTTCGTCGTCCCGAGGCGGCGCGTCCCCTTGAAGGCCATATGCTCATACAGATGCGCGACGCCGGTCTGGCCGGTCAGCTCGTTGACGCCGCCGACGCCGAAGGTCACGTTGATGGACACGACCGGCGCGTGACGCCGCTCCACCATGAGCAATGTGAGGCCGTTTGCCAGCCGATGTTCGATCACGCGGTCGATCAGGCTGGTCGAGGCAAAAACAAGGTCGAGGTTGAGGTTAAGGGTGAGCAAAAGGCCGAGGCATGTGATCAAAATCCGGCCGGTTGTCCGTCTCACGTGTTGCCTCGACCTGAGCCTGAACCTGAACCTTGAGTGGTGTGTCATTCGAAAATCTCCATGAGTTCTTCCGGCCGTTCGATAAACCAATCCGGACGGCAGGCCATCATCCTCTCGCGGTTGCCCATGCCATAGCCGACCGCGCAGACACGAATCCCCGCATTGTGTCCGCCGTTGATGTCGTTGGTGCTGTCCCCGATCAACACGGCCTGCTCCTTGTCCACGCCCAACTGATCGAGGATGTGGAGCAACATGCCCGGCTCCGGCTTAAGCCCGAAGCCGTTGTCGCCCCCGACGATGTAGTCGAAGTGATGGTCGCCCAGTCCATTGAGAATGACCTTGGTGTACTCCAGCGCCTTGTTCGTTGCGACTGCCTTTGCTTTCCGTGCGAAATGCGTCAGCACGGACTCGACGCCGGGATAGAACCTCGTCCGATCCAGGCAATGTGCCAGATAGTGGGCGCGAAAGACGCGCAGCGCCTCGGCATAGCGGATCTCGTCCATCTCGCCGACCGCGAGCCGCAACAGGCGCTTGACCCCGTCCCCGACGAATCCAAAGATCTCCTCCTGCGGCCGCTCGGGCAATCCGAGATCCCGCAGGGTCAGGTTGACGGCGTCCGCGATATCCCACTTGGATTCGATCAGCGTGCCGTCGAGGTCAAAGATCAACAGCTTGACGGGAACGCGCATGATTATTTTGCCTTCCGGATCGCCTCTCGGAGCGCATCCAATTGTTCTCGTTTGGCCAGATCCGTTTCATCGAGCCAGGCCTGCCGGACGTGGTTGATCATCCGCTTGTGGCCGATGTGCGGCGGCAGCACGGGCTCGACGATCCGCCACCGATTCCGCACGGCCTTGACCCGCACCCGGACCACCTCCGGCCCCGGCTCCGGGATGAAGACGGCCTTTTCATAGTACACCAAGCCGAGCACCTTGAACTCGACCGGGATCACGACTTCCAGATTGTTCACGATCTCCCATTGGCTCGTCTCGTCGATCACTTTGAAATCCTCGATGACGACGGCATGACCCCACACCGGCTCGTCCTTCCAGGCCACATAGGGAGCGACCGTTTCATACGAGAGGGATTCCAGCCTGGCCCCCTTCGAATCAAGCGTGAAGTAGCGTTTGAGGATCTCCGTCGGATCGTGCGTGAGCCCGCCCGACTGCGCCCCCGCCTGCCCCGCCATCAGTCCCCAGAGTCCGATGAAGACCATCAAGACCACGACCGGGAGCGACAGGAGCCGGCGCGGCCTTCCTTTCGTCAACCACCCCATGCTTCAGCCAACTTCGTGCAACTTCATCAAATTCGTTCCGCCCGGCCATCCGATCCTCGTTCCGGACAGGATCACGATGCGTTGACCGGCCTTCGCCAACCCCTCGGCCTTCAGGCGGCGCTCGGCCTCGGTGATGCGCTCGTCGGTTTGTGCGATCTGGGCCATCGTATAGGGCAGCACTCCCCAGTAGAGCGCCATCCGTTGCCGGACCGACTCGAACGGTGTGAACGCAATAATCGGAGCAGCCGGGCGCTGTTTGGACATGAGCCGCGCCGTCATGCCCTTCTCGCTGAAGACCACGATCGCGCCGGCGCCGATGGCCGCGGCCGCCGTGGAGGCCGAGGTGGAAATGGCTTCGGGAAAGGACATGCGGCCCTGATCGGGCTGAGCACGGCGCACGAACTTCGGCCCGGTCTCCACTTCCGCCGCCTGTACGATGCGATCCATCACCTGCACGGCCTCGACCGGATATTGCCCGATCGCCGTTTCGGCCGAGAGCATCACCGCGTCCGTCCCGTCGAAGACCGCGTTCGCCACGTCCGAGGCCTCGGCCCTGGTCGGCCTCGGGCTCCGCGTCATCGACTCCAACATTTGCGTGGCCGTGATGACGAACCGGCGGCGCCGGTTGGCCTGGCTGATGATGCGCTTTTGCAGGACCGGGACGATTTCAGGCCCCATCTCGACGCCCAGGTCACCGCGGGCGATCATGACCCCGTCCGCCTCTTCGAGGATCGCCTCGAGCTTCTCCACGGCCTCGGCCCGTTCGATCTTGGCGATGATCGGCTGATCCCCGCCGCAGTCCTTCAGCAGTTTGCGGGCCCCCACGATATCGGCCGGGCCCCGCACGAACGACAGCGCGAGATAATCCACGCCCTGCTGCACCCCGAATCGAATGTGCTCCCGATCCCGGTCGGTGAGCGTCGGGGCGCTGATCGCGGTGCCCGGAAGATTCATGCCTTTGTTGGAGCGCACCAGCCCCGGCGTGACCACCGTGCAGAGCACATCGGAGGCTTCGATCGTCACCACGCGCAGCTCGATCAAACCGTCGTCGATGAGAATCCGCGCGCCCGGCTTCACATCCCGGCTCAGGTGGGGATAGGTCACCGGCATCTCCGTCTCGGAGACGGTTCGGCTCGCGTGATAGCCATGTTGCCCGCCGGAGCGCAGGGCCGAGCCGACTAACCGCACCCGCTGGCCGGGCTGAAGATGAATTCCCTCCGGTGCCAGCAGGCCCAGCCGGATGCGCGGCCCTTGCAGGTCTTGAAGAATGGCGACCGCCCGTCCCTTCCGGCCGGTCGCCTGTCGGATCAACGCGATGGTCTTGGCATGTTCGTCGAGCGTGCCGTGCGAGAAGTTCAGCCGCGCCACGTCCATTCCGCAGTCGAGCAACTGTTGCAGGCTGTCGAGCGAGCGGCTTGCCGGACCGATCGTGCAGACGATTTTGGCTTTTCGCATGGGGTTGAAGGAGCCGGCCTAGCCCGCTTATTCATGAACGCTTCTGCTGCCTTGGCCCATTGCAACAGAGAAGCAACGGGCGCCCCGATTCGCGGCTGCGACAAGCCTGTCGGCGGGCGTGCTCGCCGCTCAGTTCCTCAACGTACTGTTTTAAATACGCCTCGATCCCTCGCGGCTGTGCTAGCCCGTCTCGCGAAGCGATTCCCGGGTACCCGTTGCTCTTCGCGATGCAACGGGTGCAACGCCACGAACCGCCCTGAATAATGCGGGCCAGACGTGCAGGCGGAAGCTGTCGTCGTTCGCGGAGATTGTAACAGAGGGGTCCGGGGGTCGCAATGAACGCGCGTTGGAGTGCGTCCTCGGTTCATTGTATCGGTTCATGGCGAAGTGCTACGGTGTTCCTGCCTATGCACTCGAAGGTGGCCGGCAGATCTTCCATGATGCCGATCGCGCTCTTTGGATCGGCCCTGGCTGCGATCCTGCTGATCGCCGGGCTCATCGCCGGAGGGCGCGTTGATCCGGCCGGTGCGGCACCGGTTCTTCAGGAAGAACGGGTATCGGCAGATCAATCTGCCCGAGGTGACCTGGCTGGTCCAACTGAGCATGCTGAGGCTACCGATCATGCTGCCGATCTACGAAGCGATCAGCGAGTCGAGGGAGTGCCGGCCACCGCTTACGAGGTGTTGGCTGCGATTCAACGGAACAGAGGCAAGCCGCCACCCGGCTATGTCGGCGGCCGGACGTTCATGAACCGGGAGCGGCGCCTCCCCTCGGGCCGATACCGGGAGTACGACATCCACCCGCTGGTGCCGGGCAGGAATCGCGGGGCCGAGCGCATTGTGGTGGATCAGCGCAGCGGCAAGGCCTATTACACAAGCGACCATTACCGGACTTTTATTCCCATGAACTGAGGATCTGATGCCAACACGTCATCGATTGCTGTCTCTCACATCTCCCTGGGTCTATCTGCTGGTGCTGAAGCCGGATGAGACGGCGATGGCCCGGCTCGCGCCGCCGGACGATCTGACCGTCAAGACGCTGGACGGCCGCGCCTGCCGGACGAAGGACGGGCTGCTCAAGGAACTCGCTGTCACCCTGGCCTTTCCCGATTACTTCGGCGAAAACTGGGATGCGCTGGAAGAATGCCTCTGCGACCTGTCGTGGGTCGCCGGCGCCGGCCATCTGTTGGTGATCGACCGGGCGGACGCGCTGCTCGCAGGGGCGGACAAGGACTATCGGACCTTCATCAACATCCTGCGCGCGGCCGGCGCCTACTGGGCCTCCGAGGAGGCGGGCCGCTCTCCGAAACCGTTCCATACGGTCTGCGTGGTCACGGAGGAGGGGAAATCAGCCCGCGCACGCTGGAACCTTCCGCTCTGGAAGGGACGATGACAGAAGGCAGCTCACCTCGATAGTGTCGGGGGCCTCAGCAAATGCGACAAGGCCATAAGACTGAAAGGGAGCTGGACGCACAATCACGAGAGGTGTTTCTCCGGCGTCCTATTGAAGGCAGAGGAATGGAACCATGTGCAAGGTGCTTCTCCGCCGGCTCAGTTACAGAAGGATAACGAATAGCCGGCGGTTCAAGCGTAGCTTGGTATAGAGGGGCTGCGCCCGATGAGCCACCGGGTCTAGCGAAGCTTGGATCAAAGGAAGCAATCACGTGAGGTGTTTCTCCGGCGGCCTCACTGAAGAGGGGCTGCGCCCGATGAGCCGCCGGGTCTAGCGAAGCTTGGTATGGAGGTTCCTATGGGACTGTTTGATCAACTGGCACAGGCGGCATCGTTGTTCAGTCAAGGCGGTGGGAAAAACGACCAATTACTCCAAGCCATGACACAACTCCTGGGGAAGGACAGCAGCATCGGCGGCTTGAACGGGCTAATCCAGGCCCTTCAGAGGAGCGGGCTCTCGGAGATCGTCAACTCCTGGGTGAGCACCAGTGCCAACCTTCCTATCAGTCCCGAGCAGATTCAGTAGGGCTTGGGGAGCCAGCTGCTTCAGCAGTTGTCCGCCGGTACAGGGCTTTCCCAGGAGGCCTGCAGCAGTCAATTATCGAGCCTGCTCCCGACCCTGGTGGACAGGCTGACGCCTGAAGGACAAGTGCCTGAATCCAACTTACTGGAGCAGGGCTTGAGTCTGTTGCGCAGGAAGCTTGGATAAGCGGAGAGTGGCTTGACCGGGCCTGAAACGAAGCGGCCTCACCGGGGTTCCCGGTGAGGCCGCCTGCTTTTCTCTATCTGCGTTAACCCGTGAAACCCGCCATCCGTTAGGTTGGGTCATCCGACCCCTGCAGGGTCGGACCGTAGTTGCCCCTCGACCGAGTGAACGCGTTTCAACCCGGCCTTGAGCCTCGCGTAATAGACCTCGGAGTGAGAGGAACAAATCCCGTGGGACACCCGTTGATCCACGGTGGGATGGATCTCCCGAATGAACCCGGGCTTCCCTTCTCTCTGACACCAGGCGCACACGACCTTCATGAAAATGCTCCAATATCCTGTCGCCGCAATTGTCTCGTGAACGATCTCCTCACCGTCATGCCACCCACACTCCCGAATCAAGCAAATTTCAGACCGTCTGGCGTACATTGAGAACTCCATGAGTTTTCAATGACTTGTCTGTCTTATCTCCGGACAGACCACAGAACTGTATCTGGTCCGACGGACGACTGTATCTTTTCGGTTGGACAACCCGTCTACGACTGAGCCCAGCGGTCCTCGCGGCCTGTCCCGGATTCGGTTTCCTGTCCTGTCAGCCCTTCACCCACTCCAACAGGGACCGGCGGACAAGCAAGCTCGGTCTCGGTCTCATGGTCACAGTTCTGCAGGTAGGTCCTGACGTGTGTCCAACAAATTCCGTGGGTGGTTCGTGGGTCGTCGAACGGACTGGTTTCGCCAAGCAATCCCATCCGACCTTCCCGCTCACACCAGGCACAAACAAGCAGCATGGTCGGTGCTCCCGGTTGTATTGCCTACAACACTCAGCAAATCTCGGGCCGGAAGGATGCCACAGCTATTTTCCTGCTCTTTTCGCGGACTTTGATTCTAGGAGGAGTTGGGGAACGTGCATGGGCCTGATAAGCGGGTGAAGGAATGTATGGATCCGCCGCGCGAAA
>DATIBM010000378.1:0-8105 GCA_035457545.1 Nitrospiraceae bacterium
TCGTACCGAGCCAGCGCCTTCCAAGCCCGATAGAAGGTCTGGTCACGGCGCGGCATCACCCAAGACGCCTCGCCCTCGTCCAGGAACACGCTGCACCATTTGATCAACTGCTCGTTGATCGTGGCAACCAGCGTCGTGCCCAGCGTCTGGTCGCACCAGGCCGACAGGGTCTCTTTCGACAAGAGCTCGATGGATTCCCACTGCGCGAGCGGCTCCGGCGATGGCCCGAACCCCGGACCCAATGAGGCGTTCAGCCAGACTGCCAGCCGGTCCAGCTCCTGCTCGGTTCGAGATGACGCGCCGGAAGGCTCGGCCGCCAATTCCCCCAAGCCATGGATCATGGACAGGCGAAGCACCTCTAGGTGCGAGAGCGTACGCCCCGCGAAGACCACTTGAGTCCCGGTGGCGATCGACGAGAGCACTTCGGTGAGATCCTCTGTGCGGATGAGGCCCTGCTCAAAATACCGGCGATAGGCTCCGTTGGGCAGGTACCCGCGCCCGCCAAAGAGTTGTTCGCCGCGCTTCACGGCTTGATCAAACGGGAGATCTTCCAGGCCATGCAGGGGATTGTGGTGAATGAAGGTCCGCATGGGCCAGTACTGGGCAATCGCCTCGCCGGCCAATTGCACATACGAGCGCACCTCCATCCGTTCTGCGTCGGAAAACATGCGCGATTCCATCGTCATCCCGTCATCAGCCCGTTAGCGGCGGCCGTCGGCGCCGCAGGACAGGCGACGGGACGGCCGTTCAAAGGTCCGCACGAGGTCTTCCACATAGAGTCCGTTGAGAAAGGCCACATAGGCCCTGGTTCGAAGGCCTTCGATCCACGCCGGCACGAGCACTTTCACGCCGCGCGCCTTCCCGTAAATCAGGCCCCAGACCGCCACGATGAGGACCGCCGAGAGCCCGATAAACGCATCGAACAGATACGGATGCCACTCGGCCGCCTGAAAGTAGGCATCCGCCTCTCCCGGACCGGGGTACAGAAAATGGGTGAAGGCTTCGCCGGCCCACAGGTACGTCAGTCCGATCAAGGCGAGCGCCCCGATCATCGTCAGCGACACTTTCCAGGACGCTCCGCTATGCGCCCGGTAGAGGCTGAACATCACTTGGGACGACGTGACCCATCCGAAGAACAGGAAAATGACCGCTCCCTGCACGTCCAACAACGGGATGCGGACCACCCCATGGACGGCCAGCAAGATGATCAGCGGCAACACCAGGGTCACGGCGAGGCCGGTGCCCCAGGTGATCGCCGAGAACGCCCCGGCCTGCTCGATCTGCGCTGCGGGCGGGAGCTTGAACTCCTTCCTGGCCTTGTGAATGTTCGTGCCGGAGTTCAAGAACAGCGTGGCCTTGAACAGCCCATGGGCGCAGAGGTGAAATACCGCCAGCGCGAAGGCGCCCAATCCGCATTCCATGACCATGTAGCCCATCTGTCCCATCGTGGAGTAAACCAGCGTCCGCTTGACGCTGGACTGTGTCAGCATCGTCGCCGCGCCGATCAAGGCCGTGAGCCCCCCGATCAGGAACATGAGATGGAGGGTCGTCGGCGCGGCCCCGAACAGCGGGGCCAGCCGGTTGACCAGGAACCCGCCCGCGTTCACGATGCCCGCGTGCAGCAGGGCCGACACCGGCGTGGGCGCCTCGATCGTGCCGGGCAGCCAGATATGGAAGGGAAATTGGGCCGACTTGGCCATCACGGACAGGAGCAAGAGCAGCGTCGTGACAAACGGCACATCCACCTCCAACCCGGCGCCGAACCAGGGGACCGTTTGAATCGGCGACTGCCTGACGGTCGCGAAGATTCCATCCAGATCCAGCGTGCCGCAGGCCGCATAGAGCACCAGCCCCGCGACCGCGAAGGCGGCATCGCCGACTCCCTGAATCCATAATGTTCGTCGCCCGGCCTGGACGGCGGCTTGGCTCGACCCCTGAAACGACACCAGCTTCACGAGCAACCACGTGACCAGATGCCAGCAGAGCAACAGCCACAGCAGGTTTCCGCTGGTCACGAGGCTGAGCAGGACGAACGTGAGCAGCCCAAGGAGCGAGAAGAACCGCACATAGCCCGCATCGCCGACCATGTATCGGCGCGAATAGACATGAATCACCAAGCTGACCGACGTGATCAGGACCATCATGACGGCGGCCAGGCGGTCGACCCGAACCGCAAGGCTCATGGTTCCGGCGTTGACGTCCAGAATCGTCAACGTGATCGGCCCCCCTTGAAGCACGACCGTCATCATCGCCATGGACGACAAGGCCGACGCCCAGAGGGCCGTGATGCCGATCCATGCGCTCCGCTCTCCCAACTTCGACCCGCTCAATGGGATCGTCGCGCCCGAGAGCAGCGGTGGGAGCAGGGCTGCAGCAAGAAGAACCATATCCATAGGAAAATTCTCCGCCGGGGGGCTATCAGCAAAAAGGGGACCGTCCCGGTCGGACTGTACATCAGGAAGATAAGCCAAAGAAACTGCGAGATTATTGTTTCGATGCTCCTGGCCGCGATGGACGACATCCAAGCGAGGGCGATTCTGCTTCGTGTGTCTGCGCACGTCGTGCGCCGGCGCACCGATTCCGCCGGCTCTTGATCGTGCCGCAACCATCCCGCCAGACTGCGTCCGCTTCTTCTGCCTTACCCGTCTGCTTGCGTTGGCCGGCAAGCTCCTGTGAGAAATTCATATGGAGGACATGACGACCCTCCATCATTTAGGAGAGACGACCGTGCCGCCCCTGCCTGCTTCACCTGCCTCACCGCTCACAGCCATGATGATCCGCATCCGCAGATTGGTTCAGGGTGTCGGGTTCCGCCCGACCGTCTGGCGCCTGGCGCGGTGTCTTGGCCTGCGCGGCCATGGGTTGAACGATGGCGAGGGCCTGCTGATCCATCTGGTCGGCCTTCCGGATACCATCGGCAATTCTTCGACGACCTCACGTCGCGACCGCCGGCCTTGGCCCGGATCGACGAACTGATCTGTGAGCCGGCTCCGGCCCAAGACATTCCCCCGGCCTTCACGATCCTCGTCAGCGGGGCCGGTTCGGTCGCGACCTCTGTCCTGCCAGACGCCGCGGCCCGCGGCTGACGACTCAGGAGCGTATTCCCTACGACCGTCCGGCACCACCATGAGCCGGTTCGAACTCTGTTCCGCTTGCGCCGCCGAGTATGAGAACCCCAGGGACCGGCGGTTTCACGCGCAGCCGATCGCCTGTCATGAATGCGGCCAGAAGGTCTGGCTTGAGCGGGCCGACGGCAAGCCGATCCGGATCGAAGGCCTTCCCCTGTTCAACGCCGTCGATGCCGCCTGCTCCCTCCTCCAACAGGGCCGGATCGTGGCGATCAAGGGATTGGGCGGGGTGCAGTTGGTCTGCAACGCCTCGCAGGAAGAAGCCGTTCGCCCTCATGGCGCGTGATGTTCGGGTCATCCGCGACTCCTGCGAGGTCAGCGAGCAGGAACAGGCCCTGCTTGAAAGCCCCGCGGCTCCGATCGTGATCTTTACACGGCGCATCAGGACCGGTCCAGAGTCCGATCTGCCGGGCGCCATCGCCCCCAGCGTGGCGCCCGGTTTCCGTACACTAGGCTTCATGCTGCCCAACACGGCCCTCCATCACCTGCTGCTTCAGCGGATGGACCGCCCCATCGTCCTGACCAGCGGGAACCGGTCCGACGAGCCGCACGTGAGGGAGCGATGGCAGCCAACGACCTTCTCGGCGGACTCTATCCGTTCCTGAACGAGCAGGGGGCCCTTCCGGCTCGCCTGGATGCAGAACTGCTGGAATCGGTCCGCCAAAAGGCGGAGGACAGCCTGGCGGTGACGCAGGCCTTCTTTAGATCACACGCGGAGCAGGTGGTCGCGTCGGCGAAGGCCATCGCCGACCTGTACCGCCGGGACGGCCGGCTCTTCATGATGGGCAACGGCGGATCGAGTTGCGACGCGGCCCATATTGCCGTGGAGTTCCTTCATCCAGTCACAACGGGCCGTCCAGCCTTGCCTGCGGCCAATCTGGCTGCCGATGTGGCGATGCTGATGGCAATCGGCAACAATGTGGGGATCGATCATATCTTCGTCCGGCCCCTGATTGCCCAGGCGCGTGCCGGAGACGGACTGATCGGGGTGACGACCAGTGGCAACTCGCCGAACCTCCTCCGCGCCTTCGAAAAGGCCAAGGAGATCGGCATGACCACAATCGCCCTTTCGGGAGGAGACGACGGCTCCGTGGCCCGGTCCCCTGCCGTAGACCACTGCCTCGTCGTGGAGACGGACAGCATCCACCGCATCCAGGAATGTCACGTAGCCATCTACCACATCCTCTGGGATCTGGTGCATACCCTCCTGGCGCGCGACCGATGTCGGGCGGAACAGAAAGGCGCGCCGTGAAATACGTCGTTGAGTTCCGTGATCTCGACAGGGCGCAAGGGTTGCTCAGAGAAATCCACGGCCGGATCGGCCGCCATCGGCGAACCCCGCTGGGCATCATGGAGGTCTGCGGCGGCCACACCCACACGATCTTCCGTTACGGTCTCAACAGGCTGCTGCCCGAAGAACTGGAGTTCATCCATGGACCCGGCTGTCCCGTCTGTGTGTTGCCTCGGGGACGCGTGGACGATTGCGTCGCGCTGGCCCAACGGCCGGAGGTCATCATGACCACCTTCGGGGACGCGATGCGGGTCACGGGGTCGCGCAAGAGCCTGCTCCAGGCCATGCGCCGGCATCCAGCCGGTCGGGCCAGCGCGATCATCGGCGAAGTCAAGGAGACGCCGGCGGGGGCGGTGGTGATGAGGAGCGCCTTCGGAGGATTGCGGGTGGCGGACATGTTGGTCGGCGACCAGTTGCCCAGAATCTGTTGATGAAGGGCATGCTAATCAACCGAACCGGGGTGGCTGCGATAACGCTCAGGGATCTTCTATGCATGAGTTGAACCTCATCCGGCACATCGTCGCAATCGTCAACGAGCGCGCCAACGGCGCCAATGTCGCGCAGGTGACGCTGGAGGTCGGCAAGCTGAACGAGGCAACGCCTGAGACCATCCGCTTCGGCTTCGACCTGGCGACGAAGGGCACCCTGCTTGAGTGCGCCAGACTCGAGATCGTCGAGATTTCAGGACTGGGCCGATGCCGAGCCTGCGGACAGGATGTTCCCATGAACCAGCTTGTCGAACGGTGCTCCTGTGGCTCGACGGATCTCGAACGTCTCGCCGGTCACGAATTGACCATCACCCATATGGTGACTGTCTGATGAGGATCTGTGGTTTCTCACTCTGGCATCCAGATGGAATGAGTCGGTTCCGGCAGGTCTGCCATACAGATCCCCTGTGCGATACAAGACAGGGCTTGCCCAGCCAGTGAGAACTTGGTATTGGTATTAACCTTTCCAAGCCCGCCAGCCATTCTTAAGACGAACGAGGACTGAAGGGTTGAATCCGTGAAAACGCAACAGGTGTGGAGTTTTAGCCACAGGGCAACCAAATCGGACCATCACCATCAACATATTGATATTAAAAGTCTTTTCGTCTGAATTGTTAATCGAAATCGCTTGGCACGTTAGTTGTATATACCTCCCGAACGTCATCATGCGCTACCAACAAACCATCGCCTCCTCAATTACCTGCACCGGTGTTGGACTCCATTCCGGGCAGCCGGTCATGATGACCCTGCTTCCCGCTCCTCCGAATACCGGGGTCGTGTTTCTTCGCAAGGCAGGCGGATCGGCGATTCCGCTGAGGGCCACGATCAGCAACTTGGTGGCAACGGAACTCTGCACCGCCATCAGCAGCGCCGGCACCCAGATCAAGACCATCGAGCATGTCCTGGCCGCGCTCTGCGGTTTAGGGGTGGATAACGTCTATATTGAAATCGACGCCGGTGAAGTCCCGGTCATGGATGGAAGCGCCGGCCCCTTCGTGCGGTTAATCAAGGCCGCCGGGATTGTGCCCCAGAATCGCACCCAGCGGTTCCTCAAGATCACGCAGCCGATTGAAATCATGGATAGGGGCCGCCGGGTCGTGATCGAACCAGCCCCGACCCCGAAGGTGACCTATACGATCGCGTATGACCACCCGCTGATCGGCACCCAGAGCTACGAGCATGAATGTTCCGCCGACTCGTTCGAACGAGACATCGCCGATGCGCGGACCTTCGGCTTCCTGAAAGAGGTCGAAGCCCTCTGGTCGCGGGGACTGGGAAAAGGGGGGTCGCTGGAGAATACCGTCGTCCTGTCCGACGATGATGTGATCAACCACTCCGGCCTTCGATTCCAGGATGAGTTCGTTCGACATAAGGTGTTGGACCTGGTCGGCGACCTGTCGCTGCTTGGCATGCCGTTCATCGGCCATGTCAAGGCGGAACGCTCCGGCCATGCCTTGCATACCTCGCTCGTCAATCAGATTCTGCGCCGTCCGGACTGTTGGGTCCTTCTGTCGTTGGATGATCAGTCGACCCCTGCGGAACGGCCGCTTGTTCAGCCCTCCACGGTCTATCACTCCTCAGCCCTTACGGCTCCAGTCGCCTCCGTGTAATTCTCTCAGCCAGGCGACTGCGTCGTGCGCTGACTCCGCGCCCTGTCCTGTCACACGACCTCGCTCGATGCGGAAATCCCTCTCGCGCAAAAAAGAAGCGCCGGAGGTAAGTGGCCTTACCTCCGGCGCGTGAAGCGGGGGGAGTACCTTACTTCTTCTTCTTCTTCGCAGCCTTCTTCGTTGCCAACGCCCTCACCTCCCTTCACACATGACGTCACGAGTGAATTGCCGTGGAAAGACCCGGTGTCGCGTCGCGCGCACGAACCCGCACCGGAAGACCAGCCGCACGCTGCTTCCTGCTTGAACGGAATGCACGAAGGACCGACGATGATCGAGAGGCTTCATCCGCGATGACGTGCGGGCACGGACGCCACGCGCAACGTGCGCGGACGCCGGAGCGGACGAAATGGAAGGAACGCCGCTACCCAGGCGCGCGGAGCAACCCGCGTCGCCCATACAAACCCGTTGCGCTCTGAATCGAAAATCGGAAACAATCTCGAACAGACAATCGAAGGAAAGGCGCTTGTCGTCAAGCTTGGGAGGGGAAAGGCGAGAGGCGAAACGTCGTGGTTCGTGTTCGATGTTCAACCCTTTGAGTTCTCCAAGATCGGATCTCACTCAAAGCATGAGTGCTTTATAGCAACAGCGTTCACTGAGATCAACAAAAATTTCTCGCAGCCGGCGTCGCGGCCGGCCCGATCGATCCCTTCGCTGGTCGTCGCGGGCTCATTGCTGTTGAAAGTGTAGCACGAGCGCATGGTTTATCAAACGAGACAACGGGCCGAATGAGCCGCGAGACGCGCCACGAGCCGCCCGCGCGCGCCATGAGCGCCGCCGTCGCCGCCGCCCGAAAAGCCGGCGCGATTCTACGTGAACAGGCGAGGGCGGGGTTCGTGATCGAACGGAAGACGTCGATCGTCAACCTCGTGACCGACGCCGACCGGGCCGCGGAGCAGGCGATCGTGGACCATCTCTTGGCTTCATTCCCGACCTATGGGGTGCTGGCGGAAGAACGGGGGCAGGATGGACGGCTGGAATCGGCCTGCCGGTGGATCATTGATCCGCTCGACGGCACCACCAACTTCGCCCACGGCTTTCCGTTCTATTCCATCTCCATCGCGCTCGAACAGCGGGGAGTCTGCATGCTGGGCGTGGTCCTCGACCCGATTCGCGACGAACTGTTCACCGCCGAGGGAGGGCAGGGCGCATGGCTCAACGGCCGGGCGATCCGGGTCTCCTCCATCGACACCCTCGATGACGCCCTGCTGACCACCGGGTTTGCCTATGACATCCGGGAGACGGCCGACAACAACCTGGACCACTTCAGCCGCTTCGCGCTGTGTGCGCAGGGGATTCGTCGCACGGGATCGGCGGCCCTGGATCTCTGCTACGTGGCGGCGGGGCGGCTCGACGGGTATTGGGAGGTGAAACTGAGCCCTTGGGACTCGGCCGCCGGATCGGTCGTGCTGAGGGAAGCCGGCGGCCGGATCACGCATTTCGACGGCTCTCCCTATTCCATCTATGGCAAAGACCTCGTGGCCAGCAACGGCCCCTTGCATCCAGCCATGCTGCAGGTGCTGGCCGAGCG
>DATIBM010000379.1:0-17335 GCA_035457545.1 Nitrospiraceae bacterium
AGCCCTTCGAAGATATAGCCGAGCACCTTCTCCATGGGCAGGTAGATGCGCCCATTGGGAGAGAAGATGAGGCCGTATTCGTTCTCAAGGCCGAAGATGCGAGGTCTCATGAGGCTCTGGGCCGGTAAAACTGAGCATACACGCCATCCGGGCGCACTGCAACCGACGGACGCCGATGAGGGGTCGCAAGAGAGAGTATTACGTGGCGAGCAGCCGCTTCACGTCCTGGACGGGAATGCGGCGGAACTTCCGGCCGTCTCGCGTGCGGTCCAGAACCGCCACTTCGAGGCTTTCCAGGGCCAGCTTCTGGGTCGAGCCGCTTTCGAGGGCCGCCAGGGAGAGGGAGAGGGCCTGGCTCAGCGACGGCAAGGTGCCGGGCAGGCGATCCTTCAGAAAACCCTGCAGCACCTCGGCGCGACCGCCGATCACGGCGAACCCCCGCTCGTCGATGATGCTGCCGTCGAAGGAAATCCGATAAATTTCGTTGGGCTGACCGGACGATCCCACACCCACGACCAGGATTTCCACCTCCAGCGGCTTCAGTTCCTGGCTGAAGATGGTCCCCAGCGCCTGCGAATAGGTGTTCGCCAGCGACCGGGCCGTCACATCCTCCCGGCTGTAGGCAAACCCTTTCAGATCCGCGTGACGGATCCCAGCCTTCCGCAGATTCTCGAACTCGCTGTACTTGCCCGCGCCGGAAAAGGCGATGGTGTCGTAGATCTCCGAAATCTTATGCAGCGAGGCGCTGGGATTGTCCGCGGTGAGCAGCACGCCGTCCGCATATTCCATCGCGACGATCGACCGTCCCTTGGCGATGCCTTTCTTGGCATACTCCGCCTTATCCTGCATCATCTGCTCGGGAGAGACGTAGTAGGGCAGCGGCATCAGGAGGCCTCTTGCGACCGGCGAGCGATGAGTTCCGTATAGGCGGAACGAATCCGTTCCGTGTCCACGTCCGCAATGCCCTGGCTGGTCACCAGCTTGGCGGTCGGGAAGATGCCGCGGACGAGGTCCGGCCCTCCCGTGCCGACATCGTCTTCCGCCGCGTTGTACAGGGCCAGCAGGGCCAGACGCAGGGCGTCGCCCTCCGGAAGGCGCCGGCGGTAATGTTCGCGCATCGTATTTCTGGCATCCTTCCCCCCGGACCCGATGGCGTGGTAATCCGATTCTTCGTAGCGCCCTCCGGCAAGATCGTATTTGAAGATGCGCCCCTCTCCTCGGGCCAGATCGAACCCGACATAGATCGGCATGACCACCAACCCTTGGAAGACCATCGGGAGATTGGCCTTGACCATCTGGCCGAGCTTGTTCGCTTTGCCTTCGGAGGAGAGCGGGACGCCTTCGATCTTTTCGTAATGCTCCAGCTCGGTCTGGAATAACCGGGCCATTTCGATGCAGGGGCCCGCCGCCCCGGCGATCGCCATGGCGGAATGGGAATCGATCGCAAAGACCTTTTCGATCCGGCGCTCGGCGATCTGGAACCCTTCCGTGGCCCGGCGGTCCCCGGCGATCACAATCCCGGACTCATATTTGAGCGCCAGCACCGTGGTGCCCGTCGGCAGAGGGACCTGCCCCGGACGGATCGGGATTTCGCTCGGTTGAGCAGGCTGACTCCATCGATCCGGCGCAGGCGCCAGTTCCGGCCGTTGCTTGAGCAGGAGATCAAAAAAGCTCGAACCCTCGTCATACGGGAAGAACGGCAGCTTCATGTTCTAGGCGGTGGCGATGGGCATGGGCATCGGCACGGACCGATCACGCCGTGAGTTTGGACAGGAGCTGCGCGGCGGTCTCGCATCCGTCCAGCAGCTCCCTTGTCAAGGTTTCCGTTCCCCTGGTCGGTTCGAGCAAGGGGACTTTCTTGACGGAGGTGTTGCCGATATCGAACAGGACGGAGGTCCAGCTCCCGCCGTAGATGGAGGACGCGAATTTCTTGAGACAGGTGCCCCGGAAATAGGCGCGCGTGCTGGTCGGAGGCTGGTGCTCGGCGCGGCTGATGGCCGCATCCGTCACGAGGCGCTCGATCCGATTGGTCCGTTCCAGGGCATAATAGAGCCCCTTTTCGGGACGCACGTCATGGTATTGGAGGTCCAGCAGCAAGATCCGGGGGTCGTTCCAGCCGCAGCCTTTGCGGTCCATGTAGGACTCGATCATCTGCCGCTTGGCGACCCAGTCGAGTTCCCTGGCCAGCGCCATCGGCTCGCGCTCCAGCTTGTCCAGCACGTCGCCCCAGCGGGAAAGGACTTGCCGATACGCGGGCGAGAGTGGGTGGCTCGCGGCATAATCGGTCACGGCCCGCAGGTACGCCCGCTGGACGGCGATCGCCGTGGTGGGCCGGCCATCGACCAACTTCAAGGTCTGTTTCACGTCGAGGTCCCGGGACACATGCTTGATGGCCCGCACCGGATCGTCCAGCTCGAACACCGGGAGCGGCCATCCGGCCTCGATCAATTCCAACACCAGCGCCATGGTCCCGACTTTGAGATAGGTCGAGAGTTCCGCCATGTTGGCGTCGCCGACGATCACGTGCAGCCGCCGGTACTTGGCCGGATCCGCATGGGGTTCGTCGCGGGTGTTCATGATGGGACGCCGAACCATGGTGTTCAGATCGACGAGACATTCGAAGAAATCCGCGCGCTGGGAGATCTGGTACTCGCAGGGCGCGGTCTGGTTCTCGGCCCCGACCTTGCCGGCGCCGACAAAAATGAGGCGCGTCACAAAAAACGGAATCAATGCCTTCGTCAACCGGTCGAACGGCACGGCGCGGGCGACCAGGTAGTTCTCATGGTACCCGTAGCTGTTGCCCTTGCCGTCCGAATTGTTCTTATAGAGGACGAACTGGTCCGACCCGCGAGAGCGGGTCAACGCCTCCAGGCTCTTGGCCAGCACCAGTTCGCCCGCCCGCTCGTAGGCCACCAGTTCCGCCGGGTCGAGACATTCCGGGGTCGAATATTCGGGATGCGCGCCGTCCACGTAGAGGCGCCCCCCGTTGGCCAAGAGTTTGTTCAACTGGCGATTGTACTCGGGCCCCGGCCGCTCCCGTTCCCCTTCCACTTCAAACCCGCGGGCGTCCAGGAGCGGATTCTCGCCTTCGTAATCCCAGACGGCCTGCGGCGCCGGCAAGGACGGATAGTGGGCAATGACGTGCAGGGAGTTCGTGACCGGATCCGCCGCGCCGGCATCCCGCACGGCGATCCCGAACTCCGTTTCGGTGCCGAGAACCCTGGGGAGGGGACCTGTTTCCGTTGTCATAGATAGAACTGAAGCGAACCCGACTCAGAGATAGTGACCGGTCGTAATGGTTTCGATCTGACGCGCCTCGGAGCCACCACCGATGATGGTGCGGATATGGACGATCTTCTCTCCCTTCTTGCCGGCAATTTTCGCCCAATCGTCGGGATTGGTGGTGTTGGGCAGGTCCTCGTGTTCCTTGAACTCCTCGCGGATGGCGCGAATCAGGTCGTCGGCCCGGAGTCCCTGTCCTTCATTGGCGATCGCGCGCTTGACGGCGAACTTCTTGGCCCGCGAGACGATGCCTTCGATCAGCGCGCCGCTCGCAAAATCCTTGAAGTACAGGGTTTCCTTCTCTCCGTTGGCATAGGTGACTTCGATGAACTTGTTCTCGTCGCTGGTGCTGTACATCCGGTCCACGGTCATGGCGATCACATGCTCGACGAAGGCGGCGGGATCGTTCCCGTGCCGCTTCACTTCCTCCGGATCGAACGGGAGCTCCGTCGTGACGTAGATCGAGAAAATGTCCCGCGCGGACGAGGCGTCCGGCCGGGACACCTTCACCTTGACGTCGAGGCGCCCGGCCCGCAGCACGGCCGGATCGATGAGATCCTGCCGGTTGCTGGCGCCGATCACAATCACGTTGCGGAGCCGCTCCACACCGTCGATCTCCGAGAGGAACTGCGGCACGATCGTGGACTCGATATCGGACGAAATGCCGCTTCCTCTGGTCCGGAACAGGGCGTCCATCTCGTCGAAGAACACGATCACCGGATGGCCGCTGGCCGCCCGCTCTTTGGCCTTCTTGAACACCTCGCGAACCTGCCGTTCGGATTCCCCCACGTACTTGTTCAACAGCTCCGGCCCCTTCACGTGGAGAAAGAAGCTGCGCACTTCCTTCCCCGTCAGGTGGCCGAGCTTCTTTGCGATCGAGTTCGCCACCGCTTTGGCAATCAGCGTCTTGCCGCAGCCGGGCGGGCCGTACAACAGCACCCCCTTGGGCGCGCTCAACTTGTATTCGGCGAACAGATGAGGGTACAGGAACGGCAGCTCGACCGCGTCCCGCACCTGTTCGAGCTCCTTTTGAAGTCCGCCGATGTGCTCGTAACTGACGTCGGGAATCTCTTCGAGGACGAGTTCTTCGGCCTCGGACTTCGGCAGCTTCTCGATCACGTATCCCGAACGGGGGTCATAGAGCAGATGGTCGCCGACGCTCAGCCGCTGGCTGAGCAGGGGCTCCCCGAGGTCGGCCACTTTCTCTTCGTCGAAGTGCAGCGTCACGAGCGCGCGGCGGTCGTCGAGGACGTCCTTGAGCCTCACGACCTCCCCCTGGCTGTCGAAGCCGCGGGACTCGATGATGTTGAGCGCGTCATTCAGGATCACCTCTTGGCCCTTGCGCAACCCCTTGACTGCGACGGCCGGATGCACGCTCACCTTCATCTTCCGGCCGGACACGTACACGTTGGCCGTGCCGTCGTCGTTCACGCCGGAAAAGATGGCGAAGGTGGAGGGCGGCGCGGTCAGCTTGTCGATCTCGGCCCGCAGCGCTTCGATCTGGGCTTTGGCTTCCTGCAGCGTGGCGGCGAGCTTTTCGTTGTGGCGGTTGGCCTGTTCGAGCTGATAGCGGGATTGGTACAGGCGGTGGATCTCTTCCTCCATCGACTGGATTTGGACGCGGAGCTTCTCGATCTCTCGTGAATGCTCGTCGTGTTTCTGCACGGCGGTCGAGTCCTTTTCGGAAAGACGTTTGGTGATCTTCTGGACGGATTCACGCAGGGAACGGAGCCGCCCCGATCCTTTTTTTGGCTCCCGCATCCTCCCTGCCGACCTCATCCACGGCTCTACCGAACGCGCCCCACTGCCGACTTGGACGGATTCTAACATCCGGTCTATCGAGGGTCAACTGGAACAGAGAACGGAACCGGCCGCACGCAGGGGCTTCGGCGCATTGTCTAGTGTTACTACGTATCACCGTCCCGCCATATACCCGTGATGGCTCCTGCCGCTGCGACCGACGAAGTCCGAACTCAAACCCCTTATGCCGATGGACCGGCCTCGTGCAACGCCCGAAGAAACGCACGAACCGCAGCCGGCACGTCCGGCGCGGATAAGATCGAAGAGACAACGGCCGCGCCATGGGCTCCGGCTCGCCGCACCTCCGCCGCGCGTCCCGGAGTCACGCCGCCGATGGCAAAGACCGGCACCCGCGCGATTCTACAGACTTCCGCCAGCCGCTCGACCCCCTGTGGCCTGCCGTAGACCTGTTTGGACGGCGTGTCGTACACCGGCCCGAAGACCACGAAGTCCGCCCCGTCATCCTGCGCCCGGCGGACCTCCTCCAGCGAATGGGCGGAGACGCCCAGCAAACGGTCCGGACCGATCATGGCCCTGACACGTCCGGGCGGCAGACTGCTGGCGCGCAAGTGCACCCCGTCGGCCCCCAGAGCCAAGGTTAGATCCACACGGTCGTTGACGAGCACGCGGATGGGGCGATCGGCAACCGCCGAGCGGATCGTTCGGACCAACGCCGCCAATTCCCGCGTCGGCAGGTCCCGCTCGCGCACTTGGACAGCCGGCAGGCCGGCTTGGCTCGCCAGCGCGATCACCTCGCTGAGCGGACATCCGCCGGTCTGACTCCGGTCGCTCACCAGATACAGCCGGAAATCGACAGGCGGCATGAATGGTCAGGATTGAGGACTGAGTTGTGAAGGTTGCGCGGAAGGGACGACGAGGTTCCCGTCGTCAGTCCTTAGTCCTGATCTACAGCATGCCCTCGATCGGGCTGCTGGCCGTCGCGTACAACTTCCTGGGAATGCGTCCGGCCTTGTAGGCCAACCGGCCTGCGTGGACTGCGTAGCGCATGGCTTCGGCCATCGCGATGGGATGCTGGGCGCCTGCAATCGCCGTGTTCATCAACACCGCGTCGGCGCCGTATTCCATCGCCAGCGCCGCGTCCGACGCGGTCCCCACGCCGGCATCCACGATGACCGGCACCTTGACCGTCTCGAGAATGATCTTGAGGTTGTAGGGATTGCGAATCCCCAATCCCGAACCGATGGGAGCCGCCAGGGGCATGACCGCGGGACAGCCGATATCCACCAGCTTCTTGGCTACGATCGGGTCGTCGTTGGTGTAGGGCAACACCACAAACCCTTCCTTAACGAGAATCTTCGCGGCTTCGATCAAGCCGGCGGTGTCCGGAAACAGCGTCCGTTCGTCTCCGATGACCTCGAGCTTGACCAGATCGGACACCCCGGCGGCTCTGGCGAGCCGCGCATACCGGACCGCATCCTCGACGGTGTAGCACCCGGCGGTGTTGGGAAGGATCGTGTATTTTTTCGGGTCCAGATAATCCAGCAGATTATCTTTCGACCGATCGGTGATGTTCACGCGCCGGACCGCGACCGTGACCACGTCCGCGCCCGAAGCTTCAATCGCCTTCTGGGTTTCCACGAAATCCTTGTACTTTCCCGTCCCCACCCATAAGCGAGACCGGAATTCCCGCCCGGCAATGATGAGTCTATCGTCCTGCATGGCTATCACCTTCGCGGAGCCCGAGGCTCCCCTCTTCAGAGGCTCCCGCCTCCGATGAAACTGATGATCTCAACCCGGTCCCCCTCCGAGAGGAGCCGTTGGCCGAATTGCCCCCGTTCGAGGATGTCCAGATTCACTTCGACCGCCACCCGTTCTCCCGTGATGTTTAATTCCCGCAGGAGATCGGCCACGGTCGTGCCCGCCGTCGTTTCCCGCACCTGCCCGTTCACGTGGATTTGCATTCAGGAGACTCGGCGAAGTAATCCTAGGGGACGGTTTCCCGGAATGTCAACCGACGGGACTGCCGGAATCCGGCCGATCACGTGGCCATGACGAGAGCAAACGAAGAGCTGGCCGCGATCTTCCTCCGCATGGCCGACCTGTTGCGCGGCCAGCAGGCCAATCCCTACCGGATCAGGGCCTACCGGCGCGCAGCTGAAACCTTAACGTCGCTTGAGGAAGATGTGGCGCAGATCGAAGGGCGAGGGGAGTTGGAGCAGGTCGAAGGAATCGGGAAGGACCTCGCGAAAAAGATTCGGGAATTTCTCAAGACCGGCGCGATCCAATCCTACGAAGCCCTCAAGCGCCCGCTGCCGCCCGAAGTCCGGCCATGGGCATCGCTGCCGGGACTCTCGGAGACGCTGGTGCAGCATCTCTACTTCCGCCTGAACATTCGGGATCTGGACGACCTGGCGGGGCTGGTCCGCTCCCATCTGCTCCGCACCCTGCCGAGCTTTGGAGGGGACGAGGAGAGCCTCCTCCATGCGATCGACAGGCTGCGCGCCGGACAACCCGACCGTCCTCCTTCGTCCTGATCGAAGCCCCTTTCTGCGGCAGGCCTTATGTGGTCGGCTTGAGCTCCTTGAAGATTGACCAGGTCTTCAACATATCGACGGCCTTTTGCAATTGCACGTCCTCTTCAAGCGACGGCTCCCCGTTCGCATCGGTGGGAACCGCGGGTATCGGTGCCTTGCCCCCGCCGTTGGTGGCCGGAGGAGTCGAGGCGGCGTCTTTTTCCTTGTCCTTATTCCCCGTTCCCTTGGCCCCCTTGTCGGCCGCGCCCTTGTCCGCCGTCTCCTTGTCGCCCGGCTTGGCGCTGGCCACCTGCGGAGCAGGCTGCGCCGCCTTCACGACGATATCCGGCGTGATGCCGGTCGACTGGATGGTCCGCCCCTTCGGCGTATAGTACTTGGCGGTCGTGAGCCGCAAGCCCGATCCGTCCTGAAGCGGCAGAATCGTCTGGACGGAGCCCTTGCCAAAACTCGTCGCGCCGACGATGACGGCACGGCCCCAATCTTGAAGGGCCCCTGCGACAATTTCCGATGCGCTGGCGGACCCTTCATTGACCAGGACGATCATCGGTGAATCGTCAATCCCGTCCTTGGCCTTCGAGATATACTCGTCCTTCCGCCCGTCCCGGCCCTTGATATAGACGATCAGCTTCCCGGGTCCGACGAACTGTTCGGACACTTCCACCGCCGCCGTCAACAACCCGCCGGGATTGTTGCGCAGGTCGAGAATGGTGGCGGTCGTTTTCTGTTCGCGGAGCTGCTTCAACGCTTTGCTGAGGTCCCGGCCGGTCGATTCCTGGAATTGCGTGAGCCGGATGTAGCCGATGGTCTTGTCGATCACCTTCGATTTCACGCTCTCGATCTTGATCGTGTCCCGCACCAGTTCGAACACGAGCGGATCGGCCGCGCCTTCCCGCTGGACCGTCAGGTTGACCTTGGTGCCTTTGGGCCCCCGCATCTTCTGGACGGCGTCCATGAGCGTGAGATCTTTCGTCGGCTCATTGTTCACCTTGGTAATGAAATCCCCCGCCTTAATCCCGGCGCGATAGGCCGGCGTGCCTTCAATGGGGGCGATGACCGTCAATCGATTGTCCTTGACGCCGATCTGGATCCCGACGCCGCCGAACTCGCCCTTGGTCTCGACCTGCATCTCCTTGTACATCTCGGCCGTCATGTAGGCCGAGTGGGGATCGAGCGTGGACAGCATGCCGCGGATCGCCCCCTGCACCAGATCCTTGATCTTTGTCTCATCCACATAGTGTTTCTGAACCTGGCTCAACACTTCGGAAAAGACTTTGAGCTCCTCATAGGTTTCCGTGGCGTAGCCGGTGTGTTCCCACCCCTTGCCGATCAGAACCCCTCCGACCAAGGCCACCACGACCAATGGCCCAAGCAACCATGAACGGCGCCGTGACTGCTGTTCCATCATCCCACGATCCTTTCTGTGAACGTCGTTAGCGTTTGGCCAGCCAGAGCAGGGGGTCCACCGCCTCCGCGCCTTCCCGTAGTTCAAAGTATAACGTGCTGTCGCCTGTCATCCCAGTATCCCCGGTCTCCCCCAGCGCCTGCCCGGTCTCGACCCGGTCGCCCACGTTGGCCAGGAGTTTCGAGGCATGCGCGTACAGCGAGAAGTACCCGTTTTGATGGTCGACGATCACTACCTGCCCGTAGCCCTTCAACCAATCGGCATAGACCACCGTCCCCGGCATGACGCACTTGATCGCGCTGCCTTCGGCGGATCGGATCTCGATCCCCTTGCGCTGGATGTAGGTTTCAAACGTCGGATGTTTCTGCCGGCCGAATGAAGACACCACCTCGCCCTGCACCGGCCATGGGAGCACCCCCTTGAACTTCCGTCCCGCCCCAGGCAGCGCCGCCGGCGGCTTCGCCCTGGCCAGCTTCCGGCGCTGTTCCAACTCGTTCAAGAGACTGTCCACGCGGCCGGCCGACCGTTCCAGCTCATCGATCACCCGCTGATAGGACTCCTTTTGATAGGTCACCTTTTTCAGATACTGGCGCTTCTGGCTGCGGAGGTCCCGGATCTCGCGGATTTTCTTATCGGTCAACAACTGGTACGCCACCATCTCCTCCCGGACCAGCGCCCGCTGTCGCTCGGCCGCTTCCAGGCGAGTCATGTCCGTCCGGTAGGACTCCACCATCGCATATTCCCGCCGGGACAGCGTGGAGAGGTACTGAAAACGGCGTTGGAAATCGCTATACGATTGCGCGGCCAGCAGGAGCTTCATCGGCCCCCACTGCCCTTGGATGTATTGGAGCCGGGCCCTGGCCAGAATCGCCTCCTGATGTTCGGTCGTGCGGCCTCTGAGTTCGGCCAACTGGCCGTTGAGTTCGGTGATCTCCTGATCCTTCTTGGCGACTTGGCGGGTAACCTCTTGCCGTTCCTGGCGTAATTTGACGACTCGTTGATCGAGCTGTTGCAGATTTTGCAGCACGGATTCGCGCTGTCGTTCCGCCGCGTCGGCATGCTGCTTTTCTTCTTGAATCCGGCTCTTCAGCTTCTGGAGGTTCTGGCGCTCGCGCTCGATCTTCTGCGACAGCCCGTCGCCCTCCTTTCCGGCCCAAACGGGCGCGGCAAATCCCGCGCACAGCGCCAATCCGAGCCAGGCCGAGATCAACCTTGGCATCACAGGCTTGCCGCCTCCCGCATCCGCATGATGGACAAGAAGCTCCCGACAGCGCCCAAGAGCACCCCGGCCACGATCAACACACCCTTCACGTGTCCCGGGAAATAACTCAGCCAGGGCTGCGCGCCCAGCAACTGGGAGGCCGTGCCGAGCTTCAGGCGAAACAGCTCGAAACCGCCCTTCAGAATGCCGAGGGCCAGGAGGCTGCCGGCTCCCCCCAACATGGCTCCTTCTATCAGATAGGGCAGCCGGAGAAAACTCCCGGACGCCCCCACCAGCCGCAGGATCTGGACCTCATCGCGCCGCGCATGCAAGGTCAGCCGGATCGTGCTGCCGATGATCGTCACCGACGCCACCGAGAGGATCAAGCCGACGCTGAGCGCGAGCCCCTCCAGATTCCGCAACAGCCCCGTCAAATTCTCCACCCAATCCTGGCTATACTCCACCTGCGCGACCCCCGGCAGCGCCTTGAACTGCTCCGCCCACCGCCGCACGAATTCGGGCGAGCGAAAGCGCGGGGCGAGCGTCACCGCAAACGAGGCCGGAAGGGGATTCTCGCCGAGCCCTTCCAGCAGTTCGAAGTCGGACGGGAACTGCTCCCGGAAATCCGCCAGCGCCTGATCCTTGGACACGAAGGAAAGGGCGGCCACGGCCTGTTCCCGCTCCAATTGCTGTCGGAGATCGGCGATCTGCGCCTCAGACAGGTTCTCTTGCAAGTACACGATGACCTTGATCTCGCTGGCCAGCGACGCCGCCATTCCACGCACGTTCAGATAGATCAAGAGAAATACCCCCAGGCAGGCCAGCGTGAAGCCGGTCGTCACGACCGCGACGAGGCTGGTGGTCCGGTTCAACCGGATGTTCGCCCAGGCTTCCCGGAGCAGATAGCCGAGTCGTCTCATGCCCCGCCCTGTTGATCGCCGACCAACTTACCATGTTGCATGGTGACGACGCGCCGGTTCACCTGCTTCATCACCTGCGGATCGTGGGTGGCGAGGATCACCGTCGTGCCGCGGGCGTTGATCATTTTGAAAAGCTCGATGATCTCCGACGTCAGGTGCGGGTCCAGGTTTCCAGTCGGCTCGTCAGCCAGCAGGATCAGCGGACTGTTCACGATCGCGCGGGCGATGCAGACTCGCTGCTGTTCCCCGGCCGACAGACTGGGAGGCAATTGCTCCTTCTTATGCTCGACGCCGACCGACCGGAGGGCTTCCGACACCTTCCGTCTGGTATCCGCGCCCGAGGCGCCCGCCACCACCAGCGGAAGCGCCACATTCTCGTAGACCGTTCGTTTCGGCAGGAGCCGGAAATCCTGAAGCACGATGCCCATCCGGCGCCGGAGGAGCGGAACCTCGCGCGGGGACAGTTTCCCGATATTCTGTCCCTGAATCAGCAGTTGCCCCTCGTCCGCCTGTTCTCCTCCGAACAGCAGCTTGAGGAGGGTGGTCTTTCCCGCTCCGCTGCCGCCCATCAGAAGTAGGAACTCACCCTTGCCGATCTCCAGATTGATATCGGACAGCGCCTGGCACCGCCCGTAGGCCTTGGAGATGTGGAACAGTTGAATCATGCAGACGCCTGCGCGCCGGACCGATCGTACCCGGATGCCAGCTTAACACCGGCGATGCTGTGCCGACACCTCAAAGGCGTTCTCAATGTGCGTGACCGTCGCCGGAGCGTCGCATGGTTGTTCAACAAGCACCACATCAAACCGGCAGACCTGATCGCCAAGCCGGTGGATCGACAGGTACTGAGCCGCCAGTTGCGCCAGCCGGCGCTGCTTGGCCGGCGTCACGGCGAAGGCGGCGCCGCCCATCGCCGAGGAGCGGCGGGCCTTCACCTCCACGAACACGAGGACGGCTCCCTGCCGGACGATCAGATCGACTTCGCCCTGCGGCAGCCGGACGTTGCGGGCGACCAAACGGTAGCCTTTCCCGAGCAGATGGCGCTCGGCCAGATGTTCGCTCTGTTGGCCGAATCCCCGGGCCTCCTGTTTGGTCGTCATGGCTCGGATTCACACGACGCGCTCATCGGCTCGGCCCGCGGCAGGCCCGCTACAACGGAGACCCTGCGGACGCCGCCCACTCTCCGTCAGGCCCGTCGAACGGCAGCAGGTCCGCCTCGATCCGCTCCACCGGAGCGAAGGTCCGCCGGTGAATGGGGCTCGGTCCATGGATTTTCAGCAAGTGGAGATGCTCGGGGGTGCCGTACCCCTTATGGTCGCGAAAATTGTACTGGGGATAGAGGCGGTGATACTGCTCCATCAGCCGATCCCGCGCCACCTTGGCAACAATCGACGCCGCCGCCACCGACAGGGAGAGTTGATCGCCCTTGATGATGGGCCGTTGAGGAATCCGCACGTTCGGAAGCATGATGGCGTCCAAGAGCAGAAAGTCCGGAGGGACCGTCAAGTGGAGAAGGGCACGGGACATGGCCAGGCGTGTGGCCTCGAGAATGTTGAGGCGGTCGATCTCCCGCTCCGACGCCTGTCCGACTCCCACGGCCAGGGCCCGAAGCCGGATGTCCTCAAAGAGCTTCGCCCGAACCGGGTCGGTCAACAACTTCGAATCGGCGACGCCGGGAAGTTTGACACGCGCGGGCAGGATGACCGCCGCGGCAACTACCGGACCGGCCAACGGCCCGCGGCCCGCTTCGTCAAGGCCTGCGACCAGGCGATAGCCGCATCGGCGCGCTTCGGACTCGAATTCGTGGGTGGGCTCCACGCAGCGTCTCTCGGCGGCGGGGCGGCTTCCCCGGAGATTGGCCGGCCCGCCGCCGTTCAAGCCAAGTCTAGGCCTTCGCAGCGGGCGCGGCCAGCTTCGCTTCCCCCGCGCCGCTCTTGCCTTCGGGCGAATACTCCCGCTCCGCGACCTTCGCCGTCTTGCCCTTCTTGCCTCTCAAATAGTAGAGCTTGGCGCGGCGGACCCGCCCCTGCCGCACCACGTCGATCTTGGCGATGATCGGCGAATGCACCGGAAAAATCCGCTCGACGCCGACGCCGTAGGATATCTTGCGCACGGTGAAGGTTTCGGCGTTGCTGCCCCCTTTGCGGCTGATCACGACGCCTTCATAGACCTGAATGCGGTCCTTGTCGCCTTCGCTCACCGTCACGTGCACCCGCACCGTGTCGCCGATTTCAAACTTAGGCTGGTCCTTCTTGACCAAAGACCGGTTCAGCCGTTCCAAGCGATTCATGTTCCTACCCCTCCTCCCCGCACTCGACCGTCGTCGAGGGGGTTCGTTCGTGAAGTATTTCGTCCAACAGCATACGGTCTTCGGCTGAGAGAACCCGATCCCGTAACAAATCCGGACGCTTGACGTAGGTGCTGCGCAAGGCCTCCTTCCGTCGCCACCGTCGAATGTGTTCATGATTCCCGGAGAGCAAAATCTCCGGGACGGCCAGCCCGCGAAACTCCGGCGGCCTCGTATAGTGCGGATAGTCCAGCAGCGGCTCCTGAAAGGAGTCCCGCAAGACCGAGTCCGGATCGCCGACGACGCCCGGAATCAGCCGGGCGGCGGCATCGATCATCACCAGCGCGGCCAATTCGCCGCCGGTGAGCACATAGTCCCCAATGGAGATTTCCTCCGGCTTGAGGCTGATCCGCACCCGTTCGTCGATCCCTTCGTAATGCCCACAGAGCCACACGATCGTCCGTGCTTCCTCGCTCAACTCCTGCGCGATCTGCTGGCTGAACGGCCGCCCCTGGGGCGAAGGCATGATCACCCGCAGACCGGAGGACTCCTCCCGTTGTTGCGCACCGGCTTGTAGGGCTTCCACGGCCCGCACGAACGGCTCCGGTTTCATCACCATGCCGGCCCCGCCGCCATAGGGAGCATCATCGGCTATTTTGTGACGATCCTCCGTATAGTCGCGCAGGTTGCCCACATGCACCGCCAACAGGCCCTTCTCCTGGGCGCGCTTCAGCATGCTCTGCCCGAGCACTCCTGAAACCAGGTCCGGAAACAGCGTGAGCACCTCACAACGCATGGGCGCCGACCTTTCCACCTTCGTACAAGTCGTCGAGCAATCCGGGAATGGCGTGAACCGTCACCTGGCGCCGCGCCAGATCCACCTGCGTGATGAACTGCTTCGCCGCCGGCACCATCACCTCTCGCTTGCCGTTCCGCACAAGGAGCAGATGGCCGCCGGCCGTCTCGATGACTTCTTCTAACCGCCCCACCGAGTGCCCCTCATGATCCACAACGGAGAGTCCTATCAGGTCACATTGCAAGGGTGCGTCCGGCAACGCCACGCTCGCCGCGCCTCCCCGCTCGATATAGAGGTATCCGCCCCGAAATGCTCCGGCCTCTTCCGGCGAGCGCAGGGCTTCGACGCTCAGAATGTAGCGGTCGCCCCCGCCTCGCACGTCCGTCACCCTCGTCTCCACTCGTTTTCCTTCCCGAGACTGCAAGACCACCTGATCCAAGGACTCAAACCGCCCCGGCACATCGCTGAGCGACCGGACCTTGATCGCGCCCTTGATGCCGAACGGGCGCTCGATCGCTCCGATCACGACCAGTTCGGCCTCCATGGTATCTGCAGGTCCCTTCATCACCGATATCCCCCACTGGCTTGCGCGGGAGACCGAGTGCCTAAGCGGGTCAGAATAAGAGAATCGCGATCGATGGGCCGACCAAACTACCGAGCCTTTGCGTCAGCACGGGGCGCAGGAGCGGATGCCAACAGGCCGGCGCGCCGAAGGATCGTCCGTACCGTCACGGTCGGCTGGGCACCCTTCTTGATCCAGTCCAGCACCCGCTCCTGCTTGATCTCCGCCACGGCAGGGTTTTTCAACGGATTGTAGGTCCCCAGCACCTCGATGTACCGGCCGTCTCTGGGGCTCCGGGAATCGGCGGCCACCAGCCGGTAGAGGGGAAGTTTGTGTCGCCCTGCGCGCGCGAGTCGTAAATGAACGGCCACGTGAATCTCCTTTGTTCTGGGAAGCGAGCTTCCTGGTTGCGTTGAACTACATCGACCGGAGGGCCTGCAAGAGATTGCGGCGGCCACCCGGCCCGCTGATGGCTTTGACAAGCTTTCTCGCGCTGAGAAACTGCTTGATGAGCCGGTTGACTTCCTGCACGGTGGTGCCGCTGCCCCGCGCGATGCGCTTCTTGCGGCTGCCGTTGAGCAACGTATGGTCGCGGCGTTCCTGCGCCGTCATGGAATCGATGATGGCTACAATCCGGCCGATCTCCTTGTCCGGCATCGCGTCGCCGTTCATCATGTCGCGCAGCCGCTGGCCGCCCGGCAACATGCCGAGAATCTGCTCCATGCTGCCGAGTTTGTTGACCTGCTTGATCTGGTCGCGAAAATCGTCGAACGTCAGCGACTTGCCGCTCAATGTCTTGCGGGCGATCTCGGCCTGTTCCTGCGAGTAGGTTTCCTGCGCCTTTTCAATGAGGGTCAGTACGTCCCCCATGCCCAGGATCCGGGAGGCCATCCGATCCGGATGGAACAGTTCCAGCGCATCGAGCTTCTCGCCCACCCCGAGGAACTTGATCGGCTTCCCGGTCACCGCGCGGATGGACAGGACCGCGCCGCCGCGCGCATCGCCTTCGGTTTTCGTCAGGATCACGCCGGTCAGCCCTACCTGCTGGTCGAACTGCCCGGCCATCGAGACCGCATCCTGTCCCGTCATCGCGTCGGCCACGAGCAGGACTTCCTGCGGAAGGACGGCCTGTTTCACCGCCACCAGCTCGTGCATCAGCTCATCGTCGATATGCAGGCGCCCGCCTGTGTCCAGGATGACGACGTCATAGCCCTTGTCCCGGCCTCGCTCCGCTCCCTCGCGGCAGATCTGCACCACATCCTGCTGGGTCGCATCGACCCGGTCGGCTCGATGCACGTCCACGCCGAGCGTCTGGCCGAGATTGGACAACTGGTCGCCTGCGGCAGGACGCCGCGGATCGGCTGCCACGAGAAGCACACGGCGGCCTTGATTTTTGAACCATCGCGCAAGCTTGCCGCAGGTGGTTGTCTTCCCGGCGCCCTGCAACCCGACCATCATGATGACCGTCGGAGGGACCGAGGCGAGCTTGAGACCGGCCTGCTCCTTCCCCATCATCTCGCCCAACTCTTCCCAGACGACCTTGACGACCTGGTGTCCGGGGGTCAGGCTCTGCAAGACTTCCTGCCCGACCGCCTTCACGCGAACCCGTTCGATAAAGTCCTTCACCACCTTGAAGTTCACGTCCGCTTCGAGCAGAGCCAGACGGACTTCCTTGAGGGCTTCCGCAATATTGGCTTCGCTGAGCACACCCTGCCCCCGAAGCTTGCGGAGGATGGTCTCGAATTTCTGGCTTAAGGCGTCAAGCACGGGCACACCTATCCTGCTTGTCGGGCTATCTTAGGTATCGCTTACGTATCGTCTCGGAATTGCAGGAAAAAGACCACCGGGGAGTGTAGACAACAGGGCCTTGGAAGTCAAGGCGTCAAGGGCGCTCTATCACGTCATCGCCAGGGGCAACCGCCGGACAGTGCTCTTTCACGATGACGCCGATTACCAGACGTATCTGGATCGCCTTGAACGGTATCGCCGGCGCGACGGAATGACCCTCTATGCTTACGTTCTTATGGCGAACCACGTACACCTCCTGGTCGAAACCGGCGCCGTCCCGCTTTCCCGTACGATGCAGACCCTTCAGTTCACATACAGCCAATATTACAACCGCCGATATCGTAAGACCGGCCACCTGTTCCAAGGACGCTACACGGCGATCCTCTGTGACCGGGAAGCCTACCTACTGGAATTGGTTCGCTATCTCCATCTGAATCCGGCCCGTCTGCGGACGCCCCTGAACCCCTGGTCTTATAAGTGGAACAGCCACCGCGCCTACCTGGGAGAGTCAGGGACCGTGCAGGTGCAACCGGCCACGGTGCTCGACCAGTTCCACCGCCAACTGGGGCCGGCCCGGCAGGCGTATCTGCAATTTCTCAAAGCCGGGCTTAAACAGGGGCATGATGAGCGCTACTACGAGACGGTGGACCAGCGATTTCTCGGCGATGGACGGTTTGTAGCCGAGGTAGGCCGTCGAGCAGGGAAGCGCTGTGACATCACCATCCGACCGCGGCAGGTGTCGTTTGAGCGTCTACTCGACGCCATTGCCCACCTACATGGAGTGATGCCACATGCCATCCTT
>DATIBM010000380.1:0-5248 GCA_035457545.1 Nitrospiraceae bacterium
AGGTGACTTCGAGCGGAGCCTCCTGATCGTCTGACTGGAACGAGTCGCGTGATAGAGGAGCGAAGTCAGGAAGGACCGTATCGCTGAGGACAGTCAGGTCGGCGAATGAGTACCGGTAGGTGACATCCGTGAGGCGACCCACGACCCTCACCGGGCGTACCTGGTCACGACCTCGGAGACGAAGGCCGAGGCAACAGCAAGATTGGGGAACAGATCCGGATGCCGCCGCAGGACCTCCTGCTCGATCGCAACGAGCGGCAGGCTGCCGTCGCAGCAGGCAAGCACCGTCTGTCGCGCCTCTCCCCAAGGAGTCAGTCGCGGAACAAAGTCCGGCCTCGTGCGTTCAAGGTCTTCCCGGCTCAGCAACAGGCCCTGCATGGTCGAATGGAACGATTCCGCCAGGATCGTGCGCCGGTCTGGCTGGGTTGGTGATGCGGCGCGCCAGACCCGGACTTTCCAGGAGACGACCGTCTGCGAGGGCAGGACCGTCATCGAGAGGTCGATCCGATCCTCCTTCTCCACTCGGACGGTCTGGGCGAGGGGAAAGACCACGTTGCGGCGATTGATCCGCTGGGCGAAGAGGGGCGAATTGGACATCGTCACGCCGGGAGCAAGCTGTGCCGCGAACCAGCCGCCGATGCCATGAAGCAGCCCTGATCGGCTCACCGTAAGCGCCGTCTGGAACCGCAACGGCTCCGGCGCCTCGGCTGGATCGAACGACGCGGCCATGGCGGAGGGACCGAGCAGATGATCCGGCTGGAGCTTGACCGGGTAACCGCTGTTCAAGGCCGGGAGATGGACCGGGTTCAGATCAAATTCAAGCGGAGCCTGCTGCCAGAAATCCACCTGGTCGCGGAGCGCCTCGTGCTCCACCGGCGCCACGTGCAACTCGATCCGGTCCGGGATCATCCGGCCGTTCGGTTTCAAGAAGCGCGCGCGGGCATCGCTGAAATATTCGCAGATGCCAGCCTCAAAGCCGAAGTGGCCGATCTGGTCAGCCACGACCAAATTCACCCGCTCCGGAAGATCGATCTGGGTGGAGAGTCCCTTGATGAACCTCATTCGATCGGTGAAGCCATTCGCCTCGCAAAGGCTCCGCGCCACTTCGATCATCCCGCCTTCATCGACGGCATAAACCTGCTTGGCGCCGGCGCGGCAGGCCAGCATTCCTAAGATCCCGGTGCCGGCGCCAAGATCGAGAACAACCGAGTCCGGCGTGACGAGGGCTCCGATCGCCTGGCGAAACGCAGCCAGACGTGGTCCATCGCTGAGATATTCTCGATGTTCATCGATGATGGTCGACACGCACGGTCCTCCGATGGCGAGACAGGGAAGCTACAAACACATCATCATTCGGTTGGCCATCATGCCGCCGTCCGCGCCGCTGCCGAATCCCGTATGGGTGAGCTTGGCGATATGGCCGTATTCGATCAGCACCGGCGGCTGATAGGGGCGTTTGACCGACGGGGCATGAGACGGTTGATCGACTGGTTCCCGTTGATCCGGTATCACCATCAGGGCTCCTCTAACATTGATACCTGGCGATGGGAGCTGAGAATGGTGTCGCCTACAGACACATCATCATCATGGCCCCGAGTGTGCCCGCATCTCCGGCGCTGCCCGCCCCGCTTTGTGTGAGTTTCGCGATGTTACCGTACTCCACCAAGGTGGGCGGGCTGTAAGGCCTCCGGCTCGGCTCCTGCCTGTGCGGAGGATCGTCTTGTTTCGCCATGGGATCTCGCTCCTTTCCGTTCGGTCAACGCCCGGAGCCACAGCTCGATGCCGTATACCATCCAGAGCGGCCAGGTGGCGCTCGTGTACCGTTGATCACCGGCTCGGTAGCAGTCCTCCATGTGGCGATACATCCGGCGAATTTCTTCGCCGTTGATCCAGCCGAGTTGTTCCGTTTTCAGTGATTCGAACAACCGCGCGCCGCCCTGGGTTCGTAGAGTTTGCACAAAGGTATGGGAGAAGTCGGCCTTGGTGGTCCGGTTCCTGATCGATTCCGGCAGGAGCCCTGTCATCGCCTGACGCAAGAGAAACTTGGGCTTGCCATGACGCCACCGTTGCTCCTCCGGAATGGCGAAGGCAAACTCGATGATCCGGCGATCGTTAAAGGGTGACCGTTGCTCGATGCCGCAGCGCGCCAACGCCCGGTCGCCTGCCTCGTTCCCTTGTGCCTGCCAACCGCTCCGCAAGGTGCGATAGAGATCCTCCTGGGCGAAGGTGTCGCAGCGGCGTGGCCCCGGTTCGATCTCCAGCCGCTCAAGCAGGCCGATTCGACGGGCAAAGGCCGGCGAAATCCATTGCGGCAGGCCCTTTCTTCCGAGCGCGACACGAATGGCGATCCGCAGACTCCGTGGCAGGTTCGGCCAGAAGCCCAGACGAAGGAATGAGCAAGAGGGAAACACGACGCTCTGCGCCTTCCGGTCGTCCCACAAGCGGCGCATGAGTCCGAACAGGCGGCCGGAGCGCACGAGATCGGCGTAATGGTAGTAGCTGCCTCCCAGCCATTCGTCGCCGCCGGATCCGTTGAGGACGACGACCGCACCCTTGTCACGGGCCTTGGCGAGGAGCCCCATCGACATCATGCCGTTCGGATAGTCCGGCAGGTCCAGATCTTCCTGTACCTGTGCGGCATAGTCATGCGGGTCTGAGTCGGGCACGACCTCCAAGGTCCCCCGCAGGCGCCACTTGTGCATCATGTCCAGAATGTAGGAGGTCTCGTCGCAGGCCTTGCCGGGAAAGGTCAGCGACAGGGTCTCGAATCCGTTGCTTGCGACGGAACCGTCCCGGATCAACGAGCAGGCGGTCGCCACGATTGAGGAGGAATCGAGCCCGCCGCTGAGTTCTGCCCTGACCGGCCGGTGGCTCCTGAGCGAACAGCGCACGGCGTCCCTGAACAGATCCAGAAAATGCGCGGCATAGTCCCCGTCGTGCCGATAGCGGATCCGGTGGCTTGGATCGATATCCCAGTATTGCCAGATGCGGATCGGATCGTCGGGCCGGTCCGGACGGACGGTGAGGCAATGGGCGGGAGGCAGGCGCTTGATGTCCTGAAACAGCGTATCCTGACAGTTCGTAACCGCCGCCGCGAGATATTCGCCGATCATGCCTTCATCCGGCGCCGTCCGCACACCCGGGTCTTCGAGCAGAGATCGTGGCTCCGACGCCCAGAGGAAGCGGCGTTGGTGACGGGCATAGAACAGCGGCCTGGTCCCGAGCGCGTCTCGCGCGCAGAACAACTGCCGGTCACGGCGGTCCCAGAGGGCAAAGGCGAAGTCGCCGATGATCCGTTCCGGACAGGCCGCCCCCCACCGGTCATAGGCCAGGAGCAGGAGTTGGGCGTCGGACAGAGGGGCGTCAGGCCGGGACCGGTCGGCCAAGAGCCTGCACAGCTCGTCACGGTTGTCGATTCGTCCGTCCAGGGTCAGGCAGAGGGTTTCGGATGGATTCGCGAGCGGCTGGCATTCGTCGAGCGAGTCGGGCGTGCTGTGCAACAGGAGATGAGCCATGCCCAGCGGACCGTTGAACCAAGCATCCGATCCGTCCGACCCGCGGTGGGCCAGCCGGTTCATCATACGGAAGACCAACGATCGGTCCGCCGGCGAGCCGTCAAGGTTGAGCAATCCGGTGATGCCGCTCATGGCCGATCAGCAAGGCGTCTCTGGTCCATGGTCATTTGTCCGGCTCGATGGCCAGGAGGCCCTTGTGCATGAGTTGTTGGATGAACTGTTCGATATCGTGACGGAGGCGAGGTTCCTCCACGTCGTAGCCGGCCAGCAGGGCGTGGGTGACGCCTTCGATCGTGCCCTCGCGGGCGAGCAGATTCCAGATTTCGGTGCCGACTCCGTCCAGCCCGAAGTAGGTGCCGGTCGCGAGATTCAGCAGAACCGCCTCGCCGCCGACTTCGCGGGACACCACATCTTCGGGAATGCGATAGCGCATGGCCATTTGTGTGCTGAAGGGAATGAGGCGGAGTGCCGGCGCGGGCACCTTATCGACCGGAGTCTGGCTTGTCAAGCGGGAGGGTGAAGGAAGATCAGACGAGAAAGGGGGCCAGCAGATCCGCCGCCTGCGCCACACCCGAAGCCGGAGGCTGGTCCGCCGGCTGGGGCGCATGCCAGGCTGCGTCCAGCGCGGACTCCCACTGTCCGGATGAAAAATCGCCGAGGCTCAGCTCGGCGCCGCGGCCATAGCGATGGAGGTATTCAACCAGCGAGGCCTCATCGCCGAAGTGGTGCCGCCGGACATAGATGACCGGCTTGCGCTTATCGACCGCCTCGACGATGGTGCTGTAGCCGGGCTTGGTTATGATCATGTCCACGGAAGCCAGCACGGTCATGAATGTCATACCGAGATCCAGCGCGGAATGAATGCGCTGAAACGAGCGAGGAGGCCGGCCGTCGATGAAAAACCGGCATCCAGCCGTCTGTTCCATTCGCTCATAGGGCAGATCTGTCAGGCTGATGCCTCCGAACCCGACCAGGACCAGCCGTTCCTCCCATCCAGCGCCGATTGCGTCCCGCAGCCTGGCGGATTCCGGCGTGATCGGTTCGACGATCGGCCCTACGTCAGCGATGGATTTGAACGCCGGCAAGTCCATGCCGGGGGCCGGCCGGATCAGCACCTCGGCCGCTTCGTAACAACGGCGGATATGGGCAATGGCGGCATGTTGTTCGGCCACGACAGGCGAGGAAGGGGACAGATACCCTTGTAAAATCGCATCCCAGGACAGAGACGAGAGCGCAATCGGACGAAAGCCGGATCGCGCCGCTGCGTCAATGCTCAAGTGGGAAATGTCGGAGAGCACCAGGTCCGGCGCGGCCGACGCCATCTCCCGTCGCTCCATTTCAATCAATCGGTCCCAGTCGTCATGAAATGTCAGGTGAGCCTTCCACGTGGCCTCGATGTCGATCACGAGCGGGCCATGCTGAATGCAGCCGATGTCTTGCCTGGCGGGACTCAAGGTCCAGGGAATGGTGAGCCGGGCCTCGAAGAAGGAAGCCGGCACCGTCGTGCGCAAAATGGCGCGCAGACCTGGAAGTCTGGCGCCCAATTCATTCAGAACCGGCGTGACCTGGGCCGCGTGGCCGAACCCATGGCCGGAGATGCTGCACCAAAGGAGTGGCAACCAACATTACCTGGGTGGAGGTGAGAGGAATGGATTCGACGGATCAGGCGTTGGAGAAGCCGGATTCGTATGGCGTGATGTTGTATTGCAGTTCGAGATCGAATTCATCGATCA
>DATIBM010000381.1:0-8468 GCA_035457545.1 Nitrospiraceae bacterium
ATTCTCATCCGAAGCCCTCAGGCCCACCAGGGCTTGGAGCAGCGGCAGGCTATAGATCGCGAGGAACATTTGCTCGAGCGTGCGATCGCGCAGATCGCGCCAGCCGTCGAGCGCCGTAATGATCCCCTCCGAGACCATGGCCTGCATCTGGAGCAGAGGGTTGTCGGGTGGAACTGGCCGGCGTTGGTGGCGGATCTGCTCGGCGAGCTGGGCGACGTGCCGCATCAGGGGGTTGCGATCTGAGAACAGCTCGAAGGGCAGCTCGGAGGGATTGAGTGCATGGAGCCATTCAGCGCTTTGCTCGCTGGCGAAGGTCCGAACGAACGGTTGCAGCAGGGTACGATACAGACCGAGATTGATCTCCGACACGCGCCGCACGGTCGCGAACCGACGCTCGTTCTCGGGGTCGGGTTGGACGATGGCTCGAATGTCATTGAGGGTGCGTCGCTCGAACCGGACGATCCAGTCGTGGCTGACCAGTTCCGGATGAACCGCGTCCGCGGTCTTGCGTGTCATCACCGCCTCGTACAGACCGGGAGGCAGCACGTCGATCAGATCGATGTTGGAAGCGAATTCGTCATGCTCCTTGCGGGCCACGCCCCCGGAGACGAAGATGCCGAGATGGCCGACGCTCTCGTGGATGGCATAGACGATGGTCTGCTCCTGGGCCAGCAGATCTTCATCCTCCTGATAGAGGTCGCAGATCCAACCGAGGGCCTGCTGCGGCGGGGTGATGTTGTCCCCCTTGGAGCAGAAGCAGACGATGGGCGAGCGGATGTTCCGCAGGTCGATTCGAACCCCGTCGCTGGTGACGATTTCGGCTGTGGCCAGCCGGTTGCCGATGAATAGTTGATCGACGATCCATTGCATTTCCTCAGCACTGAGGTTGACGTGGCCGCCCCACCATTTCTCGAATTCCAAAAAGCGCGCCCCCTCGGTGTCGACCTTGGCCCATACGTTATAATTTTTCGTCCAGAGGGTATTGGCGGGATTGAGATTCTCGAAGTTGGCGACCAAATTGGCGCCGTCGAACTTGCCGGCCCCGAGGTCGCCGGTGAGCGCGGTCAGCCAGCTTCCGCCCACGAGTCCGCTGGTGTATCGCATCGGGTGCTGGCCCTCGATCCCCGCCCAATAGGACAACGGGGACCCGGCGATGATGATCGGACCGAACAGGTCCGGGCGGGTCGCGGCCAGCATCATCACCGCCCAACCGGCCTGGCAGTTGCCAATCACACAGGGCTTGCCATCGACGCCAGGGTGGAGGTCGATGACATGCTCCAAAAACCTCGCCTCGGCGCGCATGATGTCTTCGATGGTCTGGCGCGGCATCGGGTCAGGGGAGAAGCCGACGAAGTAGCAGGGATGACCGGCGCGCATCGCGACGCCCAGTTCGCTGTCGGCCTTAAAGCCGCCGATGCCCGGCCCGTGCCCGGCGCGCGGGTCCACTACCACGAACGGACGTTTCTTCGAGTCGATGACCACCCCTTCCGGCGGTTTGATCCTGACCAGGCCGTAATTGACCGGTCGCTCGAAGGTCCGCCCGTCCAGGACCAGTTCAGAGTCGAAAGTGAGCACGTGCGGGACCGCCTTCGCCTTCTGCCTGTGGTACTGATCACTGCGCTGTCGCAGCACATCCCAGAACAGGATCGTCCGCTGCCAGGCATCCACCCAGTAGTCCCAGGTGGCCTGCCAGGGGTTCTCAATCGTCGTTGCTGAAAGCTCGACCGGCTGCTCATCGGATAGCTCCGGGAGCTTCCAGGTAGAGGAGAGGGTCCGAGTCCATATCTGGTAGAGATCAATCCACACTTCCGGCAGCGTGAGTCCGTCCGTACGCATCTCCGTCTTCATGACATGCTCCCTTTCTTCCCGCGTCTATTTATTAGATCGGCGCCATACTACCCGGCTGCCTAGCAGCCAGGTAACTGGCAACATCGACAATTGAAAGCAACTCATGGTCCTGGGCAACACTTTGACCGCAAGACATTTATCGACCACCACCTGATCCCCGTGAGTCTGTTTCCGAATCCCCTTCTTTTTGTGAGTGACGTTGTGCCGGATCGGCGAAGGGATGGGCTGAAGCGGATCCATGACACGGCCGGGGCGCGACCCCTCCTTGTTACCAGGACAATGATGGGCCCGATCACAACTCAGTCGAGAGTTATCCAGGGGTGGCGACGGAAGGAGTCAACGATTTTCCCGTGGTATCGGCATTTCAGGTGGGCGCCCCAGTCCCCTTCTTGATAGCCGGCGGTTCCCAGCGACTCCACAGCATACCAACATAATCAAGCCACGACGTCAAGATTGTCGTCAGGGCGATGACCATAATTCCATTGGCAAACTGGGTGGGAGTCACGACGCCGGAGATCAGCAACGTCCCTAAGATCACAAAGCCAAATTCGCCGGCTTGCGCGAGGAGGAAAGAGAGACGCGCCGCTGGACCGTGGGCCATCTTGAATGCTCGAGCCGCGAGATAGAGAACCGCGATTTTTGCCGTGATGATCGCCAGGACATGCATCAGTAGCCTGGTTGTGTGTTCGCTCAACACGCTCACGTCCATGCTGAGACCCACCGACACAAAGAAGAGTCCCAGCAAGAGATTCTTCAACGGCATGACCTCTTCCCTGAGCTGGCGTCGGTACTCGGTGCTCGACAGCGCAACCCCCATGAGGAACGCACCCACGGCCATTGAGAGGCCAACGCGTGACGCCAGCCATGCACTGCCTAGCACGCCGACAAAGAGCACCGCGGTAAACGCTTCTTTCATGTCTTGTGCGATCGTCAGGCGAAAGAGGACAGGAAATCCCTCGCGGCCGATGAAGAACACGACTGCCATCAGGCCGATGGCCGGCAGCACATTCCACCACGACTGAAGATCAGTTGAACCCGTCCCGGCAAAGACGGGAATCAGAGCAAGGATAGGCACCACGGTCAAATCTTGAAACAAGAGGACAGCGAAGGCCGCTTGCCCATGTTCCTGATCGAGTTCGTGCTTCCTCTCCAATATTTGGAAGACCAGGGCCGTGGAGGAATTGGCCAAAACCAATCCGAGAAGGAGCGCCAGCGACCAGGACGGAGCAAACAGCCGCCAATAGACCATCAACACAAGTCCGGTCGCCAGGATTTGCAAGGGTCCTAGGCCTAAGGCATAGCGCCGTAACGACCAGGCCCTCCGGAAATCGAGTTCAAGCCCGATGATGAAGAGAAAAAACACCACCCCGAGTTCTGAGACTTCTCGTAATCGCTCAACCTGAGTCGGACCGAGCACATGCGATGATCCCAGGATGACCCCCGACACCAACAGACCCAGTTCCGGTCCGATCCCAAACCGACGGGCGAGGGGGATCACCACGGCGCTGATCATGAGCAACACCGTGATGGCCAACACGATGTCCGAGAGGTGGAGGTAGGGGCTCAACGCGCGTCTCCCCGCTCTGACCGAATGATGTTCGTCATCGATCTTGCGAACGAAGGCCAGTATCTAGGCCGTCCACCCGCGCCTTGCGCCCCATAACTACGGGAAACGACGATGACGTTCTTGTTTCTTCATGGTCGCGACTTGATGCAGAGCCCTGACCTACCCGGGACCGGTGTCGTCGGATCAGACGATTTCTCCAGCAGTTATGAGGAGGAAAAGTTGGGGTGAGTGACGGGTGTCGAACCCGCGACCTCCGGATCCACAATCCGGCGCTCTAACCAACTGAGCTACACTCACCACCCGAGGTGTTGATTGCGGCAGGCCGTCACGTGACGAATTATCCTACACAAACCGGCATGAGACTCGCAAGCCACCGTGGGTCGTTAGCCGTCATTCGTCAAGCGTCATTCACATCAGAAGGTACTGGGGCGGCCCTGAGAAGGCATTCGTGCTTTCACGCTTGACGGTTGACGATTTTCGATAGACGTCCTAGGTACTGCGTGCGTCGAACGCCCGCTGCATTTCGGCGAGGATGGCTTCGGCGGCCGCTCTTGGATCGGAGGCGTCCCGAATCGGGCGGCCGACCACGAGATAATCCGAGCCGGCGGCGATGGCTTGGCCCGGCGTTGTGGCCCTGGCATGGTCGCCGGTCTCGACTCCCGCCGGACGGATGCCGGGCGTGACGATCACCAACTGCTCACCCACCCGCTGGCGAATCGCCTGCGGCTCCTCACCCGACGCCACCACCCCTTCGCAGCCGACCTCAGCCGCGAGAGCCGCCCGCGCCGTGACGAGTTCCGCGACGCTGTGCTGAATGCCCATCTCGCGCAGATCCTGTGAGTCATAATTGGTCAGCACGGTGACGGCCAGAATCTTCAGCGAGGAGTTCGGCACCTGGCTGCGTCCTTTCACGGCGGCAGTCAAGGCCTTGCGGTTGGCGTGGACTGTGAGAAAATCCACCCCCATCATCGCGACCTGCGCGGTGGCCCTCCGGACGGTTTCCTCGATGTCGAGGAACTTCAAGTCCAGGAACACCCGCTTGCCCTGCTGGCGAAGCCGGTGCACGAACTCCGGTCCGGCGGCCGTGAAAAGTTCGAGCCCGACCTTGACGAAGGAGACCGATTCGCCGATTCGCTCCACCAGGCGGATGCCTGCCTCCGCGGACGGCACGTCCAGCGCCAGAATGAGTCGTTCGCGAACTTGTAACTGAGTCATCATGATTTGGTTGTACTTCCTAAAATGTAAAAAGGCGACAGCGGGATCGTAAGGCCGGCAGGGTACCCTTTCTTGACCCTTCAATCAAGGCTGTGGTAGAAGGGTGATTCTTTTTTGTCAAAGGAGTCTTGAACCATGCCACAGGTTCACAAGTCCACGATCAGGCGCGCTCGTCAAGCGGAAACCCGCCGCGCTCGGAACCGCACCACCCTCAACACGGTCAAGGCCTTCATCAAGAAGACCCTGGCGGCGGTGGAGCAGAAGAAGGCGGATGAAGCGGCGACCGCGCTGCGCGAGGCCAGTTCGGCCATCGGCCGCGCTGCGGCCAAGGGTGTCATCAAGCGGAACACGGCTTCTCGCCGCATTTCCCGCCTCACGCTTCGGGTCAATGCCCTCACCGCCGCCAAGTAACTCGGTAAACAAACTGACCCGTCGGATCGTCTGCCGGGAGCGGCCGGGGGTTGGCGTCTTGGAATCAACTGGCAGTTTTACTCACCCCTGGCAGAGGGAGAGCAGCAGCGTTTCCATGACGCGTCGGCTCGACCCGGCGCTCCCGCCCTTCAACTTCGAATCGGTGTCCACAAACAGCTCGAAGGCCCGGCGCAGGTGCGGTTCGGAAAAGCGGCCGAGCAGGCTTTTCACCCGGTAGGGTTCGACCCGAAGCGTCCTGGCCACCTCCCCGTCCCTTCCTCCCTGAGCCAGCAGATCCTTCATCTTCCACAGGCGCCGGTACTGCCAGACTAACGCCCCGAGAATCCGGAGGGGAGCCTCCCCCGCTTCCAGGCTGCGCGCCAGGATTTCCAGCGTCCGGCGACAATCTCTCGCGCCGATCGCCGTGGTGAGGTCGAACACCGACGCACCAGGCTCAATCCCGCGCGACGCCTCCACCTCCGCCGCTCCCGCCGCCGTCCCGTCCGGAGTGGTCAAGGCCAACTTTTCCAGGTCCCGTTTGATATGCGCCAGCGAATGACCGGCCGATTCGTGGAGCACGCCGATCCCCTCCTCGGTGAGCTTCAAGTTCAACCGCGCGGCTTCACTTCGAATCCATTCCGTCAGCGCCGCACCGCTCAAGGGACTACAGTCCACCACCAGAGCGCGCTTCACCAACGCCTGCGTCCACTTCAATCGCTTGTCGAGCTTCTCCGCCACCAGGATCAGCGCGGTGGTCTCGCAGGGGTCGGCCAGGTAGGCGAGCCAGGCCTCATTGTCCCGCGCCGTGATCTTGTCCGCCTGTTTCACGACGACCACCCGCCGAGGAGCGAACACCGGGATTTCCCGCGTGGCGGTCAAGATCGTGGACGCGCCGTCCTCGTCGGCATAAAACTGGGCGCTATTGAACACGTCGTCCGTGCCGACACCTAAAAGCTGGTCCTTGAGCGTCGCGACCGCGGTTCGTCTGAGCTCCTCTTCTTCGCCTTCGACCAGACAGAGCGGCGGGACCGGTTCGCGTTCAAGATAGTGAGCCAGGGTGCTGGCCTTCACGATCATGGCGGACACGTTTCTCTATCGGCCGCGGTCCTGCCGACAGTCGCCGAGCCGACCACTATCGGCTCCCGGGCAGCATCGGGACGAACTCGGGCGGGGCATCGGTGGGCTTGACCTTGCCTTCCCGCACGTCGTCGATGAAGAGTTGAAAGCGCGCCGAGAGGTCTGCCGCCACCATCCGGCCCGCCTGCTCGACCGCACGGTTTTGCAGCACACGATTAAACTGCAGGTCGCTCGTGACGAAGAACTCCGACATTCCCTTCGCGGTTTGGACCCAGACGATCTTGTGGCTGCGCACGTCTTCGGCCTGCACCATGACGAGAGCCTCCACGCGGCTTTCCAAGGTCGTGGATTGTGTGAAGCTCAGCGTTGGGATCAGGACGGAGAGGATCGTGCCCTTCAGGACGTAATCCGCCGTCTCCGTTCCTCCGACAACCTGGGCTCCGCTGCCGGTCGCAAACTCCTGGCGGAGATAGTTGGAGTATTTGATTTCGAGATTGGGTTCGAAGGTCCCGTTGCGGAGATTCACGATGCTCAGACGCGGCACATGTTCCCCCGGCTTCGCCTGCGCGGCCGGCTGGGCCGTCCCGCCGATCGTCGGTCCCGGTCCCTCCACGCCGAACCGGTAGCCGCAGCCGGCGAGCAGGGCGACCACCGCCGCGCAAGCGGTGACGTGCCCGAGCGCTGAGCGATGAGTGCTGAGTGCGGGGAATTTACCGTCATGCGTCATTGGTCATCCGTCATTCGTTGAAAAGCTGTCATTTCTCAACCGGCCCTCGTCACATGCGCTGATTACTCAGCATCCAGCACTTTTTTCACACGACGAAATTGATGAGCTTCTTTTCGATGTAAATGACCTTCTTCGGCTCCCTGCCCCGGAGTATCTCCTGGATCTTCGACTCTTGCTGTGCCAGTCGCAGGACCTCCTCGCGCCCGGCCTCGGCGGCCACGCTGATCCTCCCGCGGAGTTTCCCGTTGATTTGAATGGGCAGCTCCAACCGGTCGCTGACGGTGAGGGCTGGATCGTAGGCCGGCCAAGGCTGTTGCCCGACGCTCGGCTTGTGGCCGAGCCGTTCCCAGAGTTCTTCGGACAGATGGGGCGCAAAGGGCGCCAGCAATAGGACGAGCGATTCCACAACCGATCGCGGCCGCCGGTCGAGCTTCGTCAGCTCGTTCGTCAAGACCATCATCTGCGAGATGGCCGTGTTGAACCGGAGCGATTCCAGATCTTCCGTCACCTTCTTGATCGTCTGATGGAGCAGGCGCGCGGTCTCCAGGGAGGGCTCGGCCTCGACGACCGCCCGGCTCAGCTTGCCGTCCTCCTCGACCATCAACCGCCACACCCGGTCGAGAAACCTGGTGACGCCCTCGACGCCGCGGGTGCTCCAGGGCTTCATCGCTTCCAACGGCCCCATGAACATCTCGTAAAGCCGCACGGCGTCGGCGCCGAACCGCTCGATCATGTCGTCGGGATTCACGACGTTCCCGCGCGATTTGGACATTTTCTGATTGTCCTCGCCAAGCACGATGCCCTGGTGCACGAGCTTCATGAACGGCTCCGGCGTGTGCACGACGCCGATGTCGTAGAGCACCTTGTGCCAAAAGCGCGCGTACAGGAGGTGGAGCACCGCGTGCTCGGAGCCGCCGATGTAGAGGTCCACCGGCATCCAGTACCGTTCCTTCTCCGGATCGACGAGTTGCCGTGGGTTGCGCGGGTCGATGAACCGGAGGAAATACCAGCAGGACCCGGCCCATTGCGGCATGGTGTTCGTTTCTCGGCGCGCTGGCCGGCCGGTTGTCGGATCGACGGTCACGAGCCAGTCTTCCAGATTGGCGAGCGGACTCTCCCCGCTTCCCGAGGGCGTGAAGTTGGTCGTCTCGGGCAACGTCAGCGGCAACTGTTCCTCGGGCAGCGCGCGATGCTCGCCGTCCGCCCAAATAATGGGGAACGGCTCCCCCCAATAGCGTTGCCGCGCGAAGAGCCAATCGCGCAGCTTGTAGTTGATCGTCTTGCGGCCCTTGCCTTGCGCCTCCAGCCAGTCGGTGATGTTCGGGATCGCGTCGGCCGGCTTGAGCCCGTCGATTGAGAAGGAGCCGTCGGGCGTGGTCGAGTTGACGACGGTGCCCTGGTCGATCTCGACGAAGGGGCCCTTTTCGATGTCGCCGCCGGACACGACCTCGCGGATCGGAAGGGCGTACTTGCGCGCGAAGGCCCAGTCCCGCTCGTCGTGCGCCGGCACCGCCATGATGGCCCCGGTGCCGTAGCCCATCATGACGTAATCGGCGATCCAGATCGGCAGTCGTTCGCCGTTCACCGGGTTGATCGCATGGCCGCCGGTGAAGACCCCGCTCT
>DATIBM010000382.1:0-2317 GCA_035457545.1 Nitrospiraceae bacterium
CGGCGAACGGTCGCACTTTGAGTCGGCGACCAGATCTGCCGGCGATTCGCACTCGCTCACGCCGCTTCAAGACCTCCACGGCATCATCACGCCTTCTTCTCTGCACTTCGAACGGCACCACAACGGCGTGCCGGCCATCGATCCCTCGCAGCATCGACTCCTGGTCCATGGATTGGTGGCGCGGCCGGTGATGTTCACGATGGACGAGTTGCAGCGATTCCCCTCGGTCACTCGCTTGGCGTTCATCGAATGCGCGGGCAATAGCCGCAATGGGTGGAGTGTGGCCGAGGATCAGACCGCGCAACAGCTGCATGGCCTGACGAGCACCAGCGAGTGGACGGGCGTCAAACTCGCCACGCTGTTGGAGAGCGCCGGGGTCAAACCGGAAGCGGCGTGGATGCTGGCCGAAGGCGGAGACGCCGCCGCGCTGACCCGAAGTGTCCCGCTCACGGCGGAGGTTCTGTCGGACGCGATGATCTGCTACGGACAAAACGGGGAAGCGTTGCGGCCTGAGCAAGGTTATCCCATCCGTCTCCTCCTTCCTGGCCTGGAGGGCAATATCAATGTGAAGTGGCTCCGCCGCCTCAAGGTGGGACAGGCACCCTTTATGACGCGTTGGGAGACCTCCAAGTACACTGATCTCATGCCCGATGGAAGTGCCTATCAGTTTAGCCTGGTCATGGAGGCCAAATCGGTCATCACGAGCCCCTCGGGCGGCCAGCAGATACGACCGGGATTCCGGGAGATTCGCGGCCTGGCATGGAGCGGGCGAGGACGGATTGTGAGCGTGCAAGTGACGATCGATGGAGGCCGCACATGGCGCGACGCGCAGCTACAAGAGCCGGTGCTCTCGAAATCCCACACCCGGTTCTCTCTCCCTTGGACCTGGAATGGTCAGGAGACTGTCCTCCAGAGCCGATGCACGGACCAAACCGGCTACCGCCAACCGTCGCGCGAGACATTGATCAAGGTCCGAGGTACACACTCGAGCTATCACTATCATGGCATCCAAAGCTGGAAGATCGCGCGAGATGGGCGCGTGCGGAACATCGATGCCTAGACGGCTTTCTTGGCCGGTCCGAACGCGCCACGGGCTTGTCCCAGAGCCTGGTCTGCAGGCAGTTGATGCATAATACCCACGTTTGAGGCCGCCGGCCTGTGAGCACGGCTTGGCTGACATCCGACAAGGAGGAACCATGAAACGTTCAGGATCGGCTGTATGGCAGGGAGATCTGAAGAACGGCAAAGGAACGGTGTCGACGGACAGCGGCGTATTGACCAATCAGCAATATTCCTTCGGGACTCGCTTCGAGAACGGGAAAGGCACCAATCCGGAGGAACTGATCGCCGCGGCGCATGCGGGCTGCTTTACCATGGCCCTTTCTGCGCAATTGGGCAATGCCGGCCTGACAGCGGAGAAGCTGGCGACGACGGCCACGGTGACGTTTGACAAGCTTGAAGCGGGGTGGACAGTGACGCACATTCTCCTTGACGTGAAAGGGCGGGTGCCCAAGGCGGATCAGGCGGCATGGGACAAGGCCACGCAAGCCGCCAAAACGGGCTGCCCGATTTCGCGATTGTTGAATACGACGATCGAGATGAAGGCCGCGCTAGAGGGGTAGGGTACATCGGCGGGCTGGCTCGAGCAGCAATGGCCAGGAAGTTGAGCGCCGGCATCATCCTGTATCGAAGACGCGAGACGGGTCTTGAGGTCTTGATCGTTCATCCCGGAGGACCCTTCTGGGCGAAGAAGGATGAGGGGGCATGGTCGATTCCTAAAGGCGAGTATGTCGAAGGCGAGGATCCCTTGTCCGTGGCTAAGCGTGAATTCTACGAAGAAACCGGATCGGCGTTGACCGGACCCTGTCTCGAGCTGTCGCCGGCGAAACAGCCGAGCGGTAAGATCATCAGGGCATGGGCGGTCGAGGGAGATCTCGATGCCACGGCCATCCGCAGCAACAGCTTTTCGCTAGAATGGCCGCCCAGGTCTGGTCGCGTCCAGAGCTTTCCTGAAGTCGATCGCGCCTGTTGGTACGCACTCGAACAGGCAAAAGTGAAGCTCCTTCCCGGGCAACGAGCCTTCCTTGAAGAGCTGCGGCAACGGGTGGGATAGGCGTCTATAGACCGACGAGTGAGGTGAGGCAATGACCAGATGGCTGTGGAGCACCGTGGCGCTGTTCATGCTCCACCCGGCGGTCGGTGCAGAAGTCGGCGCAGATCAGTTGAACGCTCAGCCGGTCCTGACCGCAGTACCCATCGTGTACCTCGACGTTCAGGCCAGTACCTGGCGGCCGCGCGGCAGGATTTCCTTCGGCAT
>DATIBM010000383.1:0-15603 GCA_035457545.1 Nitrospiraceae bacterium
CAGGGCGCACGCCCTTCTGGGCGACCAGGTCCACGACGTCCTTGGCGATCCGTTCCCGAATCTGCTGTGCGAGCGCTTTGCCGTCGATGATCTGATCTGCCACGTTCTTCTCCTCCCTGAACGAAAGTACGCCGCGATGGGCGCGCCACGCGCCGCGTGGAGACGATCCCCGAGGCAAACGCATGAGCGCGAAATCCGTATCAAAATGCGACCATAACAGGGGCTTCCGCGGCAAGTCAACGAGCGCAGGCGCGCGCAGGCACTGACGCTCCCCGGCCCGGTTCCTTGACACCTGATTTGACCGTCCGATACGATGCGAGGCGGTTCCATCACACACCATCGTGCGCAACCGCCGTCCATCCTGATGCGTCAACGATTCCATTGGCCCACGTCGTCCCGGCAGGGGACCGCCCTCTGTAGGCCGGTCCTGTGCGCCGCCGCGCTGGCGGCATGGCTCTGTGTCGGCGCGGTCCCGGCCTTTGCCCTGCAGATTTTGGAACTCAGCGGGCCGTACAGTTTCGTCGTCGATCCGGTCACCAAGGAATACTTCATCTCCAGCATCAACGGCGACGAGAGCGCGCGGGACAACAACGGTTTCATCACCAAGCTGGACGAGTCCGGGAAGGTCGTCGGGCTTAAGTTCATCGAAGGGGGCCGCAACGGCGTCACCCTGCACGCGCCCAGAGGGCTCGCGATCGTCGGGCAGACCCTGTATGTGGCGGATCTGGACCAGGTGCGCGGCTTCGACAAGTCCACGGGCAAGCTGCTCCTGACGCTCCCGCTGGGGTCCGGCGCGATCCCGCAGGCCGGCTATTCGAGCCAGCTCATGGACATTGCCTATGACGGCAAGAGCCTCTTGTATGTGTCCGACCGGACCGGACAGGCCATCTTCCGCATCGACGTGCCGCATAATCACCAGATTTCGACGCTGGTGCGGGATCCGCAACTGAGCGGTCCCGCAGGATTGGCCGTCCATCCGAAGGGAGATCGGCTGATCGCGGTCAGTTGGGACAAGGGCAACATCGTCGAAGTACGGCTGGACGGCACCCTCACGGAACTGATGTCGAACGGATTCTTCTCCGCACGGTTCGGCAATCTGTCCGGGGTGGATTTCGACCGGTGGGGCAACATGTACATCTCGGACTTCACCAGGGGGAAGATCTGGCGCATGGCGCCGGATCGGAAGCTTCAGGTGATCGCCGAGTACCTGCCTTCGCCCGCGGACATCGCCATCGACCGGACGAACCACGTGATTCTGGTTCCCTACCACTATGGAGACGCCGCCGAAGTGAACGGCCTGGAATCGCCCGTGAAATCGGCCGACAAGCGACGGACGCTGGCCGACTACGGCTTCAGCGGGCCGCCGAAAGACGGGCCGCCCAAAGAGGCGCCGCCCAAGTGAGCAAGTGTCTCTACTGCCATCAGCGCAAAGGGAAGCGGAACTGCCCCGCCTTGGGCGGATTGATATGCCCCCACTGTTGCGGGGAATCGCGGATCGTTCGGATCGCCTGCCCGCCCGACTGCCCCTATTTGCATGCCGGCATGGATTACCAGCAAAAGCGGCTGGGCGAACAGTTGGCCCCGTTACGCCGCGAGCTCTATCGTCAGCTCGCCGAGCTGGGCGGAGACAAGGCCGTGGCCCTGTTCAATCTGGTCGAAGTGGTCGCCTTCGGGTATTTCCAGGATCGGCGGGACGGACAAGATGCGGAAGTCGTCGCGGGGCTCCAGGCTCTGCGCCGCAGCCTGAGCCCCCTGCATGTGCCGGGCGCGCCGCTTCCCGTCTTTGCCGAGCACCTGAAGAAGGAATACGAAACGTTCAAGAAGCAGCAGCCTCAGGAGATGGTGGAACTGCAAAGCGCGCCGGAAGTGCTCGACCGGGCGGTGAAGTTCGTGTCGGAGTTTTCCGGCGACGCGTTTCAATCGCAGCGGTTTCTCCAGGCGCTCATCGGGTACGTGCGCACCGCCCATCCGGAGATCGCCGAGCACCTGGCCCGTCATGGCGACCGCAAGAGCATCATTATCCCCGGACAATTCGCGCCGCCTCCCGGCGGCTCCACCCCGCACGTCCATGGTCCCGGTTGCGAACATCATCACCTGTGATCCGGATCTTTCGATGACCGTCGCCCGCGATCGATTCTGCTGAGGACCGCTTGAACAGCGGGGAGGACTTCAGTACGGTGAGAGCATGATCGCCGGCATCGGCATGATACGCGGAAAACTCCGATTCCTTCTCACGGCCGCGGCTCTGGCCTGGATCGTGGGATGCCTCGCGGTTTCCCCGCCAGCGCTCAGCCAGACCCTAGAGGACACCTCTCAGTTTCTCACGGACTTCACCAGCGCGCAGGCTGTCGTGCGGGCGCTCAGTTGCAAGGACGAGGACATCGGCAAGCTGCCGCTGGTCACCAGGATCTACGCTGTGATCCCGACCGGCGCCAATGCGGGGCTGATCGAATTGAACCATGGCTCTTGGAGCGCCCGCACCGGCTCGACGCGATTCGACTTGCACGATGTGGAACGCATCGACTCCACCGGCGAGAAAACGCTCGCCGACGGCCGGGTTTACCACGCCGTCCGCTTCGCCTGCAGCGGGAAGGCGCGCTGCGTGGAAAAAGTCGTGTTGTGCCAAGGCAAGGTGAATGAGCGCCGCGCCCAGTTTGCCGAAGAGATCCTCCTGTTCCAGGGCGCCTCCTCCGCCGAGCGAACCACCAAGGCCTTTCAACATCTCCTTCAATTGATCCAGGCCAAACAGGGCACCGCTCCGTTCTGACAGGGGGCGGAAACGTCCCGACGGAACCGGGCTATTCCAGGATCGTCACGGTGATTTCCACCCGTTCGATCGGATTGTCCCTGGCGTCGCGCGGCAGGTTCACGATCTTGTCGGCCACCCCGATGCCCTTCGTCACCTCTCCGAAGACGGAATACTGCCGGTCGAGAAAGCGGGAATCCTCCACGACGATGAAGAACTGCGACCCGGCGGTGTCGGGACTGTCGCCCCGGCGCGCCATGGAGACGATCCCGCGCTTGTGCGGCACCTCGCTGAACTCCGCCTTGAGATACACGGGGTTGCCCTTCTCATCCTTGGGTCCTCCCATGCCGTAGGTGTCCTTCCTGGCGAGATCCTTCGTATTGGGGTCTCCGCCTTGAATCATGAATCCGGGAATGACCCGATGAAAGATAGTGCCGTTATAAAACCCGGACTTCGCCAGCTTGACGAAATTCTCCACGTGCTTCGGCGCCACGTCCGGATACAACTTGATCTCGATCTCTCCGTATTTGGTCTTGATGAGCGCCCGCGGGGCCGGTTTCGAAGCATCCGCCGCCGCGGCGTCCTGCCGCGCGTCGATGCTTCCCATGACCAGTCCCGCCGCCATGACCGCGATGCAGAATCCTTTGATGTAGAGTCCTTTGACGATCGTCGCCATCACATCCTCCCTGATTGTTGACACTGTGAGTCCCGGGTGTTTTAGTCAGCCGCCGGGGCCTCCCCTCTTTCGATGCGGCCCAAGGCCTCCCGGGCGGCCTCTTGCTCGGCCGCTTTCTTGGTGTGGCCGCGCCCAACACCATAGGTCCGCCCGCCGATGGTGAGCGCCACTTCAAAGACCTTCCGGTGGTCGGGGCCGGATTCGCCGGTCACGGTATAGTGCGGCAGGACATCCAGCCGGCTCTGGCAATATTCCTGGAGCCGCGTCTTGAAATCCTCCTGGTCCGGATGGCCTCCGGCCCGATCGAGCGCCAGCAGGTCCGCATCTAGCACGCGTAACGCGAACGCCCGGGCCTCGTCAAGTCCGCCGTCCCGATAGATCGCGGCCAGTACCGCTTCGAAGGCGTCGGCCAGCACCGACTGCTTCTCGCGTCCCTGCGTGCCCTCTTCTCCCCGGCCCAGCTTCAGAAACCGCCCCAGCTCCAGTCGCTGCGCCGCCCTGGCGAGGACCGGCGCGCTGACCAGGCGGGCTTTGAGCTTCGAAAGCCGGCCCTCGTCGAGCTGCGGAAACCGCTCTGTGAGGTAATCGGTGACCACCAGGGCCAACACTGCGTCGCCCAGCAGTTCGAGCCGCTCGTTGTGCCGCCCCGATTTCAGCCGCTGTTCGTTGAGAAACGACTTATGGGTCAGGGCTTCGTCGAGCCAGGCCGGCCGGCGGAACACGTAGCCCAGCGCGGCCTCAATGCCGTCCCGCCTATCCATGTCGTCATGTCCGTGTTGAAAGGAGGGGAATGCGGCGTCTCATGCATCCATGCGCCGGAACAGGACGCAGGCGTTGACCCCGCCGAACCCGAACGAATTCGACAAGGCCACGGACGGCGACGCGGACCGGACCTGGTTCGGCACATAGTCCAGGTCGCAGGCCGGATCGGGATGTTCTAGATTGATCGTGGGAGGCAACAGGCCATGATGAATCGCCAGGATGGAGAAAATGGCCTCAATCCCTCCCGCGGCGCCGAGGAGATGGCCCGTCATCGACTTGGTCGAGCTGACCGGAATCCTGTAGGCCTGTTCGCCGAACACCTGTTTGATCGCCTTGGTCTCGATGGCGTCCGCCATCGTGGAGGTGCCGTGGGCGTTGATGTACCCCACTTGATCTTTGGCGATACCGGCATCCTTGAGCGCCAGCTCCATGCAGCGCACCGCCCCCTCCCCCTCTTCGGGCGGCGCCGTGATGTGGTAGGCGTCGCTGTTCATCCCGTAGCCGATGACCTCGGCGTAGATCCGGGCCCCTCGCCGGCGCGCATGGTCCAACTCCTCGAGCACCAGTACTCCGGCTCCCTCGCCCAGCACGAACCCGTCGCGATCCCGGTCGAATGGCCGGCTGGCTCTGGTCGGCTCGTCGTTTCGAAACGACAGGGCCTTCGCGGAGGCGAATCCGGCCACGCCGAGCGGCGTGATGGCCGCCTCGGCTCCGCCCGCCACCATCACGTCCGCTTCATCACGCTGGATGAGGCGGAAGGCGTCGCCGATGCAATGGTTGCCGGTCGCGCAGGCCGTGACCGCGCAGGAATTCGGGCCCTTGGCTCCCATGCGGATCGCCACCTGACCCGACGCCAGGTTGATGATGGTCATGGGGATGAAGAAGGGCGAGACCCGCCCCGGCCCCTTCTCCTGCAAAATCTTATGGTAGTACTCGATGGACCCCAGGCCGCCGATTCCCGAGCCGATATAGACCCCGACGCGGGTCGCCTCTTCCGGAGCGACTTTATATCCGGCGTCATCCACCGCCATCTGGGCGGCGCCCACGGCATAGTGGATGAAGGCGTCCATTTTCTTGATCTCTTTTTTCTCGATGAACTGCGCGGGATCGAAGTCCTTGACCTCGCCGGCGATCTGCGCGTCGTACCCGGCCGGGTCGAAGCGCGTGATCCGCGCGATGCCCGATTGACCGGCACAGATGGCTTTCCAGGTCTTCTCCACGCCGGTGCCCAACGGGGTCACCGCTCCCAACCCGGTCACCACCACACGCCGTTTTGGTCCTTGCACGTTCATAGGAGCGCCAACGAATCGGCTCGGCCTGCTCAGACCTTCTCTTTAATATAATCGAGCGCCTTGCCCACCGTCAGGATTTTTTCGGCGTCCTCGTCGGGGATTTCGATTTCGAATTCCTCTTCCAGCGCCATCACCAATTCGACCGTGTCGAGCGAATCGGCGCCGAGATCCTCGACGAACGACGCTTCCGGAGTCACTTCATCTTCCTCGACTCCGAGCTGCTCCGCAATGATTTTCTTGACCCGCTCGTCCACCGTCGTCGCTTTGCGTCCTTCGTCTGCCATAACGTCTCCCTCCTGTTGCTCCGACTCATCCGCGCCAACGAGATCGCTGCCGCGCAAGATTGTGCGTGATTCTCTCCGCGAATTACACCATCAACATGCCGCCGTTGACGTGCAGCACCTGACCGGTGATGTACCCGGCCTCATCCGATACCAGGAATCGGACCGCTTCTGCAATATCCGCCGGCTGGCCGAGCCGCCCGAGCGGAATTTGCTTTTGCAACTGGTCCTTGACCTCCGGCGACAGACCCTGCGTCATCGGCGTGTCGATGAAGCCCGGCGCGACCGCGTTGACCGTCACGTTGCGGCTCGCGTATTCCCGCGCGGCGGTTTTCGTGAAGCCGATTACCGCGCCCTTCGAGGCCGCGTAGTTGGCCTGGCCCACGTTGCCCATCACCCCGACGATCGAAGCGATATTGACGATCCGGCCGTACCGTTGTTTCGTCATCGGCAGCAGCACGGCTTTGGTGCAGTAAAACGTCCCGGTCAGGTTCACCTGGAGGACCAGATTCCAATCCTCCTCGCGCATGCGCAGCAGCAACCCGTCCCGCGTGATCCCGGCGTTGTTGACCAGGATGTCCACCTTGCCCCAGTCCTTCACGACCCGGTCGGCCATGCCCTTGACCTCATCCCAGTTCGCGACGTTCACCTTGACCGTCAGGGCCCGCCGCCCCAGTTGGGTGACGGCCGCGGCGGTTTCTTCCGCTCGACCCGGGTCCATATCGGCCACCACGATATCCGCCCCGTGACGGGCGAGCGTTTCTGCAATGGCACGGCCGATCCCTTGAGCGGCCCCCGTGACGATGGCGACTTTCCCTGTTAAAGACGACATGCAGCTCTTCCTTTGTCTACGAACCTGCAACCCCTAAGACTGAGTCGTGAATGGCGATCGCGCGTGCAATCGAACAGTTTCACGCGGAGGATCGGGCCTCCAGCGCGGCGCGGGTGGCGTCCAGTGAAGCCGGATCCTGGACATTGAAGGTGGCGGCATCCGGGACGATGCGCTTGATCAAGCCGGTGAGCACGGTGCCGGGACCCACTTCGACGAAGGTCGTCACGCCCATGGAAGCCATCTTCCGGACCGACTCTTCCCACCGGACCGGCGACGGCAATTGCTTGACCAGCGACGGCCGGATGTCCGCAGCCGAGCGGATCACGGCCGCCTCCGCGTTGTTCACCAGCGGAATCCGGAGATCGGCCCAGTGGGCTTCCGCCAGATCCTTGGCCAAACGATCCGCCGCCTGCTTCATCAAGGGCGTATGGACCGGCACGCTCACAGGAAGGGGCAGGGCACGCTTGGCCCCCTTGGCCTTGGCCAATTCAATGGCCCGTTCCACCGCCGCCTTTTCCCCGGCGATGACGATCTGCCCGGGACAATTCAAATTGGCCGGAGCCACCAGGCCGACCGATGAGGCCTCCTCGCAGGCGGCCTTCGCCAACTCGGTCGAGAGCCCCAACAGGGCCGCCACCAATCCGGTCCCGGCCGGGACCGACTCGGCCATGTACCGGCCGCGTTTCTGCACCAACGAGACCCCCTCGCGGAACGAGACGGCGCCGGCCGCGACCAGCGCCGTATATTCTCCCAGACTGTGCCCGGCCACCGCGACCGCCTGGATGCCGTCAAAGGCGCAGGCGCGCCAAGCCGCGATGCTCGCGACCAGCAAGGCCGGCTGCGTAAACTCCGTCAGGTTAAGCCGCTCGGCCGGTCCCTCGAAACAGAGGGCCGCCGCATCGTACCCCAGCACATCTGAAGCTTCCTCGTAGGTTCGGCGGGCGGCATCGGAAGCCTGGTGAAACAGGCGTCCCATGCCGACCGACTGGGACCCCTGCCCCGGAAACACAAATGCGATTCCTGCACTCATGGCGCGCTAGCCCACATTATTCACGACGGTTCGTAGCGGCGTATCGGCGGTTGCAGTAGAAGGGCTCATGAATAATGTGGGCTAAGATATGGTGGAAAGGCCGGTCCTTGTCAACGGGAAAAACTGCCGGTTCGGACCGGCGTCGGCGGCACGACCAGCGTCGTGATCGTTTCGACGGTTCGCCGTCGTGGCATTACCGGCCTGGTCACCATCGAATCAACGCGGAGGCCCAGGTGAGGCCCGCTCCGAACGCCCCCAACAGCACCAGATTCCCCGCCTGAATCCGCCCTCCTCGCACCGCTTCGTCGAGCGCGATCGGGATCGAGGCGGCCGAGGTATTTCCATAGCGGTCCACGTTCATCATGATCTTGTGGGCCGGCAGCCCCAACCGTTCCGCCACGGCCTTGAGGATCCTGGCATTGGCCTGGTGCGGCACATAGAGATCGATCTGCTCGACCGACACGTGATGGTGCGCGATGGTTTCGCGGGCCACCTCCTCGAGGGTCCGCACCGCGACCTTGAAGGTCTCGTTGCCCTTCATCTTGATGTACTGTTGGCGCGCCTCCAGCATCTTCTCGGAGGGCGGGATGCGGGAGCCGCCGCCCGGCACATGAATCAAATCCCAGAGGGAACCATCCGAATGGAGGTGCGTGGACAGCACCCCGCAAGCTTCCTCTGTCGCGCTCAGCACCGCCGCCCCGGCTCCATCTCCGAACAGGACGCAGGTATTCCGGTCGGTCCAATCGGTGATCGCGGACATCACCTCCGATCCGACGACCAGCACATGGCGGAACCCGGTCTTGATGTAGGCATTGGCCACACCCAACGCATAGACGAACCCGCAGCAGGCCGCGGAAAGATCAAAAGCCGCCGCGCGAGTCGCCCCCAAGCGGTGCTGGATCAGACAGGCCGTGGCAGGCAATAGCGAATCGGGAGTGCAGGTCGCGACGAGGATGAGGTCCAGATCGCCGGCGGACAGGCCGGCTGCCTTGAGCGCCTGCTCCGCCGCCTGCAGTCCCAGATCGGAGCAGGCTTCGCCGGTCGCCGCGATGCGGCGTTCGCGAATGCCGGTCCGCTCGCTGATCCAGTGATCCGAGGTCGCGACCATCTGCTCCAGATGAGCATTGGTCATGACCCTGGCCGGGACGTAGCACCCGGTGCCGGTGATGCGGGCGTTCATGCGCTGGCTTCGTGCTGCGCCTCCTGCCGATGGCGGCCGAGGCTTTCTTCAATATCCTGGCGGATCAGGTCCGTCATCCGGCTTTCCGCCAGGGATTTCGCCCGGCGAATGGCGTTCTTGATCGCCTTGGCCGAGGACCGTCCATGGCAAATCATACAGATGCCGTTCACGCCCAGCAACGGCGCCCCGCCGAACTCCGCATAATCGATCCTGCGCTTGAGCTTGAGCAGGGGGGCCGCGATGAGCGGATAGGCCAGCCGCCCGAGGAACGACCCGCCGATCTCCTTGAGCAACAGCTTCTTGATCGTGTCCGCCACCCCTTCGGAGATCTTGAGCGCCACGTTCCCGATGAAGCCGTCGCACACAACCACGTCGGCCTCGCCGCTGTAGACGTCGCGGCCTTCCACGTTGCCGATGAAGTTGATCGGGCTCGCCTTGAGCAGCTTGAAGGCTTCTTTCGTGACCTCGTTGCCCTTGGAATCCTCTTCCCCGATGCTCAACAGGCCGACGCGCGGGTTGGCCTTGCCGAGCACGTGCTTGGCGTACTCATTGCCCATCAAGGCGAATTGTTCGAGATGGTTGGCGGTGCAATCGACGTTGGCGCCCACGTCCAGCATCACGGCATGGCCGGTCAGCGTCGGCAGCATGGTGGCGATGGCCGGACGTTCGACCCCCTTGGTCAGCTCCAGCACGAAAAAGGCGGCGACCATCGCCGCGCCGGTATTGCCGGCGCTGATGACCGCCTCAGCCTCTCCGGCCTTGACCAGCTCCGTGGCGATCCAAACCGAGGATTGGCGCTTTTTTCGCGCCACCTGGGCGGGCGATTCATGCATCTCCACCACTTGCGGCGCGTGGCGGATGGTGACGCGGGGATCGCGGCAGCCCACACGCTGAAGCTGCGCCTGAAGCTGGGCTTCGTCGCCGACCAGGACGACCGCGACATCCAATTCGGTCGCAGCCTGGATGGCGCCTTCGACGTTGGGGGGGGGACCATGGTCCCCCCCCATCGCATCAACAGCTATCTTCATGGGATCGACGGAAGGCCTGCGCTCGTCCCCGGCATAAGGGGCGCGTGGGGGCCTGACGATGACCGTCAGCGGCGCTTTGTCGCCTCACGCGCGAGTCGCCCCTTCTGGAGACAGACGTTCAGTACGACGTTCCGACTACGATTCTTCGACGACGATGATCGCCTTGCCCTTATAGGTCCCGCAGTTGAGGCACACGCGGTGGGGCAATTTGAGCTCGTGGCACTGCGGGCAGAGGGAGAAGCCCGGCGGAACGATCTTCACCTTGGCCGTTCGCCGTTGATCCCGCCGCGCACGCGAATGTTTGTGTTTTGGATTTGGCATGGTGGTCTCGCTTCAGCTTTCTTGTCCGTTCATCGCCCGTTCACGATCGGTCGGGCTTTCCGCATGGCAACGGCGGCGGAAGCCGGAGGCCGCGCTACGATCGTTTCAGCGATCGCTGCGCCGATCGAATCTTCTCGGCCAGATTCCCTTCGCCCGGTTCTTTGCATCCGCACGGGGCCAGGTTCCGGTCCCGCCCGCAGACGGGGCAGAGTCCGAGGCAGTCCTCGCGGCAGAGCGAATGCATCGGCTCCGCCAGGATCACCTGCTCGCGCAACATGGGGACCAGGTCGATCTCATCGCCGACATATTCATAGGCGTCGTCCATGACATCGCCGGCGGCCTCCGGTTCGGACGCGCCCCCCGATGCCTGGCGCGCCGGCTTCCGGCCCTTGGCCTGCTTCTTGACATAATCGGCCGAGAAGCGCACGGCCAGGGGCTCGACGAATTCCTTGAGGCAACGGACGCACTGGCGGGTCGCTCCGCCGGTGATCGAGCCCTGCACCGACACATGGGCGTCGTCGCGAGAGAGATCCATCCGCAGGTGCAACGCCCCCGTGATCGGCGTATCGACCTGGCTCAGATCGAGGTCCGTCCCGGCGAGCGTCTCGTCCACATGCAGGCCCTCCGCCAGAATCTCGGAGACCGTATAGGTCAGATCGTTGCGCTCCATGGTCGCGGCACCCTGACGGTCCAGCACCGGCATCACACTCAGCGTTCCTCGGCGAAGGACACGAGCGCGATGTGGCGGGCGCGCTTCACCGCGGTGGTCAATTCCCGCTGATGACGCAGGCAGTTGCCCGACATCCGCCGGGGCACGATCCGGCCGCGCTCCGTCAAGAAGCTCTTCATCATCGGCACGTCCTTGAAATCGATCGGCACCTTCTCCACACAAAACCGGCAATTCTTGCGACGAAGTAACCGTCCGCCTCGCTCCATGCTCGCGTCCTCCTGACCTTACAATTGTTCTTCGTATTCGTAGGCCGGCGCATCGTCCGGCGCGCCCGGTTCGGCTCCGCCCCCGCCGCCGTCCTGCCGCTTGGGGAGGAAGGTCACGGATTGGGCCACGACTTCGTGCTTGCTCCGCTTCTGGCCGTCTTCCGTCTCCCAGCGGCGCTGCTGGAGCCGGCCTTCGACGATCACGCCGCTCCCCTTGCTGAGGTACTGCCCGCAATGCTCCGCCTGCTTGCCGAACACCACGATGTCGATGTAACAGACCTCGTCCTTCAGTTCCTCGCCCTGCCGGAACCGGCGGTTCACGGCCAACGCGAAACTCGCCACCGGCGTCCCGCTCGGCGTATAGCGCAGCTCGGGATTGCGCGTCAGATTTCCGATGAGAATGACCTTATTAAACCCGTTCACTGTGGCTCTCCTGCGGCTGGCTCGGCGCCGGCGCCGCAAGTTCCTTTTCCAGTCGAACGCTCAAGAACTTCAGGATCGAATCTTCCAGACGATAGGCCCGTTCCAACTCGCCGACGACCGGTCCTGGTCCTTTGAAGTAGAAATAGGCGTAGGTGCCCTTGCGCTCGCGCTTCACTTCATAGGCGAGCTTCCGGCGGCCCCAGTTTTCGACTTTTTGGAAAATGGCGCCCGCCCGCTCCGCCACGCCCTTCATCTTCTCGATGAGCGCGGTGGTTTCCTCGTCGGTCAGCGACGGACGAATAATAAATAGAGACTCGTAGAGCTCCATGCAGTCATCCTCCTGGACAAATGGCCCCACTTCACGGAGTGGAGCGAGGGATAGGGATCGGCTATGTCGAAAAATCATGCGACGGTAGCACAGGCCTCCGCAGACTGTCAAACAAGCGGCGGCCAGCGGCGGCGGCCCCGCTCGCTCATTTCTCTCTCCCGCAGCTTGATGGGACACAGTCTTTTTTTATAGGGTGACCCGATGGGGAAAAAGCCCTCCTCCGGTCATCCGCGCAAACAGCGCATCTCTGAAGAGGAGGCGCGTCCCCTCCGCCTCCGCCCCGGTTCCGAATCGTCCCCGCTGCTCGCCGCGTTTCGCGCCTTATCGGCCAACGACGTCTATTCGATGGCCCCGAAACAAGTCGTCCTCCGAGGCTACGAGTATTATCAGCGACAGCGGCTTCAACAGTATCGGTGGAGCCGGGATCGAACCACGTTGACGGCCGAGGTGCTGGGAACTCGTTTCTACGAAGTCATCTTTTCCCTGGACGACGGATTTCTCGCCGCCTCCTGCGATTGCCCGGCTTGGAGTCCCGAGTGGCTCTGCAAACATATCCTGTGCGCCTGCTTCACGACCAAGAACCTCCTCTCGCCGGATACATTCAGGCTGGCGAACTGGCAGCAAACCCGCGCGCCATTGCTCCGGGACGAGCTGTTCGGCGACGATGCTGAGACGACCGAGCCGGTCAATCCACCCCTGGTCGGCCCTGCCGTCAAAAAACCTGCCCGCAAGCGTCCCTCCTACGAGATCGTCATCGACATGCGACAGGCCTACCCGCAACTTCTGATCCGCCGGAACGGCACGCCGCTCACGGGAGGATGGATCCCCGCCCTTCCGCCCGAGTTGATTCCCCTCCTGAATGCATCGTGGTTTTCGTCCACCTTCGGGGAAGACCCCCTGCTGCGCTATCTCCGGTCTCACAGCCAGCTCTACCCGATTGTTCTGGAGTCGGGCCGAACATTCATCCCGCTCCAATGGGCCCCGTCGGTCATCTGCCGAAGCAAGACGGAGATGGACCTGGTCGATGGCAAGGTGCGGATTCGTGCGCTCTGTCTCGCCGACGGGGCGGCGCTCGAACGGATCGGGCGCTTCAGAACCTTCGTCATCGATCCGAGCGGCGGCCGGCTGCTCTATCTGGAGGACGAACGAGGGTGGGCTTCGTTCCGTTCGCTCTATCAACGGTTCAACGAGATCGATCCGTTCCTCGACCCCTATGATGATTTCGGGGCGGACACCCGCGCGGTCACGTTGCCGGACGGCTCCGGATACGGCGGATGGCAGGGCATCGGCCGCGAGACGGAGTTCGCCGTCCCGTTGGATGCGTTCCGGTCCGTACAGATCGATCTGATTCAGAAGCAAGTCGACCGGACCTTGGACGATCTCCTGCTGAAGGTGCGAGGAACGGATGTTTCGGTTCAAGGCCTCGAAGCTTCCCCGGAAGGAGAAGCCTGCTCGCATCGCCTGATCCTCACGCCTCCTCCTGGTCCAATGGACTCACCCGATGCCGTCTGGACCCTTCAGGCGGAATGTCGGCGCGGAAACTTTCGATTCGCCCCAAGCGTTTCGACCTTTGCGTTCATCTCCGCGCTGAATCAGGGGCTGGACGTCTCGGGCCCGTTGCGCGCGCAGAAACGAAAGGCCGTGCTCTACGCCACGTTCTTCACGCTGCTCTCGGTGCGCGAGGCCAAGGAGCGGAACCACCGTATCAGGACGGCCCTCGCTCGGGAGGCTTGGACCAGAGCCGTCACCGACGAAGCCGCTCGATGGTTGAAACATCGGCTGTCTGTCTATGCCAGGCCGGATGTGCGTCTTCAGGTCACCGGGGACGCTTGGACGCTCATGCCGATCGACAAGGCCCGTGAAGCCTTGTTGTACCGGATTCCGTTCGAGGTCTTCGGCCAGGACGCGTTTCGTCACATGCGGGACTACGACCGGATGGCAATCCCCGGCCATCTCCTCTTCCAGCAATTGCCGGACCTCTTGGAGAAGCTGCAGGCGGCCGGGATCGAGTTGCTGTACGACGACAAGCCGCTCGCACCGGCCCGATGGGACTGTTCCATCCAGGTGGAGCAGAGCGATCGAGACGGGACGGGCATCGACTGGTTTGAAATCCGGCCGGAAATCCGCTGCGACGGCGTGGCGCTGGACGAGACGGAATGGCTGACGGCCCTGAGGCAAGGCGGGCTGGTCAAGACCGCGCGCGGTCTGCAGGTTCTAGATGGCCACACGGTGGAGCGGCTGCGCGCGATCGTCGGCCTCACGGGGGAGGCGCCGCCGGATCGGAACCGGGCGCAGATCATACGAGTGCCCCGGCTCCACGTGCTCGACTGGCTGGCCCTGCGCGAGCAGGGGATAACCGTCTCGCTCCCTCCCGAGGACGAGGCCCTGCTCGGCCGGCTCATGGGATTCACGCGGATCACGGCGCCGCCCCTGCCAACACACTTGCAAGCGGTCTTGCGACCGTATCAGCGGGACGGCTATGCCTGGCTGGCATTTCTCTACGAACACCGATTCGGCGCCTGTCTGGCCGACGACATGGGACTGGGCAAGACGCTCCAGGCCATCTGCCTGCTGGCCGCCATCCAGGAAGGGCTCGTCAACCCATCCGTCCATGTCGAACCAGGCGAACAGGCCGAGCGAACCCAACAGGCCGAGCGAGCGCGGGGGCCTCACCTGGTTGTCGTCCCGACGAGCCTGCTGTTCAACTGGGAGCAGGAACTCGCGCGGTTCGCCCCTGGATTGAAGGTCCACGTCTACAGCGGAAGCGAGCGGACGCTCGACGCCATGGATGGCGACGTGGTGCTCACGACCTATGGACTGGTCCGCCGGGACATCGCGGCCCTGGAACGCATGGCGTTTCATGTCATCGTCTTCGACGAGGCGCAGGCGGTGAAGAATATCCTATCGGACACGACCGCCTCGATCCGGCGGCTCAAGGGGCGCTTCAAGCTGGCACTGACCGGGACTCCGCTGGAGAATCACCTGGGCGAGTACTTCTCGGTGATCGATCTCTGTCTGCCCGGCCTCCTCGGGGAATACGACCGGTTCAAGAGGGAGATCAAACGTGTCGAGGAGCGTATGCTGACCCGCCTGCTTCGCCGGACCAGGCCCTTCATTCTGCGACGGACGAAAGCCCAGATCCTCCACGACTTGCCGCCCAAGACGGAAAGCGAAGTCTTTCTCGACCTCACCGAACGGCAAAAGGCGCTCTATCAGCACACGGTCGCCCAAGTCCGCTCCACGATCGACCAAGCCTACCGGACCAAAACCTCCGGCCAGGCGCAGTTCATCGCGCTGACGGCGATCCTCAAGCTGCGCCAGGTCTGTCTGTCGCCTCGCCTGCTGACGCACGGGGCCGACGAATCCTCGCCCAAGCTCAATTTCCTGATGGAGCGGCTGCAAGTCCTCCTGGACGAGGGCCACAGCGCACTCGTGTTTTCACAATTCACCGGTTTTCTGGATCTCGTGCAGGAAGCCTGCGTCCGGCACGAACTGCCGTACCACCGGCTCGATGGGTCTACCGCAGCCGCCGCGCGCAAAGGCCGCGTGAAGGCCTTTCAAACCGGCGAGCGGCCGGGTGTGTTTCTCCTGAGTCTCAAGGCCGGGGGGCAGGGCTTGAATCTGACCAAGGCGACTTACGTCTTTCATCTGGACCCCTGGTGGAATCCGGCAGTCGAGAACCAAGCGTCGGACCGCGCGCACCGGATCGGCCAACAGCGCGCAAGGGCCGCGTGTAGGCCTTTCAAACCGGCGAGCGGCCGGGGGTGT
>DATIBM010000384.1:0-2849 GCA_035457545.1 Nitrospiraceae bacterium
GGATGGCATTCAAAGCTGCGGTGAGAGATCAACCGATGATAGCCGACCGTAATGCCGAGCCCGGTGGCCATGTACAGAATGCCAAAAAGGACCCAGTCGAACAGGGTAAAGCCGTAGAGGTAGCCGAAGAGTGGAGTGCCGATCAACGTCGTGGCGGCCACCAGGCAAAACAGGGTGAACGTCTTATAGGCGAACGGGGTTGTTCCAACCGCATCTGGCATTTATGACTCCATGAGGTCCACGGACATTCTTAACGACAGCGCTTGGTCTGCTCCAAGAAAAGGCACCGCCAGGCATGTGAGGGAATGTGCCAATCTCAATCTGGCCGGAGCGAAACGTCTTCGTGCGTAAGAGTACCGAAGTAGCGAACTTTAATCAACAAAATCTTTGCCGGGAGAAAATCTGACACCACAACGAGAGGTGTATACTGAAAGACAGAGAGAAGTCTCCTACCTCCAATGAAGGTGTCCCGTGTCTGTGTCTCCCGAGTTGGAGTCTTCGGTCCGCCGCATCGGCGAGGAACTCGCGCGTCTCTCCGGTGGCCAATCCCCCACTCTGTTTGAACGCCGGTGGTGGTCGCAAGCGGCCATCAACCTGGCCATGCACAACCTCGACTTCAAGACTCAATTGTTTCGGTTCATCGATATGCTGCCTTCCGTCGCCGACGATCAACGAGTGGTGAGCCTGGCGCAAGAGTATTTTGGCTCATTGGCTTCTCAGGCATTCGGACTGGGTTGGGGCTTGAAAGCGCTCGCCGCCACAGGAGTGGGCGCCCGCCTGAGCGGGCATGCCATTCGTGCCCAGGTTGAGCAGATGGCTCGCACGTTCATCGCCGGCTCTTCCGTGACCGATGCGATCCCGGCCTTGAAACACTTGTGGACGGAGGGCAAGGCCTGGTCGGTCGACCTGCTGGGCGAAGCCACCATCAGCGATCAGGAAGCAGATCGTTATCGCGATCGCTGTCTGCAGGCGCTCGACGCCCTGGCCGAGGCGGCCCGCTTGTGGGACCCGATTCCGGTATTGGAACAGGACCATTTGGGGTTAGTGCCGCGCGTGCAACTCTCGTTGAAAGTCTCCGCGCTGTCCCCGCATCTGGATCCGATCGATCCTGACGGCAGCTTCGAATCCGTGGCCAGGCGGCTTCGTCCGCTCATCGATTCGGCCATGCGGATTCCGGCGTCGTTGATCTTCGATATGGAGCAGGCGGAAACGAAAGATCTCCTCCTCTCGATTTTCACACGGCTCTTCATGGAGCCGCCGTACCGGTCGTTTCCGCATGCAGGATTAGCGGTCCAGGCCTATCATCGAGCGACGACAGGCGACGTGCAGATGTTGCTGGATTGGGTGCGAGACCGCGGAGCTCCCGTCACGCTCAGGTTGGTCAAGGGCGCATATTGGGATTCGGATACGATTCGCTACAGGCAGCGTGGGTGGCCCGTACCCCTGTTCCAGCAGAAGGCTGAAACCGACGCGAACTATGAAACGCTCGTGCGCACGCTCTTGCAAGCCAGCTCCCTGATCCGGCCGGCGTTCGGCACTCACAATCTCCGCACGATCGCCTACATCGAGGCCGAGGCCGAACAACTGCGCCTTTCCCCCTCGACCTGGGAGTATCAGATGATTTTCGGCATGGCGGAGCCGTTCCAGGAAGCGGTGCGACAGCGCCAACGACGGCTGCGTCTCTATGCACCGGTCGGGGAACTGTTGCCGGGCATGGCCTATCTCGTCCGTCGTCTCTTGGAAAACACGTCCAACGAATCGTTCCTGCGCAAGGAATTTGTAGAGTCGCAGTCCCTCGAAACGCTGTTGGCGCCGCCAGTCGTCGCGCCGCAGCCGGAGACCTCCCCGCCCCTGGAAGGATTTCACAATGAACCGGTGACCGACTTTTCCCTTCCCGCAGCACGCGTCGCGATGCAGACGGCGGTCCAGGGCGTCAAACGTCAACTCGGCCAGCAGCATCCCTCGGTGGCTGGCGGGCTCGCGCTCACCGGTCCGCTGATGCCCTCGTACAATCCCAGTCGTCCGGACGAGATTGTCGGGCTGGTGCAGGCGGCCAGTAATACCGATGTCGAGCTCGCCGTCCGGCGGGCGAGGGAAGCCTGGCCCGCATGGAGAGCCTTTCCGGCGGCGCGGCGAGTCGAGATCCTGCGCGCCGCCGCGGCGTTGATGCGCTCACGTCGTCAGACGCTCGCGGCCTGGGAAGTGCTGGAGTGCGGGAAGCCCTGGCGTGAGGCCGATGCGGATGTCGCGGAGGCGATCGATTTCTTGGAATTCTATGCCGGCGAGTGGCTGCGTCTCTCCGTTCCCCGGCGGCTTGGGCAGGTCCCGGGAGAGCTCAATCATCGCGTGGTGGATCCGCGGGGCGTGACGGCCGTCATCGCACCCTGGAACTTTCCGCTCGCCATTCCGACCGGCATGGTGTCCGCCGCACTGGTCACCGGCAATCCGGTCCTGTTCAAGCCGTCGGAGCGATCGCCGGTGGTTGGTCGATTCCTCGCCGAGCTTCTTATCGAGGCCGGTGTTCCAGACGGCCTAGTGCTCTGTCTCCCCGGGGGACCCGAGATTGGACGGGCCTTGGCGGAGCATCCGGACATCGTCACGATTGCATTCACGGGATCCAAGAAGGTGGGGCTTGAGCTGCTGAAGCAGACGTCCACGGTGGCACAGGGACAGCGGATGGTCAAGCGGGTCATCGCGGAAATGGGCGGCAAGAACGCGATCATCGTCGATGAAACGGCTGATTTGGACGAGGCGGTGGCCGGAGTGATCGCGTCGAGCACGGGATATAGCGGCCAGAAGTGCTCGGCCTGCTCGCGCGCTGTCGTTCATGCCGCCGTCTACGACCTCTT
>DATIBM010000385.1:0-7091 GCA_035457545.1 Nitrospiraceae bacterium
CTTTTACAATCCCCGGCGGCGGCACTCCACATTGGGATATCTCAGTCCGATGGAGTTCGAAAGGCAGGCGGAATTAGCGTAGATTGGTGTCAATCAAACCGGCAGCAGGCCACTTCAGGCGTAGCCTTCTTCATGGACGCCGGCGAAGAAACCCCTCCAAGGAATCCCATTGCCAACCTTCGTGTGCCAGCGGCTCATCGGGCGTAGTCCTTCCCCATTGATGCAGCTGGAGAACGCCTCCAGTGAGTCTTCCTTCAAATCCGCACTTCGTGTGTGCCCTTCTCATAAGGTCCGCCCTCGGTTGACTTCTCCTGCCGAGGCCGATACAAGAACAAGTCTGCGGCCATCCATCCCTCATAGAAGGAGCGAACCAGCATGAAGCCAGCCGGCCGATCCCGCACGCTGCCCTGGACCGTGACGCTGGCTGTCATGGCACTGGCAGCGGGGAGTCTGTCCTCCTGCGGAACCACTCCAACTCCCACGCCCCCACCTACGCCGTTGGATTTTGCGCAGGCGCTTCAGTATGCCGAACATGCCTTGCTCGCCTACGAACAGGAGACGACGATTCAGCAGCGGAGCGGTGCAGGGATGCGTCTCACGATCAGTCCTCCCCTGTCGTCCGGGATACGGGCCTATGTGGAGCAGAACGATACCAAGCGCGTGCAGTGGATCGTGGTCCGCGGCACATCCAACCTCGTCAATATGCGGTTGGATGTGGATTACAACAAGGTCGTGGACAGCCGGCTGCAGATTCCGTTGCACAAGGGATTCGCGGATTCCGCGCTGCAGGTCTACCAGTTCGCGAAGCCGCTGTTGAAAACGGACTATGAAACGCGCATCACCGGGCACAGTCTGGGCGGCGCGGCGGCGGTGATCGTCCTCATGTTGTTGAAGGAGGATGGATTCAAGCTCGGACCGGCGATCACGTTCGGGCAGCCGAAGGTGACGAATCGCGAGGGGGCCCGCAAATATCGCACGCTGCCATTGCTCCGGTTTGTGAACGACAAGGACCCGGTGCCCTTGCTGCCGCCCGTTGAGGTGTTCGCGGTTCTGGACGAAGGCCCTTATCTACACTTTGGTCCGGAGGTCGTGTTGGAGGGTGGCCCCAACTATCGCTATTACTCCGATCACCAGGCGCAACGCCTTTCCGTGCTCTCGTTCTGGGATAATCTCAAAAATCTCAGCACTCAGGATGTGCCGGAACATTTCATGTCCACCTACCTCACGCGCATCCGGCAGAAGGTGCCTCCCACTCCTCCAGGCCGCTGATAGGCAACCTGCCGACCTTCGGTAAACGGTTGACCGATTGGTCTGCCGACCGTGATAGGACTGATCCCGGCTATTCGCAGGGACTGGCTTCCACGTCGGCCAGGGTCTTGCCCGAAGGGATGGTGAGCGTGACCGGCTTGCCGCACCGGAGGGACATGATCTTGGCCGGCGCCGCCGGGCGGGGTTGGACGACAGAAACCGACTCGCTTTCGTCATAGGCTTCAGGTTGGGGAAGCACTTCCAGGGCGAGCGGAGGAGCTGCATAGGGAGGCAGCACGAGCACCGTTCCGTCAATCGTTTGGACCATGGCGGGAAAACCTCCCGCTGTTTGCCTGGAAGCCCAGGCCTCTTGCAGATTCGGGTTTGTGGCAAACCGATAGGGGCCGAACGGATTGCCGATGAGTTGCGTGGGGCTCTCTCGCATTCGGCTGTCATGCCGTTGAATGGCCGAGTCCCTCATCCGGCTGTCGAACCGTGCGACAGGGGAATCCATCAGGCCCGGCGTAGCGACCAGATCTCTGGTCTTCGCAAAAGCCTGGTCGATAAGCCCCACGTGCAGCGATCCCCACAGGACCGCCGCGAGGCCGAGTCGTTGAAGGAATGGACCCTGTGGGAGCATAGGCCGGACCGTTATGACTCCGGCAGCCTACTCCATGCATGTGTGATGGGCAAGAGTCCCCCTGTCCGATGGGCTCAGGTACCTTGCGCCAGCCCGGTCGTCACGCGGGCGGCGGCCCCGGTTTCCAATGCAACGACACACCCTTGGGCGGTGGTGCGGCACTGTGAAGAGCGGGATCGCGATCGGCCAACGCATTCCGAACGGCGAAGAGCAAGAGCCGCGCATCGACCGGTTTTGAGAGGCAGGCAAAGGCGCCGTCCTCGGCGCTGACGGGCGGGTGGCCGTCGGCGGGGAGATGGAAATCGCTGGAAAGGACGATCACCGGGGTCAAGGGGTACGAGTCGCGGCAGATCTTGAGCAATTCCCGGCCACTCAGGCGCGGCATCCGCACATCCGTCAGGATGGCGTCATAACGCCGTCTCTTCAGTTCCGCCACTGCCTCCAGTCCGTCGCCGGCTTCGGAGACGCTGTAGCCGGCGCTCATCAGAAGCAGAGCCACCAGACGTCGGAGGTCCCTGTTGTCATCGACCAGCAGGATTCGTTTGTCGTCGCCTTCCATGTTAGCCCCCTGCGTCAATCATTACTCACTCGACGTCTCCAGCAGCGGCAGACCCGTTGATCCATCCTGCAGCAATGCCCCCTTGCGATCGGTTGGCGGAGCCTGGCCAATGGAAAACCGTGGACGATAAGACGAGGAACGGAAACGACAGCGGCGCCGCGCCGGCATCCATCAAACATCGTACCCGTCCGATCTGTCAGCGTAGGTCAGCGACCAACGAAGACCGTCCGATACGGTCTTGATGGTGGAATCCCTGTTCTGAAAGCCGGTCGGCTGGAAATTGAGACGACGGGTGTCTGCTCCCGTTTCGGACTTTTCTGGGGCGACCGGACTTGAGTTCGCCCAATCTTGTGGGATAACGACGGCCGTTTCGCTGTTCCAGCCGTTCCAGGGATTCATGAAGCGCATCCTTGATCAAGCCGGTCAAGGTCACGCCTGGCGTCCAATAGACGGTATTGCGCAACTGCTCCACCAAGTCGGCCGGGAGGTTCAGCGTCACGCGGCGATATCCTTTGCTTCCGAGCGGCTCGGCCCTGTCTTCGGCGGGCGGCTGCAAGAGGGAGCGCGTCTGCAAGCGGCGATGGGTCTGGATCTCATCGAGGGGCTCTTCCATAGCCGATCCCTTCCTGGGCATGATGAATCAGAGACAATGGAATCGACGGCATTATCACAGCCGTGCCGTTCCCTGCGCGCCGCCGGCTCCTGCCGCGAGCAGTTCCTCGGCCTTCAGCCAGTCGTCCACATCAAAGCCGTCCGCCCGCCCGCGGCGTTCGTACAGCTCATAGGCCAGCGCGGCGATGCTGGCATGGAGCTGGTGTGACTTGGTTCCATTCCCGTCTGCCGGTGGCGTGTCGCCGGCCTCGATCGTCTGCCCTGGGGGCTGTGGATGAGGGTTGCCGTTTGCGCTTTCTCCTGCCTTGCGTTTCCGTGCCATGGTCGATGTCCTCCTACTGAACCGTTGACCGTTCCATTGTCGCCGCGCTCCCGTCCCCCGGCCTGACGAGGCCGACCGGATGGGCGGACGAGCTGTCCAGTTTCATCCGCAGCCAGCCCACCATGCGGGCCAGCTCAACCGGCTTTGGAAGCGAATCTCTGCCGCCGTCACGCAGAAAGATATCCAGCCAGGCGTTCTGGTTGGACTGGGTGATCGTGATGACAGGCACGGTCGGGCAGGCGCTCCGGACCAGCCGTAAGGCGTCGCCGCTGTGCGCGGGCCATTCCTGTCGGAGCGGATCGGAGCTGAGCAGGATGGCGTCGGGTTGCATGTCGCCGAGTTCGTCGATCACGGTCCCCAGGGACCGGACCAGGATCGGATGGTATCCGTTGGCGGCCAGCCAATCGGCCAGGGTCAGCCCAAACCGTAAATCAGGATCGACGATCAGGACACGCGCTCTGCCGACGCGGGATACACGGGTCATGCTTGGCCTCCGTTGGTTCCCATCCTGGGCGAACAGTGGTGTTGAGGAATCACGTTCGGTCACACTCTTGCTGGTCATCAAGGCTGTCCTCCTGCCTGCGCGTTGCCGGTGGAAATGTCGAAACGGCGGGGGCGCCGATCAGGCCGGCACCGGGGAATGGACGCCCCTTCCACCGATTGCGTTGACGACGCAGTATCTATCGAAGACGGTCCGACGATACCATCGACATCAGCACAATTGGCCTGTCGACGTTGTGGCGATCGAGGCTGTCGACGATGATGCTACAGGCAGGCCCCGAGGGATGAACGAAGGAGCCGGTAGAATTAGGAATAGGAAAGAAGGAGGCGGCCCAGGCGGACGTCGCTTACGTGACGAGCCGGTTCACCAGCCGATTCTCGATGGCGTAATGGGTGAGCTCGGTGTTGTTCTTCAACTGCATCTTTTCGAGGATGCGGGCCCGGTAGGTATTGACGGTGCTGACGCTCACCGAGAGGTCGTCGGCGATCTCCTTCAGGCTCTTGCCCACGGCGATCAAACACAGGACTTGGTACTCGCGGTCCGACAACTGCTCATGGAGCGGTTTTTCCAACTCCGTCTCCAAGTTCGACGCCAGCAATTCAGCCACCGCGGCGCTGACGAATTTGCCGCCGCTGAGGATCTTGCGGATGGCCTGCACCAATTCGTTCGGCGCGCTGTCCTTCGACAGGTAGCCCGCGGCGCCCGCCTTCAACATGCGGAGGGCGAGCTGATCTTCGGGATAGGCGCTCAAGACCAGCACGGGCAATTTCGGATGGAGCAGTTTAAGGTCCTTCAAGGCATCGAGTCCGCCCTTTCCGGGCATCCCCACGTCCAGCACGATGATGTCCCACCGGTCCTTGTGCACTTGCGCAAACAGCTCCTCGGCGTTCTGGGCCTCGCCGATCACGGCGTCGTGGAACTGCTCGCTGAGAATCTGCTTGACGCCGTGCCGAACCACCGCATGATCGTCCACTACGAGAATTTTGGTCACGAGCCTTGCCTCTTCTCGATCGCCGCCTCAACGGTCCGGTCACGAACCGTCATGAACAATCTGGTCGAGGGGAATTCGAACCTTCACGGTCGTGCCCTTCCCCGGAATCCCTGTGATCGCGGTCGCTCCGCCCAAGAGCAGGGCCCGTTCCCGCATCCCGACCAGCCCCAGCGATTTGGGGTCGGCCAATTCGGCGTCGGTGACGCCGCGCCCATTGTCCCGTACTTCCAGCACCAGCGCGCCGGCCTGCTCCTGGAGCGTGATGTTGACGGCGGAGGCGCGCGCATGGCGGGCCACATTGGTCAGGATCTCTTGAAAGATCCGGAACATGGCCGTCGAGCCGGCTTGGGACAGCGACACGGACCGCAGATAAATGTCGAGCGTGCATTGAATCGCCGTGCGCGATTGAAACTCGCGCGCCTGCCATTCGATGGCCGGGATGAGGCCGAGTTGATCCAGCACCACAGGGCGAAGCTCGGTGGCGATCCGCCGGACGGATTGGATCGTCGTATCGACCAACTTGGCGATCGACTCCAGCGTGGCCAGAAGCGCCGGACGCCCTTCCGGCATCTGGTCGCGCAACAGCGACAGCTCGAGCTTCACACCTGTCAAGGCCTGCCCCAGTTCGTCGTGAATCTCGCGCGCGATTCTGATGCGTTCGTCTTCCCGGACCGATTCGAGGCGCGCGGTCAGGCTTCGGAGCCGGTCCTGGGACTGCTGGAGCTGCTCCTCCGCGCGCCGGCGCTCCCCCTGCTCGTAAGCGAGCGCGACGAGATTCGACACGGCCACGGCGAACATCTGCTCATCCTCCGTCCAGCGGCGGGGGGGTCCGACATGCTCATGGCAGATCACGCCTTCCAGCCGCCCGAAAAGGTAGATCGGGACGTCCATCATCGAAGTGATGCCGGCTTGCGACAGGTAATGGGGTGAAAATTCGGCGGTCCGCTTGTCCGTTCGCGCGTCGTCGGCAGCGATGATCTGGGAGGCGGCCAGCGTCTGGAAATACACCGGATGAGACGTCACCGGCAGCGTCATCCCGGCGACATGGCGGTCGCGGCTCAGCTCGAAGAGATCCACGCAATGAATGGCATCGCGGTCTTCCGTGTAGCGCCAAATGCTGACCCGCTCGACGTTCAGGGTGCTCGCCGCCAGGGCCGTGATGTGCTGGAGCGTCGACATGAGCAGCGAGCTCTGAAACAATCGGCTTTGGGTGAGGCCGGTGAGGGCGGATTGCTGCCGGAGCAGGCGGCCGGCCCGCCGGCTCCGTTCCTCCTCCAAACGCTTGCGCGCCGTACAATCGACGAAAATCACCACCGCCCCGGTAATCTCTCCCTGCTCCAAGACCGGGAACGACGAATAGGCGACCGGAAAGGAAGTCCCGTCCTTGCGCCAGAAGACTTCATCTTCGACCTGGCCCCCTTTTCCGCTGATGAACGCCTCATAAATGCGACAACGCGCGGGCGGGAACGCCGAACCGTCAGCGAATGAATGATGAATGAGCTGATGCATGTCCTTGCCCAGTACCTCGTCGGGGTGGTACCCGAACATTTTGGCCGCCGCCTTGTTGATGAAGGTGCAGCGGCCCTGCCGATCCATCCCGTAGATCCCCTCTCCCGTGGATTCCAGGAGGAGGAGGCGGTCCTTGGCGAGCTTCTGTCGCTCTTCCTCCTCCCGCTTGCGGTCGGTCACGTCGCGGATAATCCCGGTGAAGAAGACGCCTTCTTTCGTCCGCCAGGAGGCCAGCGTAAACTCCAACGGAAATTCGGCGCCGTTTTTTCTGAGCCCGACCAACTCGACCATCTCTCCGGGCCTCGTGAGGCGCCCCGCTTGGCTGGCGCGCATCACGCCTCGCCGATGCGCCTCCTGAAATCGCTCGGGGATGATGCGCGCGACGGGCTTGCCCATCATCTCCTCGCTCCGATAGCCGAAGATGTCTTCCGCCCCCTTGTTCCAGAAGACGACCGCGCCCTGGCTGTTGATCGACACGATCGCATCCTTCGTGGACTGGACCAGCGAGCGCAACCGCTCTTCGCTGTCGCGCAGCGCGTCCTCGATGGCCTTGCGCTCGGTGATGTCCCGCGAGACGGACAACAGCCGCTCGACTTCCCCTCGGGCGTCGAACATGGGGGTGACCGCCACGTCCCACCACTTCGCCTCCCCCTGCATCGTCGGACAAAAGCCGTGGAACGTGCCCATGCCGCCCGCTTTGGCGGCCGC
>DATIBM010000386.1:0-8266 GCA_035457545.1 Nitrospiraceae bacterium
ATGGCGAAGGCGAAATTTGAGCGAAAGAAGCCGCACGTGAACATCGGGACGATCGGGCACGTGGACCACGGCAAGACGACCTTGACGAGCGCGCTGACGAAGATTTCGAGCGACAAGGGGATGGCGAAGTTTGTGAGCTACGACGAGGTGGCGAAGGCGAGCGAGAGCCAGGGGCGGCGGGACGCGACGAAGATCATGACGATCGCCATCAGCCACGTGGAGTATGAGACGGACAAGCGGCACTATGCCCACGTCGACTGTCCCGGCCACGCGGACTATGTGAAGAACATGATCACGGGGGCGGCCCAGATGGACGGGGCGATCCTGGTGGTGAGCGCGGCGGACGGGCCGATGCCGCAGACGCGGGAGCATATTCTGTTGGCCCGGCAGGTGGGGGTGCCCTACATCGTGGTGTTTTTGAACAAGGCGGACAAGGTGGATGATCCGGAGCTGCTGGAGTTGGTGGAGGTGGAGGTGCGGGAGCTCCTGAGCAAGTACGATTTTCCGGGGGACAAGATCCCGATCATCCAGGGCTCGGCGCTGAAGGCGGTGGAGGGGGATCAGGGGCCGTTGGGGGTGCCGTCGATTTTGAAGTTGTTGGAGGCGATCGACAGTTACATTCCGACGCCGACGCGGGCGATCGACAAGCCGTTTTTGATGCCGATCGAGGACGTGTTCACGATCAGCGGGCGGGGGACGGTGGTGACGGGGCGGTGCGAGCGGGGCGTGGTGAAGGTGGGGGATGAGATCGAGATCGTGGGGTTGCGGCCGACGCAGAGCACGGTGGTGACCGGGGTGGAGATGTTCCGCAAGGTCTTGGATGAAGGGCAGGCGGGGGACAACATCGGGGTGCTGCTGCGGGGGACGAAGAAAGAGGAAGTGGAGCGGGGGATGGTGCTGGCGAAGCCGAAGAGCATCACGCCGCACACGAAGTTCAAGGCGGAGATCTATGTGTTGACGAAGGAAGAGGGGGGGCGGCACACGCCGTTCTTCAACGGGTACCGGCCGCAGTTCTATTTCCGGACGACGGACGTGACGGGGGTGGTGCAGTTGAATCCGGGGGTGGAGATGGTGATGCCGGGGGACAATGTGACGGTGACGGCGGAGTTGATCAGTCCGATTGCGATGGATCAGGGGCTGCGCTTTGCGGTGCGGGAGGGCGGCAAGACCGTCGGCTCCGGCGTCGTCACGGAAATTCTGGCGTAAGGGACAGTGATTTCTAGCATGGGGAGTGTGGCCTGGTGAGAGTCGATCAACGGATCAGGATCAGATTGAGGGGGTTCGATTACCGCGTGCTGGACCAATCGGTCGCGGAGATCGTCGATACGGTTCGGCGAAGCGGCGCCAAGGTCGTGGGGCCCATTCCGTTGCCGACCAGGATCGAACGGATCACCGTTCAACGCGCCACCCACTGCGATAAGAAGTCCCGGGAGCAGTTTGAAGTGCGCACGCACAAGCGCCTGCTCGATATTGTCGAGCCGACCCCCGAGACGATGGATTCCCTGATGAAGTTGAATCTGGCGGCCGGAGTCGACGTCGAGATCAAGCTGTAAGCGTGACAGATATGACAAACGGACTGATCGGCAAAAAGTTGGGGATGACGCAGGTCTACGGGGACGGGAACGCCCTGATCCCCGTGACGGTGATCGAGGCGGGTCCTTGTCGGGTGGTGCAGGTCAAGACCAAGGACCGGGACGGGTATGAGGCGGTTCAGTTGGCCTATGGAGAGGTGAAGGAACGGAAGGTGTCGCGGGCTGCTCGCGGGCACTTGAAGGCGTCCCAGAGCCCGGCCAGCCGGATCCTGCGCGAATTCAAGCCTGCCGGGGACGTGGCGCTTGGCCAGGTCGTGAAGGCCGATCTCTTCAAAAAGGGCGATGTAGTGGACGTCATCGGAATCTCCAAAGGCAAGGGCTTTCAAGGCGTCGTGAAGCGCCACCATTATGCGGGAGGTCCTGAATCGCACGGGTCGATGTTCCACCGGGCTCCTGGTTCCATCGGCAGCAGTTCGTACCCCTCCCGCGTCTGGAAGAACAAGACGCTGCCCGGGCAGATGGGGAACGAACGGGTGACCGCGCAGGCGTTGCAGGTCGTCGAGGCTCGGCCCGATGAAAATCTGCTGCTCGTGAAGGGATCGGTGCCGGGCGCGGAGAACGGGATTGTGATCATTCGAAAGTCGAAGAAAGGTTAAGCCGTGCCGTCCGTCGATGTCGTTGATCTCAACAAGCGAAAAGTAGGTACGGTGGAATTGCCGGCCGCCATTTTCGGCCAAACTCCCAACAAAGTATTGGTGCATGAGGCGGTGGTGATGCAGCGGGCCGGTGAGCGGCAGGGCACGGCCTCCACGCTGCGGCGCGGGGAAGTGAGCGGGTCCGGAAAGAAGCCGTGGAAGCAAAAGCATACGGGGCGGGCGCGAGCCGGGTCGGTGCGCTCCCCGGTATGGCGCCACGGCGGCAGCGTGTTCGGACCGAAGCCGCGTTCATATGGATACGGCATTCCCAAGCAAAAGTACCATCGCGCGCTGCAGATGGCGCTGTCTTCAAAGGTGGCGGCCGGCGACTTGCTGGTGGTCGACGATTTCGCCATGGCGGCTCCCAAGACTCGTCAGTTAGAGAAGGCCTTGGCGCAACTGGGGGTGAAGAAGACAAGCCTGCTGGTGGTCGGCGAAGGGGCGGGGGATGTGGTCAGGGCGGCCCGCAATCTTCCCGGTGTGAAGGTGGTCTCGCCGGAACGGCTGAACGTCTACGATGTGTTGCGACACGACTCCCTCGTGATTGCACAGCCGATTCTGAGCCGAATTCAGGAGGCCTGGGCATGAGTGAGAAACTGCATCAAGTGCTCATCCGTCCTCTCCTCACCGAAAAGGTGACCAGCCTCAGGGAGTCCGGCAATACCGTGGCGTTCGTCGTGAGCCCACGGGCCAACCGTGTGGAGGTCCGGCGGGCGGTCGAGTCGTTGCTCAAGGTCAAGGTCGAGCGGGTCAATATTCTGAACGTGATGGGAAAAACCAAGCGACTGGGTCGCTTTGTCGGCAAAAAGCAGGACTGGAAAAAGGCCCTGGTGACGTTGAAAGCCGGCGAAAAGCTCGAATTGTACGAGAGCGTCTGATCACGCATTGCGAATAGGTAGATGATGGCGTTGCGAATCTATCAGCCAACTTCCCCCGGTCGTCGTGGCATGACGGCGCTGACCGGCGAGGAATTATCGAAGAAGCGTCCGGAAAAGGCGTTAACGGTGTTTCTCCACCGGACGGGGGGGCGAAACTCCGACGGGCATCAAACCCTTCGGTTCCGTGGGGCCGGACATAAGCGCCTCTATCGCAAGATCGACTTTAAGCGGAACAAGCTTGCGATTCCGGCCAAGGTCGTGGCCATTGAATACGATCCGAACCGGTCGGCGCGCATCGCGCTCCTGCATTACCGCGACGGCGAGAAGCGCTATATCCTCGCTCCGGACGGTCTCGCAGTGGGCCGCACCGTCGAGTCAGGGCCAGAGGTGGAAGTGCGGGTGGGGAATGCGTTGCCGTTGGCCAACATGCCGTTGGGCACGACCGTGCACAATATCGAGCTCAGACCGGGCAAGGGAGGGCAGTTGATCCGGAGCGCCGGCAGCTTTGCGCAGGTGATGGGGCGCGACGGCGGCTATGTGCAGATCCGGCTCAAGTCCGGTGAGATGCGGAAGGTGCTGGGGGCCTGCATGGCCACCGTCGGGCAGGTCGGCAATCTGGACCACGAAAATATCGCCGTCGGCAAGGCGGGCCGGTCCCGTTGGTTGGGGCGACGCCCGCATGTGCGAGGGGTGGTGATGAACCCCGTGGACCACCCCCATGGCGGCGGCGAAGGAAAATCCGGCCAGGGGAATCCGCATCCGGTCTCGCCTTGGGGGCTTCCCACCAAGGGATACAAGACCAGGAAAAATAAATCGACCGAGAAATTCATCATCGCCCGGCGGAAGAAGTAGCGCGGAGGAACAGGATGCCGAGATCAGTCGCGAAAGGCGCGTTTGTCGATGGGCACTTGCTCAAGAAAGTCGAGCAAATGAACGCGTCGCGGGACAAAAAGCTCATCAAGACCTGGTCGCGCCGGTCCACGGTGGTGCCGGACATGATCGGGCATACCTTCGCGGTGCATAACGGGAAGAAGTTCGTGCCGGTCTATGTGACGGAAAATATGGTCGGGCACAAACTGGGCGAGTTTTCCCCCACGCGATTTTTCAAGGGACACGGACAGGCCAAAACGGAAAAGGCCGTGCCGTTGAAGTAGGGGTTGTCGAGATGGCTGAAGCAAGAGCGGTGCTCCGGTATGTGCGTGTGTCACCTCGGAAGGCCAGGCCTGTGGTGGATCTGATCCGCGGGCAACAGGTCCCGAAGGCGCTGGCGTTGTTGAGCCACACGCCGCGGGCCGCGGCCAAGGTCGTGGAAAAGCTGTTGCGCTCCGCCGTGTCCAACGCCGAGCAAAAGAACATTGATGACGCGGACAATCTCTGGGTATCCCGCGCCTTCGTGAACGGGGGGCCGATTCTGAAGCGTTTTCGATCGCGGTCCATGGGCCGCGCCAATTCGATCCATAAACGAACCAGCCATATTACGATCGTGGTCGGCACCAAGGGGAAGCCGGTATCGGCCTGATCGAATAGCCGGGGTGGGCCTTGCGCCGCGCCGCCAGGCTTTAACGTAGAGAAGGGTGTATGGGACAGAAATCTCATCCGTACGGACTGCGCCTGGGGTATAGCACCAACTGGACGTCTCGCTGGTACGCATCCAAGGACTATGCGCGGCTGCTGCATCAGGACATCCGGATTAAGCGGATGGTGAAGGACCGGCTGTATCACGCTGGCGTCGCCAAAGTCGAAATCGAACGATCGGGGGACCAAACGCGGGTCATCATCCACACGGCTCGTCCCGGCATCATCATCGGGCGGAAGGGGGCGGAGGTCGATAAGCTGAAGGCGGCGATCGAAAAGCAATACGGCGGGCAAGTCTATATCAACGTAAAAGAGATTAAGAAGCCGGAACTCGACGCTCAACTGGTCAGCGAAAATATCGCCACCCAATTGGAAAAGCGGGTCGCGTTTCGACGGGCGATGAAGCGCAGCGTGGCCGCGGCGCTTCGATTGGGCGCCCAGGGGATCAAGATTTCCTGCGCCGGTCGCCTGGCCGGAGCGGAGATCGCCCGGACTGAATGGTATCGGGAAGGCCGTGTGCCGTTGCACACCCTGCGGGCCGACATCGAATATGGATTCGCCGAAGCCAAGACCACCATGGGGCAGATCGGCGTCAAGACCTGGATCTACAAGGGCGAAGTCGTTCCTCAACAGCAAGGCAAGGCTGAGCTCGGGCTGGCTCGTCAGGACGGCCGCGCGGTGACGTTGTAGCGGCGTCTCATCGCCATCGTTCGCGCGTGAAATCGGGGGAATCGTGTTAGCGCCAAAGAAAGTCAAGTTTCGGAAGATGATGAAGGGGCGGATGCGGGGGAAAGCCTATCGGGGGTCCTCGCTCACGCTGGGCGAGTACGGCCTCAAGGCGCTCGAGCCGGGCTGGATCACCAGCCGCCAAATTGAAGCGGCCCGCATCGCCATCACGAGGTTTGTGAAGCGGGGAGGGCAGGTCTGGACCAGAATCTTTCCGGACAAGCCGATCACCAAGAAGCCGGCTGAAACCCGTATGGGAAAGGGGAAGGGCAACCCGGAGTATTGGGTGGCGGTCGTCAAACCGGGCCGCATTCTCTATGAGATGGACGGCGTCACGCACGAAGTGGCGCACGAGGCGCTTCGGTTGGCTGCGCATAAGTTGCCCGTGGCGACGAAGGTCGTGACGCGGGGAGCGCTGGACGCATAGGGGGACGCAACGCCATGGACGCCAAGGATGTGCGCGGTCTGACGGACGACGAGCTGCGCGAAAAAGAACGCCAGTTGCAGCAGGAGCTGTTCAACTATCGGTTCCAGATGGCTACGGGTCGGCTGGAGAATCCCATGTTGGTCCGGAAGACCAGGAGAGACCTGGCGCGGGTCAAGGGTATTCGCCGCGAAGCGGCCTTGGCCAAGAAGACGCCCTAGTCGTGAACGCCGAATCGGGAAGGACGATGGACACAACGGAGAAGGACAGATCGGGTCGGCGCGAATGCGTCGGGCACGTCATCAGCAACAAGATGATGAAAACCGTGGTGGTCGGGGTGCAGCGGACCGTCACGCACCCCAAGTACCACAAGGTCATGCGGCGGGTGACCAAGCTGAAGGCGCATGACGAACAGGGACAATGCCAGGTCGGCGATCTCGTACGGTTGGTGGAGACGCGTCCGATCAGCAAGCACAAACACTGGCGTGTGCTTGAGATCGTGGCCAAGCGAGGATGATCCAAGCGGATTGATGTCGGCGAAGCGAGAGTCGAGCACGCGATGATTCAGAACTATACATACATGGATGTGGCGGATAACTCCGGAGCCAGGCAAGTGATGTGTTTTCACGTCCTCGGCGGCTCTGGCCGGCGGTACGGATCGCTGGGGGACATCGTCGTGGTGGCCGTCAAGGAAGCCATTCCCCAGGCCTCTGTAAAAAAAGGGGATGTCAGCCGGGCGGTCATTGTGCGGACCACCAAGGGCGTGCGCCGGGAAGACGGCTCCTACATCAAGTTCGATCGGAACGCCTGTGTGCTGATCAACGCCCAGGGGGAGCCGATCGGGACGCGCATCTTCGGCCCCGTGGCGCGGGAACTGCGGTGGAAAAAGTTCATGAAGATCATTTCTCTGGCTCCGGAAGTGTTGTGAGCGGCGAGAGAGAGGACGGCTCGGTATGCAGGCGCTGAAGAAATCTCGGATCAAAAAAGGAGATACCGTCGTCGTGATCTCCGGTCGGGAGCGGGGCAAGAGCGGCAAGGTTCTCTCGGTTCACCCGGGGACGGCCAAGGTTCTGGTTGAAAAACTCAACATGATCAAACGGCACACCAAGCCGAATCCGAAAGTGCGGCAAGGCGGGATTGTCGAACGGGAGGCCCCGTTGCCGATTTCCAACGTCATGTTGCTCTGTCCGGCGACGCAAAAGCCGACGCGCGTGGGCATCAAAGTCATGGACGATGGCCGCCGCGTGCGGATGAGCAAGCAATCTCAGCAGGCGATTGAATAATCATGAGTCCGAAAGATTCTCCAAAAGGCAAGTCGGAAAAGCCCGCGGGCGGGAAGCCTGCGGCTGGGAAGCCGTCGGGCGGGCGAAAGAAAGAGCCGGCGCTGGCGGCGGCGGAGACCGAATCGACTCCCGATAGTCAGGCCGGAATATCGCGGGTGGTTGAGCGATACAAGGAGCAGGTGGTGCCGGCGCTGATCAAGGAGTTCGGCTACAAGAATCCCATGCAGGTGCCGAGGCTGAATCGGATTGTCCTCAACGTCGGGATGGGGGAGGCGATCCAGAACGTGAAGTTGCTGGAAAGCGCGGCGACCGAGTTGAGCATCATCACCGGGCAGCGTCCGGTGATCACCCGGGCGAAGAAGGCCATCGCGGGTTTCAAGCTCCGGCAGGGCATGCCGATCGGCGTCAAGGTCACGCTGCGGGCCAAGCGCATGTATGAGTTTTTCGACCGGCTCGTCAGCGTCGCCCTTCCGCGCATCCGGGATTTTCGCGGGGTGTCCGCCAAGGCGTTCGACGGCCGCGGCAATTACACGCTTGGGCTGAAGGAGCAGTTGATTTTTCCAGAGATCCAATACGATTCGGTGGCCTCGATCCACGGCATGGACATCACGTTCGTGACGACGGCCAAGACCAACGACGAAGGGAAGGCCTTGCTCAAACATATGGGAGTTCCGTTCCGTACGTAAGGAGCGGGCAGAAGGCGGCTCATGGGGGCGAGGCGGTTGGAGGCCGCTCCCGGTGAACGGAGGACAAGGGCGTGGCAAGACTAGCGCTGAAACTGAAGGCTGCAAGAGATCCCAAATTCAAGGTGCGGGCGTATCACCGTTGCCCCCTCTGCGGCCGAGTGCGCGGCTATTTGAACCGCTTTGAGATGTGCCGCATTTGCTTTCGGTTCCTGAGTCTCAGGGGGGAAGTTCCCGGAGTCCGTAAATCCAGTTGGTGAGCAAGGCGAGGACGGGCGAATTCATGTGAGGTGAGAGCTTCCGATGGTCACGGACCCAATTGCAGATTTATTGAACCGAATCCGAAACGCAGCCCAACGAGGTCATGACGCGGTAGTCGTTCCCGCGTCGAAGATGAAGGGCGAGATTTTGCGCATCCTCAACGAGGAGGGATTCATCGGCCAGATTGAAAAATCTGATGCCGGCGGACA
>DATIBM010000387.1:0-13285 GCA_035457545.1 Nitrospiraceae bacterium
GACCGGCATCGTCTCCAAGCGTTCGGGACGGATGGGCGGCTTTGCCGTCGGCGTCGTCATCGTCGTGGTCTATTACATGCTGAACATGCTCTGTGAGTTCCTCGTGACGACGTTGGTCATTCCGCCCTTGGCCGGCGCCTGGCTGCCCAACCTGGTCTTTGCCTTCATCACGATCGTGGCGTTCTATCGAGTCAGCCGGCGGTGAGAGGCATGACGATTCTCTTCCGTTACATTGGTCTGGAATTCGCGAAGCTGTTCCTGATGTGCTTCTCGGGATTGATGACGATCTATCTGGTCATCGATTTCTTTGAAAAATTAAGAAGATTTTTGAAGTATGACGCCCAAATGTCCGACATTCTGTCATTTTTTCTCCTCAGAACCCCTGGAATCACGTTTCAAATCGCGCCGTTGGCGGTCTTGATGGCGACGCTGTTGTCGCTGGGACTCTTGTCCCGCAACCATGAGATCACGGCCATGCGGAGTTGCGGCGTCAGCTTGGGCCGGCTCGCCGCCCCGTTCCTGGTGATCGGCGGTGTGATCTCAGTGCTGTTGCTCGGCATGACCTCCGTGATCATTCCGACGGCCACCGCACGGGCGGAATACGTCAAGAACACCTTTATCGAAAAGAAACCCCAGAATCTGGCCCTGAAGGCCGCGCGGCCCTGGCTCCAGATTCGCGGGCCCGCCCTGCTGAACGTGGAATTGGTGGAGCCGGGCGGTCGGGTGCTCCAGGGTGTGCGCGTCTATCAGTTGGGGCCGCAGTTTCGTCTCACCCTCCTGACCGAAGCCAAACAGGCCGTCCATACGGAACGAGGCTGGCTGCTGCAGGACGGCATCGATCGCCGGTTCCTCCCCAACGGCAACGTGACGATGGAGCCGTTCACGGAGAAGCCCCTACCGCTCTCGCAAGAACCGCAGGATTTCGATTCCTGGTTGGCGGTCGAGTCGGAATCGCTGACCCTGCGCGAACTGAAGGCCTATATCGATCGACTGAGCCTCGATGGGTATAATTTTTCCCGCGTGCTCACCGACTACCATGGCCGGATGGCCTTTCCGTTCGTCAGCGTCATCATGGTGCTGGTCGGTATCGCGCTCAGCCTCCGCAAAATGGGCACGAGGGGCACGGGCCTCGCGATGGGAATCGGCCAGGCCATGGTCGTGGGATTCTTTTACTGGATGACCCATTCGGTCGCGATTGCGTTGGGTCGAAGCGGCGTCCTCCTGCCCGTGCTGGCCGCCTGGATGGCCAATATCGTGTTCCTGAGCGTGGCCCTGTACCTCTTGCTCCGGGTCCGATATTAACCTCGGTGTTCGTCCACGACCTCCGCAAAAACGTTGACTGCTCTCCACCCTTCAGGTACAAGCAAGCGATTTGATTCCGGTATAATGTGAAACCCATGGCATCTCGCGTGGTCGTGACAGGTCTGGGGATGGTCTCTCCGATCGGCATCGGGGTCGGCGAGTTCTGGAAGGCTGCCCTGGAAGGTCGAGCTGGCATCACGGCCATCGAATCCTTCGATCCCTTTCCGATGGACCTCTATCGCTGTCGCGTGGCCGGCCAGGTCCGCGGGTTCAACCCGGCGCAGTACCTCGAAGGACCGATGGTCGAACGGGTGGACCGTTACGCGCAGTTTGCGCTGGTGGCGGCTAAAGAGGCGCTGGCGGATGCCGGGTTGCGTCTGGACCTGGTCCGTGCCCACCGGGTCGGCGTGATCATGGGAGCCGGCATGGGCGGGATGGTCATGGGCGAGCGGGAAATCACCCAGTTGTACCAGACGCAGCGGCCCAATCGCGTGCACCCCAATTTCATTCCGACCATTACTCTCAACTCCGCCTCCGGCATCGTCGCCATGGTCTATGGGGCCAAGGGGCCGAACCTCACGATTTCAACCGCCTGTTCGTCAAGCGCGCACGCGGTCGGCCAGGCGCTGAACGCGATTCGCACCGGTCAGGCCGATGTCGTGATCACGGTCGGAGCCGATGCCAGCATCACCCCGCTGGTCTTCGCCGGATTTTGTTCGCTGCGGGCGCTCTCGACCGGGTTCAATGATCGGCCCGACGCCGCCTCGCGTCCGTTCGAACGGCAGCGGGACGGGTTCGTGATGGGCGAAGGCGCGGCCGCGCTCATCTTGGAATCGCTCCCGCATGCAAGAAAACGGAAGGCCCGGATCTACGCGGAAGTCGCGGGCTATGCCGCGACCAGCGAGGCCTACCATATGGTCATCCCCCGCGAGGACGGCGTGGAGGTGGCCACCACCATGAAACTGGCGCTGGATGACGCCGGGGTCACACCGGCTCAGGTGGACTACATCAACGCCCATGCGACGTCGACCGTGGTGGGGGACGCCGTGGAGGTGAAGGCGATCCGCCAGTTGTTCAAATCCAGGGCCGATCGATTGGCGGTGAACGCCACCAAGTCTCTGGTCGGCCACACGCTGGGCGCGGCCGGCGCCATTGGGTCCGTGGCCTGCGCCCTCGCGATCGACACCGGGATGGTGCATCCCACTCGCAATTATGACGATCCGGATCCGGCCTGCGCGCTGGCCGGCATTTCCACCCAGGTCCAGCAGCGGCGGGTGCGGGTCGCGATGATGAACGCCTTCGGCTTCGGCAGCAACAACGCGGCTGTCGTCTTCAAGAAATTCGCCGCCTGAGGGGGACGCATCTCATGGTCGAGGCATCCGTCCAGACACGCATCCTCCAAGCGCTGGGAGCCTATCTGAAACGCGATCCCAGCGGGATTCCGTCCGACGCGCAACTTCGCGATGATTTGGGATTGGATTCCATGGCCACGATCGAGCTGCTCTATCGGGTGGAGGAGGCGTTCGATATCCAGAGTCCCGATCGGGACCTGCAAGGCCTCGTCACGGTGGCGGACGTCGTCCACTACGTGGACCGGCGGCTTGCCCCGCCGGCGTCGGCCGAGCCCCGTGCCGCGAAACCCAAACCGAAGCCCAAACCGAAATCCCGGCCGGCCCGCGTCGCAGCGAAGAGGAAACGAGGCTAGCGCGTCGTGGCGATTCCCTCCCCTGCCATTTCACTCGCGGACATTGCCGAGTTTGTTCAGGGACGGCTTGAAGGCGATCCCGCCCCGGTCATCCGTGGCGTCTCGAGTTTGCAAGAGGCCGGACCGGCGGACCTCAGTTATATCGCGCAGGATCGGTTCCTCTCACAAGCGCGCGAAAGCCGGGCGGCGGCGTTCATCGTGGCCCATCGGTTTGCGGAGATCCCGCAGCCGCAGATTGTCGTGCCACATCCCGCCTATGCCTTTGCCCGCGTCGTGCAACAGTGGTTCGCGCCCGCCTACCGGACGCGCGGCATCGCGGCGGACCTGGTCCAGGGCTCGGAGGTCCGCATCGGCGCCGATGCATCGATCTGGCCCTCGGTGACATTGGGCGATCGGGTGACGATCGGAGCCAGAGTGACCCTGTACCCGGGCGTGTTCATCGGCGAGGAGACCGAGATCGGCGACGACTGCGTCCTCTATCCGAACGTGGTCGTGCGCGAGCGCTGTGCTATCGGGCGCCGGGTGGTGATCCACAGCGGGACCGTGATCGGCAGCGACGGGTTCGGGTATGTGCAGCACGAAGGGCGCCATCACAAGGTCCCGCAAATCGGCGGGGTCGTGCTCGAAGATGACGTGGAACTCGGCGCCAACGTCACGGTCGATCGGGCGACCTTCGGCATGACGCGGATTCGCCGCGGGACCAAGGTGGATAATCTGGTGCAGATCGCGCACAACGTCGAGATCGGCGAGGATACGATCGTCGTGGCGCAGGTCGGGATCGCCGGCAGCACGCGCGTGGGGAGCCACGTCATGATCGGCGGCCAGGCTGGATTGGCCGACCATCTCCAGATCGCGGACCGGGTGTTGATCGCGGCGCGCTCCGGCGTGAACCGCAGCGTGACCTCGGACCAGATCGTCTCGGGAGCCCCCGCCATGCCGCACGAGCAGGCCCTCAGGGCGCAGGCGCTGATCCCCCACCTGCCTGAGATGCGGCAGCAGTTGCGGGAATTGCAGAAGCGAGTCGAAACTCTCGAGCAGGCAAGAGCGGTTCGCACCGGACGAGCCAAGAAGCTCCGCTGATTGTCCGGTTCCTTCACCCTATCGTAGCGCGGCCCGCGCCGGTCCCCAGAGTTCCCTCCAGGCGTAGATCCGCGAGCAAAAAAATCCCGACCAGGGCAGCAGGTAGGCGGCGACGGCATAGACATGCCCGCTGGCGGTGGCAAGGGACGAAGCTCCCACAAGGACGGCGGTCGCCAGGCCATACCACAGCGGCACCCATTTTCTACCCGGATGGTCGACGGTCACCATCACGGGCTCTTTCCGCTTGAACCGCCGGTCATGACTGGCAAAGGCCCGGAGTCGCCCTGCGAAATATTCCGGCGCCTCCTTGAGCAGGTACCGGTGGTACTGGGATTGCCCCCATCCGGCCAGCGCGCCGAGCAAGAACAGAGCCGTGCTGTAGATGAACGTCCCGCCTCCGTAAATATCGGCGAGGTACTGGTAGCCCAGCGCCATGGTGCCGGCGATCAGCAGAATGAGCCCGAGCAGGGCCGAAGGGAACAGCAGGTGCACCCGGATATATTCCTGGGCCCGTTCCGTGAGGTTTTCTTCCCGTCGTGGCGTAATGAGTTTGGCCATCGCCTTCGCTCTATGTCAGGAGGGGGATTCGGCCGATCGGCCGGCCCCCTTCCTCCCCGATTTCTCTGAAGCGGGCTCGGGCGATTATACGAAGTTCCAGCATAGGAATCACGGACGCTGATTGCTCCATCAAAGATCGACCACGCGCACGTGCGCTTTCCACAGAAATTGTGCAAGGCCTGTGGGTAACCATGTGGAAATGATCCCGGGGATCAAACGGCGCGGCCTCTTCATGCACACTGCCCAAGATTTAGGCGGAGGGGTCTCGACATTTCAAGGACATCCATCGGACATACACGACCGCCCCGGTTGGCGCGTGGCAGGAAACGACGGCGGGCTGTCTTGCGCAAGGGGGAACAAGGGTGACGGAACAGGGGGATGTTATGGGACCGACGAAGAGCCCGATTCCGGGGATTCTTCTTGAGACTCCACCACCTGTTGAATGGTCGAGGCGATCTCATCAAGCCCTTCCAGGAGAGCTGAGAAGCGATCGGAAAACGATTGTGGTTCTATTGCAGAGGAAGCGGAAATGGCTGTGGGCAGCGAGCGAGACAGGTAGTGAGGTTCCGGCGGGGCGACGGCATCCAGAATATACAGGTCCGGCGTTGAGCTTAAGTCGATCGCGGTTGTGAGCTCGCTTCCCGAGTCTTCGTCGCCGATCTGGACGACGGGTCTCATGGGAAATCGTGGATTGAGGCGGACGACAAACCCCTCATCCCCTGAACTCAGACGGACCTTGGTCCCCAGGGGATAGACGGACAGTTGTTCGACGAGCGCCTTAAGGACCGTCCGTGAGAAGGCGCCTCGCTCGTGCCGCAGCAGTTCCCGAATGGCTTCGTGCGGCAGCATGCGGCGGCGATAGGGCCGCGGGCTGACCAACGCTTCAAACACGTCCGCCAACCCGATCACCTGGGCGAAGGGATGAATCTGGCTTCCTTTAAGCCGTTGCGGATACCCCTGACCGGACCATCGTTCATGCGCCTGGCGCACCACGGTCGCTAACCAGTCATAGTCTGGCCCCAGTCGTGTGATCGCCTTGAAGCCTGCCTCGGGATGCTGTTCCAGGACGGCTCGTTCCTGCGGCGTCAGTTTGCCGGGCTTTTGAATCAGCGACGGCGGCACCGAAAAGATGCCGATGTCATGCAGGAGGCCCGCGAGGGTGAGTTGCTCCAATTGGCGGCCGCCGTAGTTGAGACCTAAACCGATTCGTGCGGCCAGGATGCCCACGTGCACGAGATTGGCGATCAACCGGTCTCCCAACGGGGCCGACAGCGCCTGGACTACGAGGGTCTCCGATCGGCCGAGCGATGTGGTCATGCCCTTCGCGATGTCCGTCAACTCGGTGAGATCCAGCGGGTCCTGTAACCGGACAGTCCGGCTGAGACGGGACAGTTCCCGCGTCGCCGCCTGGTACCAGCCGTCTGCGTCGACCTGTTGGTTGATCATCGCCTGATGGTCTGCCATCGGCTTCCCCTTTACAATACCTTCAGCGCCTGCTCGACCAGGGGTGGTGTGACGCAATCCACCGCGTCCAGAGATCCGAGCAACAAACAGAGATCGCAGATGGAGTTGATCACGCGGCACACGCCCCCGGACTGCCGGTGTATCTCGGCCTGGGCATCCTTGGAGAACAGGTCGCGGGGCGTTCCCGCAGATCGGAGTCTGGCGGTGATATAGGCCCGCGTCTCCTCTTGGTCGAACGGCAGCAGGTGGCAGCGCAGCGCGATGCGTTGATCCAGTTGCAGGATGCCGCACACCCGGTCGGCCAATTCCGGTTGGCCCATCAGCAGCAGCGTCACGAGACATTGATGGTTCAACTGAAAGTTGAGCAGGAGCCGCAGTTCTTCGAAAATGCGATCTTCCGCGATGCTTTGGGCTTCATCAATGATCAACACGGTGGTCAAACCTTGTTGATGGTTCTGGAGGAACCGGTCATGCAGTCGGTGCATCAGTTCCCGCTTGCTGCCTTCAGGACTCAGCCCGAACTGGTACGCAATCTCCGCCAGAAATTCCACGAGGGGCAGTGCCGGGTTGGTCACGAGCGCCATATCGTAGCGGGACGGATGAAGGGCGAGGACGAGCGCCCGGCTCAGCAGGGTTTTCCCCGATCCGATGGCGCCCGTCAACAACAGGGCTCCCTTTCGCGCCTCGATTCCATAGAGCATGCGCTGGCGGGCGGTCTCGTGCTTCGTGGATGGGAAGTAAAACCGCGGATCGGGAACATTGTCGAACGGTCGAGCCTGCAAGCCCCAGAACTGCTCATAGGCCATCGGGTTGCCTCAGTGCCTGACGGTCGCCGCTTGTCTTGTCCGCGTGGTTCGGTGCGGTCCGACAGGACGGAAGGCCAAGGATTTCATATGCGAAAAGACCGTGATTAGGCCGCGAGGAGTTCGACGATCGCCGTTCGTTCCACTCGCTCGGCTTCGAGCCATGCCTGGGCGGTTGCTCCCATGGCGGCCAGTCGAGTCTCCACCGCTCCGAACCGCTGGGCGGATATCGCCAACCGACGCTCGGTCACAATCTTGATGAACGAGGACAGCCCCTGAAAGAAATGCAGCAATGGCATGGCGTCGCGTTGCCGTGCTTGATCCATAAGTTGATCCACCGTCTGGAGACATTCCGTCGCCTGATCAGGAGGACGGCTTGAGGCCGGCTGGCGGGACATGGATTGCAAGGCCGCCACGGCTGCACTCAAGGATGGAAGCGCGGACTGCACCCGGCGGACAAAATCGTCATGATCGCGACAGACCTGGTCCACTTGCGCGATGATGGTCGGCGGATCCACTTGGGAGCATCCCCGCTCCAGGTCCTGCTGCACTAGTCGGATCACGCGGTCGATTACGGAACGGGCGGCAGACGCTGTGCGCAGCTGCGCCCGGCGCAGTGTGTGAAGCGCGTGCAGCAACTCTTTGGCGTGGCGGAGGCCCGGCTTCTGCGCTTCAAAGGTGACGGTCGCCGGGATGCCGGTATTGGACGCCACCAGTCCCGTGATGTTGGCGAGCGAGTCGCGCAGGTTGGCGAGCGTCTCGCTGGCGCCCATCGAGTCCGCTCCGCGGAGCTGCTCCAGCAACGGCAGCAGGCTGAACACCAGTTCCTGGATGGCCGGAAGGTCGACCGTCGCGGCGGACCCGCCCAAACTGGTAATTCCGCGGGAGATGACGTCCAAGGCATCGGACTTCACGGAGGGATCCAGGGAAGCTTGGAAGCGGGCGAGCGCCTGTTGAATCTGCGCGAGCCACTCGTAGGCCTCGGCGGCGAAGAGTTCAAGGAGTTCGCGCTGAAACTCATCGCCTGCGACCGCCGGTTCTGCCATGGTTAGAGAGGGGATGTCACAGGGTTGCCGGTTATCGACCGGGGCCGCTCCCCAGTTTTGATGCGAGCCCCGCAATTTCTCCGAGCTTCCGGGCCATGTCTTCCAAGCGCTTGGCGGATTGCTCGGCGGCGTGTTCTGCCTCGCCGATGCGGCGGGTGAGCGCGTCGTTGCGTTCCCGCTCCGCGGCCAGCGCGCGTTCGAGGTCGGGAAGCCGATCCGCCTTGGGCTTTATTTCCGCGAGGTCCGCGGCCAATTGCTCCGCGCGTTCCCGGACCGTCGCCAGCGCCTGTTCCAGCTCCGGCACGCGGGCGGCCTGGGGTTTCGCGTTGGCGAGATCTGCATCCACCTGCTCGATGTGCTGCCGAGCGTCCGCCAAGGCGGCGTGGGCGGCGCGCAGTTGATCTCGGAGCTGTGTCGCTTCGTTCGTCCGCATGCCGAGTTCGGCTTCGGCTGCGGCGCACTGTTTGCGCAGGCTGTCGCGTTCGGCGCCGGCCTCCTGCAGGTCGGATTCGACTTCCGCCAGGCGTGTCGCTTTCTGTTCGAGCTCGGTCATCTGCTTGACCAGCTCGGCCTGTGCGGCCCGTTCGGCCTCCAGCGTCGCTTCGAGTTCCTGTACTTTTTGTGCGGTCTCTCGCGCTCCGGCGAGGGCCTGGGTCAGTTCCGCCACCCGGGCCCGGTGTTCTTCGAGGGCCTGTGCGATCTCCCGGGCATGCTGCGCTTCCGATTGAGCCGCCGCTTGCGCTTCCGACAACGCGGTCGTCAGTTGAGCGATTCGTTCGCGCTCGGTCGCCAGCGCCACCTCGGCTTCCTGCCCTCGCTTGGCCTCCAATTCTAAATCGGACGCGCGTTGCATCAATTGTGCGACATGGTCACGCTCGGCGCGCAGCTGGTTTTCCAGTGAGCCGGCTTGCGTCTGTTGACGTTTGGCTTCCTCCAGTTCGTGGGCCAATGTGGAGGAACGCGCCCGTTCTTGAGCGAGTTCGTGTTCGATTTCTTTCAGGCGGCTGGCCGCCAGACGATAAGAGTCCAACTCATGGTCCGCAATGTGCTGGGCCGGTGCCGCAGACGCGGCTCGTGCCGAATCTGTCAGTTTGAGAGCGGCGGGCGCAGACGGGGGTGCCGGAGCCGGAGCAGGCGGGGGTTCGGCCGGCTGGCGTTTGTGCAGGAGCGCGGAGACACGGTCCTGGAGCGAAGTCCCTTGAAACGGCTTCTTGAGCACGCCGTCCGCGCGACAGGATTCCGCCTGCTTCGTGACGTCATCATTGACGATGCCGGAAATCAGAAGGACGGGAATAGTCGCAAACTTGGAGTGCGAGCGGACATAGCCGCAGACTTCATAGCCGCTCTTGTCGGGCATGATGACGTCGGACACCACGATGTCCGGCGGGTCATGCTCCAGCAACGTGATGGCCTCCTCGGCGTTGGCGGCCAGGGTGACATTTAGCCCAGCCTCCTTCAGCAGGCGTTCCGCCACCTTGCGTACCGCGATGCTGTCGTCCGCAACTAGAACACGCGGCATAGGGTTCTCCCTGGTATGGGGCGTGAGGTCATGCGGTCACACTCTCCTGTGTCGTCCCAAGCGTCCGAAGCGACAGCATCGGGACCTCGGTGTGGGCCAGTCGACAAACCTGCTTCACCCCGGGATAGAGTCCGGACGCAGGCCGAATCATATCAGCCCCGACCGTTTCCAGCGAAGGAATTTCAGAATCAATCCGGACAATCAGCGGACCCAGCGCATGCTTGACCAAGAGGGCCAAGGGAGCCGAGTCCCGAATTGAGAGGGAAAGCTGCCCGGCCAAGTCATAGACGGGCAGGACTTCATCGTGCCGGCGGGCGACGGCGGTGAGGAATCGCGAGGAGCTGGGAACCGGCATCGTCGTCGGCCAAGGTTGGACCCCGCCGACCTCCTCCGCCCGGGCGGCGAAGGTGTGCCCTCCGATCCGGAACACCAGGAGTTGGACGGCAGCGGCGACCGTAACGGGCTTGCCCGATGGCTGGGTATGTTTGAGCATATTTCGACCGCACGTCAACGGTCATGGATGCCGGCGCAGGAGCACGCACGGCTTCATTGTCCGTGGCATCGCGCCCAACAACGCCCGGCCTACGATCCGACCGCATTGGCAAGCCGCCGGCCTGCCTGGTCCTCTTGAACAAGCCAGTCGGGGTTGACCAGAAGGGCGACCGCGTCGTGGAACAGAAACAACCCGCGGAACCACACCCGTTCCTCGCCGCTGAAAAGACGGGGCAACGGCAGAATGTGTTCACGACGGATATCGGTCAATCCGATGACCTGATCCACCGGGCTGGCGCAACGCCAGCGATCCCGGCTACAGAGCACGATTCGGGTCTCAGGGGTCGGTCGTGGGGCGGGCAACCGGAATCGCATGGCCAAATTCATCGGCGTATAGCGCTCCCCGAGCAGGACGATCTCCCGTTTGGGGTCACACTCCCGTTCGGTGAACACGCCGCGAACGCTTTCCGCCCAAATGGCCAGATACGTGCGATGAAGGCGAACGACCAAAAAGCGCGCGGTTTGGGAATCGGCGGTCGGAGCGGTCACACGTTGGCGAAAGGCCATGCAGTTTGCGCGCGCGCCGGGCGCCCGCCTCCGTTAAGTCCGCGTCGAGTGCGGCAGTTGCAACCAGCGCTCGACCTCAGCGATCAGCGCCCGTTCTTCAACGGGCTTGGCGATATACCCGCTGGCGCCGATGTTCAGCGCCAGTTGGCGATGCTTGTCGCCGGCTCTGGTCGTCATCACCACGATCGGGAGCGTCTGGGATTGAGCCCGACCTCGAAGCGCTTGGATCACTTCGTATCCGTTGAGTTTCGGCATCTCTAAATCGGTAATAACCAGGCGATAGCGGTTGGCGGCGGCCTTGCGCAGGCCGTCCTCCCCGTCTACCGCGGTATCGACGGCGTAGCCGGCATTCTCCAACATGCGAGCGACGAACTTGCGGATGCTGAGCGAATCGTCGATCAAGAGAATGGAAGGACCGGTGGAGGACTCTTCCTGGGCAGCCGCACCGGAGGGCGAGCCCTGGTCGCTTAGTTGAGGCGGGTCGGCCGTCTCTACAGCGGAGAGCGCGGCGATTCGGTCCCCTTGCCCGAGTCTGGTGACATCGACGACCAAGATCACACGGCCTTCGGGGTCGATCGAGGCGCCTCCAAAACTGGATCGTTCGAGAACCTTGAGCGAACCGAGTGATTTGACGACGATCTCCTGTCGGCCCAACAACTCATCGACAGCCAGACCGAGCGAGCCGGTGGGCGCCCTGACAATGACGATCGGCGACAGCTCCGGCACCTCCGCGGGAATGCCGCTCAAGGCGTGGGTCAGCGATTGGACGGGAATGGCCTCATTGCCGGCGTGCAAGACCCAATCCGACGCAATCCGTTGAAGCGCGTTGTCGGTGGGGATGGTGACCTCTCGGACGCTCGGCAGCGGGATGGCGTACCGTTGGGTGCCGGCCCGCACAATCAAGGCTGTGGCGATCAGCAACGTGAGCGGAAGGCTCAGCGTGAACTTGGTGCCGACTCCTTTCGCCGTTTCAATATCAACAAAGCCGTTCATGCTCTCAATGACTTTCTTGACGGCATCGAGGCCGACGCCCCGTCCGGCCTGGTCTCCCACCTCGTCGGCCGTCGAGAAACCGGGCAGAAAAATCAACTTCATGGCCTCTGAATCCGGCATGGTCTTCGCCACCGCGGCAGAAACGAGTCCTTTGGCGACGGCCTTCGCCTTGATCTTTTCCGTGTCGATCCCCGCTCCGTCGTCTTCGACTTCGATGACCACGGCGTTGCCGCGGTGGGCGGCATGCAGGTAGACGGTTCCGACCGCGGGCTTGCACTGGGCCACACGGACTCCGGCCGGCTCGATGCCGTGGTAGACCGCGTTGCGGACGAGGTGCACGAGCGGTTCGACCAAACGCTCGACGATGCCGGTATCCACCTCCGTATGCTCGCCCGACGTGACCAATGTCACTTCTTTTCCGGTGGCGCGGGCCATCTCGCGAACGGCTCGGCGGAAGCGGGTAAACGGGGTTCCGATCGCCACCATTCGGGCCCGGGCGATCTCGTCCCGCATGCCGAGCGTCAGATGTTGAAGCTGGCTCATGTCCTCGCGCGCTTGGCGGATGGACCCTGAGAGTTGCGCCATCGCCTCCGTGACATCGGCGGTCACTTCAGAAATGCGCCTGGCCAGGATGTTGAAGTCGTCATACTTATCGAATTCCAACGCGCCGAAGTCTTGCAGGCCGGGGACGTGAGCGGGACTTGACGGAGAGCCTGCAGAGGGGGTGGCGGTCGGAAGGGTGAAGGAGTGCTTCTCCTCGAAGCTCCTGACCGTTTCGAGCATCTTGCCTTTGAATGACTGAACCTGATTCGACAGATGCTCCAGGACGAGCAACCGCTGTTCAAGGCGTCCCCTTCCAATCACCAACTCACCAACCAGGTTCAGCAGCCGCTCCAACCGTTCGCGATTGACGCGAATGACATCGTGTCCCTGTGACCCGGAGGACTCTTCCGACTGCTGCGCCTCGCGCGCATCCTGGGCTGCTGGCGACGCCTGCTCGGCAGGAGGTGAGGGCTGTGCCGGCGCCACCGCTCCCGCGGCGCTAGGGCTCGCGAACGCCTGCAGTTCTTTGGCGACGGCGCGGAAGCGCTCGCGGACTTGCGGCAACGTCGAAGGATCGCGACGCATGAGGAGCCGGACGACGTCGATCGATCGCAGAATGAGGTCCGTCATCCCGGCGAGGAGCCTCATGCGTCCCTCGCGCAACGCGCCCATGAGGTCTTCCACATAATGGACAAGATCGCCAATGCTGGTAAAGCCCACCGTGAGCGCCGACCCCTTGAGAGTGTGGGCGCTTCGGAACAACTGATGGATCAAGTCCATGCTGTGCGGCGCCTTCTCAAGCTTCAACAGCAAGGCTTCGAGCGCATCGAGATGTTCCTGGGCTTCGGGAACAAAATAGGAAAGCACTTCTGGGTCGATTACAGGACAGAGGTATTCGGCCGTCAGCTCATCCGGATGATGATGGGCCGGCTCGGCGAGGCCGCCGGCCTCCGGCGGGGCGACCGTAATGCCGGGAGCCGATATGGGCGTCGAAGCGGAGACCTGCCGTCCGCCGTCGGGCTGCAGGACGCTAGCCGGTCGGGATGCCTGAAGTCTCGACAGGAGCGCCGGCACGTCCCGTTGAAGTGAATCAAGCTCTCCGGCGTCTCTGGCGAGAAGCCGGCGGACCACGCGCATGGTTTCCGCGGTCAGTTCCAACAAGGACGCGGAAATCGCGCTGCGATCGTCTCGGGTTTCGCCCAACCGCTCTTCG